>DASRKB010000112.1:0-2274 GCA_035649175.1 Burkholderiales bacterium | reverse complement strand
TCCAGTTGTAAAACGTCTGCTCCGAAACTCCGATCTTCCTGCACAGCTCCTTCACCGGCACCCCGGCTTCAGCCTGCTTGAGCACCCCGATGATCTGCTGTTCCGTAAACTTCGAGCGCTTCATTCGAGCCTCCCTCACGTAGCATCGTGCCAGAAAGCTCTACTTCCAGACTGTCTACATTTCGGGGGAGCTTACGCTGGCAATCGCGCACCTGACGGCTAACAGCGCGTTCGACCGGACCACTTGCCCGCGTCGCTACGCTGCGCTTCAGTCCGCCGGCGCGGCCGGTCAACGCGGACGTTAGCGCGCAGGCAAGCGGAGGTGGTAGGCTTGACACATGAGTGACGCGGACGTTGCCGAAATCCTGAAGTTGCCGCCGGAAGAACGTATGCGGCTGCTCGAGATCATCTGGGCGAGCCTTACCTCAGACCCAGGTTCCGTGCCTTTGGGCGACGCCCACCGTGCGGTCATTGACGAACGCTTAGCCGAACACGAGCGTAACCCCGACGACGTTCTTTCCCGAGATCAAGTGCTCGCCGAAGCCCGGCGACGCTAGTGGCTCTCCCGGTTGTTTACCGTCCGAAGGTTGGGCGGGATCTCGCTGCTGGATTCGGGTACTACGAGGGTCAAGCTCAAGGGCTTGGCGAGCAGTTCCTTTCGGCAATCAATGCCGCATTTGACGCAATCGAGCGCTATCCGGAGATGTTTTCGCGCGTGCATGGTGAAGTGCGTCGCGCACTAGTTACGCGCTTCCCGTATGCTGTCTTCTATCGTGTGGAATCCAAGCGCGTCATAGTGCTGACAGTCTTGCATACCGCTCGTGATCCGAAGCTTTGGCCACAGCCGCGAAGAACTGCGCGCTAACAGCGCGTTGGTGACCGATGGGACCGCGCGAAGGCAGACGCCAACCGAAGGAAGCACAAGGTCACATTCGATGAAGCGGTCAGCGCGTTCTACGACCCCCTCTCGGCCACCTTTCCAGATCCCGACTCCTCCCGAAACGAGGAACGCCTGATCACTATCGGTCACTCCTCGCATCAGCGCCTGCTCGTGGTTGTGCATACTGAGCAAGGTGAGACAATCCGCATCATCAGTGCACGCTTAGCTACGGCGCATGAGCGCAAACGGCATGAAACCTAAACGCACCAATCATGTGGCTCAAATGCGGGCCGAATACGACTTCGACTACTCAAAGGCGATAAGGGGCAAGTACTACAAGCGGCTCCTAAAGGAAGGTTCCAACGTCGTGGTCCTTGACCGGGATGTCGCAAAGGCATTTCCCGACTCGGCTTCAGTCAACAAAGCGTTGAGGTCAGTGCTTAAGGGTAAGCGCCCGCGGCGTCTAACAACGCGTTCAACACGGACGCGCGCGAAAGCGGCGCGCGCCGGTTAACGCGGACGTTAGCCGTCAAGATCACATATGGCATCTGCCGACGAATACAAGGGTTTTGTTCGGCATCCTCGTTATGGTCAGAAACCGCGGATCACCGGCCTTAATCCGGAAAGCGACTACGCAACCGGAAAGGTATTTCTCCACTGGCACTCGCCTATAGAGTGCCGCATCCCAAACACGGCCATACCGGCCGACCTCTCTCGGCAACTGCCGGCCACAATACCGGTCACACATTACTTTGATCTAAAACGGCAGTGTCGCGACTGCGGGAGGCCGTTTATCTTCTTTGCGGAAGAGCAGAAATACTGGTACGAAGAACTGGGTTTTCCACTTGAGTCCGATTGCGTCAGGTGCGTCGATTGCCGAAAGAAGCAGCAAGGGCTTGAGCGCAAGCGTGAGCGGTACCAGGAGCTGTTTCACGTCTCGGAACGAACTGTCGACCAGGACTTGGAAATGGCGGATTGCTGTTTGTCGCTGATCGAGGCCACCGTGTTCCACCAGCGCCAATTACAGCGCGTACGCATGATCCTTAAAAGGCTATCAGCGCAAACCACACCGAGCATACGACACCGAGCTGAAGATCTCTGGAAACGAGTGCTCGCATTGGAGAACACAAATGACGGCTAACAGCGCGTTGTTGACCGACGCCAAACTTCCCCCGATTTAGTTGACACCTCGGCCTAACAGGGCGGAGTGAGCGCCAGAACGAGACGCTGGCGGCCGAGATCCGTGCGGTGCAGGTCTGGGTCGGGGACATCACGTACCTGAAGGTGGGCGCGATCTACCGGTACTTGGCGGTGGTAATGGACAAGTACACGAGGCGCATTCTGGGATGGGCCTACGGCCCGCGAAAGGACGTGGCGCTGACCCTCAGGGCGCT
>DASRKB010000111.1:0-6983 GCA_035649175.1 Burkholderiales bacterium | reverse complement strand
CCGGTCGGGTCGAGCTGCTTGGCGTACGCCGCGACCTTATGCTCCGAAAGGTCGAAGCCGATGGTGCGGTATTTTTTCCCGAATGCGACGGCGAGCGGCAGCCCGACGTAACCCAGTCCGACAACGGCGATCGTGGTCACGCTTTCCTGTCCGCGGGATCAGAGTTTCCCGAGGAGCGCCGCCGCCTCCTGCTGAACGGGCAGCTTGCCGTCCAGCTTGGAAAGCGCTTCCAGCTCCTTGCGCGCCGCGCCCTTGCGCCCCGCCTTGATGAGCGCTTTGGCGAAGTTGAGCCGGATGTCATTGTTCGTGGGCGCAAGATCCGACGCACGATCGAGCAGCTCCAGCCCGCGCTCGGTCTCGCCCCTTTCCACGAGGATCACTCCCAGCGTATCCATGATGCCCGGGTGGAGCGGCGCAAGCTCATGGGCCCGCTCCGCGTATTCCAGCGCCTTCGGTTCCTTGAGCGCGTTCGAAACCCACGCGAGATTGTTCAAGAACAGCGCATTCTCGGGTTGGCGCTCGAGCGCGGCCTTGTAGCGCGTCGCTGCGTTCCGGTAGTCCTTAGACGCGATAGCGCGATCGCCCAGGTAGCCGAGCACCGTGGCGTCCTTCGGATGGGCGCGGACCCACTTGTCGGCCATCGCGTCCGCCTCCGCCCGTTTGCCGGCCGCTGTCATCACCGCGTGGGTACGCATGGCAAGCGCCGGCAGGTCGAATCGCTTGAGCGCCGCGAGATACGTCTGCTCCGCCTGAGGAAGCTTCTTTTGCGCCAGGTAGATTTCCGCCTCGAGCGCGTAGCCGAACGGTTGTTCCGGCTCCCGCTTTTGCACCGCGCGCGCTTCCGCCACAGCCTGGTCATAGCGACCGGTCGCGACGTAAATGCCGGCGATGTCGCGCTGGACCGTGTCGAGGTCGGGCTTCAGCGCGAGCGCCGCCCGTAGCGACTTGAGCGCTTCGTCGGGCTGTTTTGCGGCCATCTGCGCGCGGGCGAGCTGCACGAGCGGCTGCGGCGACTTCGGCGCCATCTCCGCGACGCGCGTGAACGTGGCGATCGCCTGCCGCGTATCGCCGGCGGCGAGCTGCACGGTACCCAACGCTTGCGCGATCCCCGGATTGTTCGGTATCGCGACCTGCGCTTCCTGCGCCGCGGCGAGAGCCTTCGAGACTTCGCGATTGCGCAGGTGGAAGTTGACGAGCGCGAATCGCGCGCGCGGCGAACTGGGGTTCACCGCGATGGCGCGCATCAGCAGCTTCTCGGTCTCTTCTTGCGGTGCGCCGCTGATACGCAGCACCGCCGCCAGGCCGGAGAGCGCCTGCTCGTTGTTCGGCTCCTTCGCCAGCACGGCTTCGTAGCGCTTTCTTGCGGCGTCAGGCTTGTTCTCGCGCAGGTCGAGGCGCGCGAGGTTGGCCACCGCCGGCATATAGCTCGCATTGAGCCGAAGCGCCCGCTCGAAGCTCGCGCGCGCGCCGCTGAAGTCGCGCTTGAGGCCAAGCGCCAGGCCGCGCAGATTGTGCGTGAGCGGGTTGTTCGGCTGCTTCTTCTCCAGGGCGTCGATGGCCTTGAGCGCCTTATCGGGCTGCCGTTGGCGAAGGTGAGCCGCAATAAGCGCGAGGTCGGCCTGGTAGTCGTCCGGTTGGCTCGCTGCCGCGGCCTCGAGCTCCTTCAGGCCGCGCTCGCCCTCTCCCGTGGCGAGGCGCACGAGCGCGAGCCTGGTCTGCACGCTGGCATTGTCGGGCGCGAGCCGCTTTGCCTTCTCGAACTCCCGGCTTGCGGCGGCGACGTCGCCGTTTGCGAGATAGGCCTCGGCGGCCAGAGCCACGATGCTCGGATCGTCGCCTGTCGCAGCCAGCAACTCCTTCGCTTCGGAAAGAGCAAGCGCGCTCTGGCCCATCCGCAGATGCGTCACGGCGAGCAGCCGTTTTGCGCCGATTGCATTCGGAGCGTTCTGCAGCACCTTGCGGAAATGGCTTTCCGCCTCGGCGTAGGCGCGCATTTCGAATGCCGCTCTGCCGGCGATCATCAGGCTCGGGAGGTGCGTCGGCGCGACCTTGAGCACTTGCTGGATGGACTCGCGCGCGCGCGCAAATTCGCGCTGCGCGCTGAAGAGCAGCGCCTTGGCATAGCTGGTACGCGGATCCCTGGGCGCCGCTTCCTCGAGGGCCGCGACTTCCACGGACGCCTTGTCGAGGGCTTGGGTTCTCAGCAGATGGGCGATGAGAGCCAGCCTGGCCGGGATGGGGTTGGTCTGTACCGCGACCGCTTCGCGATAGGCTTTCTCCGCCGCCGCGTTGTTCCCCTGCACGGCGAGCAGATCTGCCTTCAGCAGAAGGGCTTCCGCGCTCTTCGGCATCGTCTCGAGCGCCGTGGCAACCCGCTTGTCGGCGCCGGCGAGGTCTCGCTGCGAAGCGGCCAGCCGCGCGAGTCCGAGATTCGCAGCGGCGTTACCCGGATCGATGGCGAGCGCCTCGTTGAAGGCGTTTTTCGCCTCTTCGGGCTTGCTCTGCGCGAGCTGCGCGTTTCCGATCACGGCGCGAAGCTCCGCCTGGTGCCTGGGCGAGGAGAGCTTCGTCGCGCCGAATTCGGCGACCACCTTCGCGGCCTCTCCCTTCGCGAGCAGCGTGCGCGCAAGCGCGACCTGCAGCTCTTCGCCGCCATAGCCGAGCTCGCGCGCCTTGCCGAGCTCGACCTCGGCGGTAACGACGTCGCCCGCTTCGAGTGAGGTGAGCCCGAGCAGATAGCGTGCTTCGGCGTTCCCCGGGTCCTGCTGCAGCGCAGTCTTGAGCTCGATGATCGAGGCAGCGAATTCGCGCTTGGCGATGTACTCCTTCGCCGAGGCGACGAGCGCCTGCGGGTCGTCGCCTCCGCAGCCGGCGAGAAGAACTGCCAGGGCGAGTACGAGAGCGTAGCGGTTTCTCATCTTTGCGCTTCCTTAAGGCCGAACCGGTTGATCAGATCGTAAAGCGTCGGGCGGCTCACGCCGAGGAGCTCCGCGGCGCGGCTCATGTTGCCGTTGACGCGCGACAGCACGCGCACCACGGCGCTCCTCTCGGCTTCGTCGCGCACATCCTTGAGGGTTGGCACTTCGTCCGCCTTGCCTGGCGAGGCGAGCCCGAAATCGGCCGCGGAGAGGGCGCTCGCCTCGGCCATGATGACCGCACGCTTCACGCAGTTCTGCAGCTCCCGCACGTTGCCCGGCCATGGGTTCGCCTCGATCGCCGAGACAGCGTCCGGCAGCAAGGTGACGCTCCGGCGCTTGTATTCGTCGGCGTAAAGGCGCACGAAAGCGTGCGCCAGCAGGACCGCGTCGCCCTGGCGCTCACGCAGGGGCGGGATGTTGACCACGATCTCGGCGAGCCGGTAGTAGAGGTCTTCGCGGAACCGGCCTTCGCGGATCATCGCGGTCAGGTCCTGGTGGGTCGCGCAGACGACACGCACGTCGACCGGGATCTCCTGCCGGCCGCCGATTCGCTCGATGGTGCGGTCCTGAAGGAAGCGCAGGATCTTCGCCTGCAGCGCCGAGGGCAGGTCGCCGATCTCGTCGAGGAAGAGGGTGCCGCGGTTCGCCAGCTCGATCTTGCCCGGCGTCTGCTTGGCCGCCCCCGTGAAGGCGCCTTTCTCGTAGCCGAAAAGCTCGCTTTCGAGGAGGTTCTCCGGGATCGCAGCGCAGTTGATCGCCACGAAGCGCGCGCCCTTGCGTTCCGAGAGCGCATGAACCCCGCGCGCGAGCAGCTCCTTTCCGGTGCCCGAGTCCCCGAGCAGCATGACCGTCGCATTGGTGCCGGCCACCTTCTCGATGGTCGCACACACCTTCAGCATCTGTGGATCGCGCGTGAGGATCTCGCTCAACGGCCCGCTGCGCTGTGCGGACTGCAGGCGCTTGTTCTCGGCCTGCAGCTCGTGCACGCGGTACGCCCGTTCGATCATCAAGGCGAGCAGCTCGGGCTCGAACGGCTTGGAGTAGAAGTCGTAGGCACCGAGCGCGATCGCCTTGAGCGCGTTGGCGTGGTCGTTCTGCCCGGTGAGCACGATCACCTTGGTGTCCGGCGCAGCGGCGAGGATCTCCTGCAGCAGCGCAAAGCCTTCCGAGGCATCGCCGGGATGTGGCGGCAGGCCGAGATCCATGGTGACCACGGCAGGGCGGTGGCGACGCAGCTCCGCGAGCGCGCCGGGCCGGTCGCCCGCCGTCACCGGCTCGTACTGTTCGAAGGCCCAGCGCATCTGCGTCTGCAGCGCCGGGTCATCCTCGACGATCAGCAGGGGATGTTTTCGTTCGCTCATGATGGCCTAGGCCACCGCGCGCGCGGCTTCGGCGGGCGGAAGAGTAACGCGGATCCGCGTACCCTTGCCAGGCTGGCTGTGCGCTTCGATGCGCCCGCCGATCTCGCGGAGGTACTGGGAGGTCTCGTAGGCGCCGATACCCATGCCGTCCGCCTTGGTGCTCTGGAAGGGCCGGAACAGGCGCTCGCGCACGAACGCTTCGCTCATCCCGCAGCCCGTGTCGGCGATCTCGACCACCAGCTCCTCGCCTTCGGCGAAGGCTTGCACGCGCACCACGCCGCCCTCGCGCGTGGCATCGATGGCGTTCTGCACCAGGTGGCCGAGCGTGCGCTCGAGCCGCTGCTCGTGGGCGAGCGTCGTGAGCGCGCCGGCCGCCTCCACCTCGATCGCGCCGCGCTCGGGGCGGCGCTCTTCCACGACCCGATGAAGCAGGCGCGCGAGGTCGATGGCGACCAGGTTCTCCTCGGCGCGGCCGCCGCTGCCGAGCTGGGAAAGGAGCTTGTTCATCCGCTCGGCGACATGGCGCACGGTGGCGAGCATGTCCTCCTGGAAGCGCGGATTGTGGCGATGGCGCTCGGCGTTCTTGAGCAGGAGCGCGAGCTGCGCCACGAGGTTCTTGAGGTCGTGCACGACGAACGCCGCCATCTTGTTGAAGGCATCGAACTTGCGTGCCTCGAGGAGCGCCTCCGAGGCCCGGATCTGGGCGAGGAAGCCGCCCACCTGTCGCGCCGCCGTCTTGAGGAGGTCGCGCACCTCCCAGTTGAGCTCGATCGCGGCGCGCGGCGTGGCGAGCACCACGAAGCCGAGCAGCTCCTCCTGCGCGAAGAGCGGCACCACGAGCCAGGCCGCGCGCACCTGGTCGAGCCAGTCGGGGAACTCGAGCCCGGGGTAGCGCGTCGGATGGCGGCGGTACTCGTGCAGGTCGAGGACCCAGGCGGTGCGCGCGAGGAAGGCGGCGAGCGGGGCGCCGGCGTCCTGGCTTGCCGGCAGCTCGGGCAGGTTCCACCGCGCCGCCAGCGCGTATTCGCCATTCGCCTCGCGCAGCCACAACGCTCCACCGGGGCTCTCGACGAGATTCGCGAGCGCCTCGATGGAGCGCTGCCCGGCGCTCACGCCGGGGGCGCTGGCCGAGAGCAGCCGCGTGAAGCGCAGCCACTCCTCGCGATAGTCGTAGCGGTAGGCGAAGAAGTGCTTGTTGATGAAGACCCGCAGCCTCGAGCGCAGCGTTCCGGAGAAGAAGAGCCACGCGAGGAGAAGCGCCGCCGCGAAGAGGAACCCGGCCTGCAGCGTCTTGCCCCAGCTGCCGCCGAAGTAGCGCACGTAGTAGCCCGCGGCAGCCACGATGAGGAGGAACACCCCCGAGGCCACGAAGGCCGTGGAGTGGAATACGACGCCCCGGGAGAAGGCGATGTCGCTCGCCCAGTCCTTGTTGCGGGCCGTGGCCAGCGCGACGAAGGGCACGGCCAGCGCCTGCGCGAAGCCGCGCGCCGCCAGGAGGTCGGCGTCCAGGCCCCCGAAGAGCAGCGCGTCGGCGTACAGATACAGGTCGTACGCGAAGCCGCCGCCGAGGCCCAGGCACAGCGGTTTGATGGCCCAGCGGGCCTGCTCGGGCGCGCGGCGGAAGACCTGCTCGACGAGCACCAGGCCCGCCACAGCCACACCGAGCAGCAACGTCAGCACGAGCCGCGGGTCCCCAGCCGGAACGTAGATCGCTGCCCAAGCCACGAACGGCAGGGCGAAGAGCGCCGCGCTCCAGCGTCCGCCTTTGAGCAGCACGGCCAGGAAGAGAAGCCACGCGCCCGCGCGCGCAGCGTCGGCGAGCGCCTGCGCGTGCCAAAACACCGGAGCCTGGGTAGCGGCGAGGGCGACGTTCAACGCCGCCCACAGCGCGCTTGCCCCGGCGGCGCCGAGCAGCAGCGCCGCCCTGAGGCCCGTGCGCCGTCCGAGCGCGAGATACGCCGCGAAAGCGAGGAAGGCGAGCGCCGCGAGTGCGTAGCTCAGCGCACCGGGACTCTCGAAAAGGAGCTCGAACCTCATGGGCGCTTTGCGGGCGAGGCGCCGGCGGCCTCAGCGCGCGCCGAGGCGGAAGAGAACGACTTCAACCGTCTGCAGGAGCACCATGAGGTCGAAGGCGAAGCTGTGGTGCTTCACGTAGAAAAGGTCGTATTCGAGCTTGTGCTGCGCGTCGACCCGCGAGGCGCCGTAGCTGTAGCGCACCTGCGCCCATCCGGTGATGCCGGGCTTGACGAAATGGCGCTGATGATAGAAGGGCACGGTTTGTGCGAGCTGCTCGACGAACGCCGGGCGCTCGGGCCGCGGCCCGATGAGGCTCATCTGGCCCAGAAGCACGTTCAGAAGCTGCGGCAGCTCGTCGATGCGCAGCCGCCGGATGATGGCGCCTACCCGCGTGATGCGCGCATCGTCGGCCTGTGCCCAGACGGCTTGACCGTCGCGCTCCGCGTCGGGACGCATGCTGCGGAACTTGAAGATCGAGAACTGGCGGCCATTCGCGCCCGTGCGGATCTGGCGATAGAACACCGGCCCGCGGTCCTCGAGGTAGATCGCGAGCGCGGTGAGCAACGCGATCGGCGCCGTGACGATCAGGATGCCGACGCTCATCACGACGTCGAACAGCCGTTTGCTCGCGACGCGCAGCACATGGGAGCGAAACCCCTGCGAGAAGATGAGCCAGCTCGGATGCATG
>DASRKB010000110.1:0-15265 GCA_035649175.1 Burkholderiales bacterium | reverse complement strand
ACTGGTACCAGGCGCGCAACGGCGGCGGCGAGCCCAAGTACCGCCTGGCAAAGGTCGAGCGCGGGCCGCTCGCCGCCGTGGTCGCGGCGAGCGGCACCCTCAACGCCGTCACCACGGTGCAGGTCGGCTCGCAGATCTCGGGGCAGGTGAAGGAGATCTTCGCCGACTTCAACACACCGGTGGCGAGCGGCCAGGTCATCGCGCGCATCGACCCGGCCACCTTCGAGCTGCGCGTGAACCAGGCGCGCGCCGACCTCGACGCTGCGCACAGCGCGGTGGCGGTGGCGCGCTCGACGCTCGCGGCGCAGCAGGCCGAGATCGCGCGCGTCAAGGTGTCGCTCTCCGATGCCGAGCGCGACCTCGAGCGCAAGCAGTCGCTCGTCGACAAGAACTACATCTCCGGCGCCGAGCTCGACAAGGCGCGCACTGTCGCCGCGAGCACGCGCGAGCAGCTGCGCGCGGTCCAGGCGCATCTCAAGGTGAGCGAGGCGCAGGTGAGGAGCGCGCTCGCTACCGTGAAGCAGCGCGAGTCCCTGCTCAAGCAGGCCGAGGTGGACCTCGAGCGCACCATCATCCGGGCTCCCGTGGACGGGACGGTCATCCTGCGAAACGTCGACGCTGGCCAGACGGTCGCGGCGAGCCTGCAGGCGCCGGTGCTCTTCACCATCGCCCAGGACCTGCGCGACATGCAGGTGGAGGCGGCGATCGACGAGGCGGACGTCGGACGCCTCCGCGTCGGCATGCCGGTGAGCTTCAGCGTGGACGCCTTCCCCCGGCGCAGCTTCTCCGGCGAGATCCGCCAGATCCGCAAGTCGCCGCAGAACGTGCAGAACGTCGTGAGCTACACGGTCATCATCTCGGCCGCGAATCCCGACCTGGCGCTGCTGCCGGGCATGACGGCGAACGTGCGCATCCAGGTCGATAGCCGCCAGAGCACCCTCAAGGTGGCCAATGCGGCGCTACGCTGGAGACCGCCCGGGGCCGTTGACAGTCCCGCGCCCGCCGAGCCGTCCGCCGGTTCGCGGCCGGGGCAATTTCGCGAGCGCGTCCTGAAGGAGCTGAAGCCAAGCGATGCTCAGAAGGCCCAGCTCGACGACATCTTCGCCGAGTCGCGCCGGCGCTTCGCCGCGCTGCGCGAGGCGCCCGAGGCCGAGCGCAAGCGCGAGCTCGACCGCATTCGCGCCGACACAAACGCCCGGATCGGGCACATCGTGACGCCCGAGCAGCGCCCCGCCTGGGAGAAGCTGCTTGCGGAGGCGCGCGGGCGCGGCGGCGCCGTTTCGAGCGGTCGCGTGTGGATTCCCGGTCCCGCCGGGCCCCAGCCGGTCGATGTGCGCCTCGGCCTCACCGACGGCGCGAGCACCGAGCTTCTTGGCGGCCCGCTCGCCGAGGGTGCCGACGTGATCGTCGGGATCGCCGCCGGTGCCGCCGGAGGTGCGCCCGCCGGGCTACCGCGCTTTCGCCTGTTCTGATGCTCATCCAGGTCCGCAGCCTTACCAAGGTCTACGCCATGGGCGAGACCGAGGTGCGTGCGCTCGATGGCGTGAGCGCGGACGTCCGCGCGGGCGAGTTCATCGCCGTCATGGGGCCCTCGGGCTCGGGCAAGTCGACCTTCATGAACCTCCTCGGATGCCTCGACCGGCCGACGAGCGGCGAATACCGGCTCGCCGGCGAACCCGTCTCGGAACTCGATCCCGATCGCCTCGCACAGGTGCGAAATCGCCAGATCGGCTTCGTGTTCCAGCACTTCAACTTGCTCGCGCGCACGCCCGCCGTCGAGAACGTCGAGCTGCCGCTCGTGTATGCCGGACTACCCAGGAAAGAGCGGCAGGAGAAGGCTCTGCGCATGCTGGAGCGCGTGGGCTTGAGCGGCCGGGCCGGGCACTTGCCCTCGCAGCTCTCCGGCGGCCAGCAGCAGCGCGTGGCCATCGCCCGGGCGCTCGTCACCGAGCCGCTGCTCATCCTCGCCGACGAGCCCACCGGCGCACTCGACTCGCACACCACGCTCGAGATCATGGCGCTCCTGCAGGAACTGAACCGCCACGGCATGACCGTGATCGTCGTGACCCACGAGAACGACGTCGCGCGCTTCGCCGGTCGGATCCTCCGCTTCCTCGATGGCCGCATCGTGAAAGACCAGGCCAACCGGCCGGCGGACGCTGCGGCGCTGCTCGCGGCGGAGAGGATTGCGGCATGAGCCTCGGCGCCCTCCTGCGCCTCGCCCTGCGAGCGCTCGCGATCAACAAGCTGCGCAGCGCGCTGACGATGCTCGGCATCGTCATCGGCGTGGGCGCGGTGATCGTCATGATGGGCGTGGGCGCGGGCGCGCAGGCCCGCGTGGAGGAGCAGATCCGCGCGCTCGGGTCGAACCTGCTGCTCATCATGTCGGGTGCGCGTACGCAGAGCGGCGCGCGGCTTGCGCTCGGCTCAGGCCAGTCGCTCTCGGAGGACGACGCTATCGCGATCAACCGCGAGATTCCGGAAGCCACGGCGGCCCCCGCGCTGCGCGGCGGTGCCCAAGTGATCTGGGGGAACGCCAACTGGGCAACGCAGATCTACGGCACCACACCGGAATACCTCGAGGTGCGCGAATGGCGGCTCGCCGCTGGGCGCTCGTTCTATCCCTCGGAGGTATCGGGCGCGGGCAAGGTGGTGCTCATCGGGAGCACGGTGGCGCGCGAGCTGTTCGGCTCGGCGGATCCGATCGACCAGGTGATTCGCATCAAGCGCGTGCCCTTCACCGTGATCGGCGTGCTCGAAACCAAGGGCCAGAGCCTGATGGGCACCGACCAGGACGACCTGATCATCGTGCCAATCGCCACGGCGCGCGGGCGCGTCCTGGGCTCGGCCACGCAGGCAAAGCAGCGCGCGGTAAGCACGATCTGGGTAAAGGCCGCGCAGGGCTACGACACCAAGTCGGTCGAGGAGCAGGTGCGCGCGCTGCTGCGCCAGCGCCACCGCCTGCAGCCGGGCACCGAGGACGATTTCTCGCTGCGCAACCTGCAGGAGGTGATGGCGGCGCAGGAGGCATCGAGCCGCGTGCTCGCGCTTCTGCTCGCGTCGGTCGCCTCGGTTTCGCTCCTCGTGGGCGGCATCGGCATCATGAACATCATGCTGGTCTCGGTCACCGAGCGCACGCGCGAGATCGGCCTGCGCATGGCGCTCGGCGCGCGCACGCGCGACATCCTCGGGCAGTTCCTCGTCGAGGCGGTGACGCTCTCGCTTATCGGCGGCCTGATCGGCGTGGGCCTGGGGCTCGCCGCCTCGCTCGCCGTGGGCAGCTTCCTTGGCTGGCAGGTGCTCCTGTCGCCGGCCGCTGTCGGCCTCGCCGTGGCGTTCGCCTTCGTGATCGGCGTGTTCTTCGGCTTCTATCCGGCGCGCAAGGCGGCGCGGCTCAATCCGGTGGAGGCTTTGCGCTTCGAGTAGCCGGGAGCAGCCCCTTGCCGGGCTCATCGAGCTGCTGCAGGCGGTACCGCGCACCCTTGAAGCCCAGCTTCACCGCCGCGTGGTAGCTCGCACGCGCTTCCTCAATGCGGCCGCTGTTTTCGAGCGCCACCCCGAGAAGGTGCACCGGCGCCCCGGAGTCCGGCCGCAGCTCGGCCGCCCGCCGGATGAAGGGCAATGCCCGCTCGTACTCTTCGAGCTCCACATGGATGGCCGCGCGCGCGAACCAGCAATCGTAGGTTTGCGGGTACCGGGCGATGCACCGGTCGATGGTGGCGATCGCCTTGTCGGCGTCGCCGCTATAGAGTTGCTCGCGGCCGAGCTGATAAAGCGTTCGCGAGCCGCCGGGAGGCGCCCCGGCGGGAAGCTTGTCGACCGCGTCCTGCCACACCGCAAGGCCGGTGGAGAAGCTCTGCAGCCGGTCATGCGCCTGGATCGCGAGGGCCGGAACGCCGGCCACGAGGAGCACGACGAGCAGCCTGCCCGGGAGGGAAGAGGCGAGAGCCGCGAATGCGATCGCCAGGCCGGGCGCCCACAGGTAGCTGCGATAGAGCACGAAGGCGTCGGCGAAGCGCACGGTCGTGAGCTCCACCAGGAAGAGAATCCAGAACCAGGCGAGTCCGAACCCGGCAAGCGCCCATCGGCCCCCGCGCACGAGAAGCGCGCCGCAGAGAGCCGGAAAAAGGAAAAAGGCGGCAGCCCATCCCGCCCCGCCGCCGAGCTCGACGCGCAGGTCGATCGACATGGCGTCGGTGTCCGGCCATAGCCACAGCCCGAGGTAGCGGAAAAAGAGCTCGGCCTGCGTCATGGCGCTCGTGAGCCACGGACTGCCGGCGGGAGCGGTGCCCATGGCCACCGCCTGGCTGGCGACGACTGCGAAATCCGGCTCGTAGGTCGCGCCGATCTTGCCTTTGACAAGGAGCGTCACAAGGACCGCCGCGGGCAGGCACAGCCCGGCATAGATCGCGGCGTGCCGCAGCGCAAAGCGCCGCTCGCAGCGCACGAGGGAAAGCACGACGAGCGCAGCCGCGGGCACGAGCACCGCGGTCTCCTTCGACAGCACCGCCAGCGCGTAGCACGCCGCCCCCGAAACCGCGTCAGCATGGCTGCCCCGCGTCGCGCCGCGGGCGAATAGCAGCAGCGAGACCAGCGCAAACAACGTAGCAAGGAGGCCGGTGCGCTGGATCAGGTAGCCGGCGCCGTAGACGGCAATAGGGTGCAGGGCGAACGCGGCGGCGGCGCCGAATGCCGCGAGGTGCACGCGCACTTGCGACGCCGCCTGCCGCAGCAAGTCGACCACCAGCTTGTAGAGGACGAGCGCCGTGGCGATGTGCAGCGCGAGGCTGACCAGCCGGTGGCTGCGGATGCCGCCCCAAATCACCTCCACGGAAGCGAGCGAAAAATAGGCCGGGCGCCTCAGCTCCAGCCCGAAGGGCGTGGTCGCGTAGCGCGCGAAGTTGCGCCCCGAGAAGAAGAAGCCGTCGTCGAAGACGAGCGCGTTGCCGAGGAAAGGCAAGTAGAGCGCGGCCGCCAGCGCGGCGATGAGCGCACCGGAGACGGCGGTAGGCGAGATCTTCATGCAAAAAAAAAGGTACCCCGAAGGGTACCTTTTTGCGAAGCCGTGCTTCTTAGTTCACGTCCGCGCGGCAGGAGCCGGGCAGATATTTCTTCAAGAGGTCTGGCCCCGGACCGCAGTCCCAGCGGTTGATGCCCTTGCCCATGTCGGTGGCCGTCGAGGCCTTGACGTCGTCGACGTACGGCACCAGGCGAACCAGCTTGCCGTTCACGTCGGCAGAGATGTTCTGCACCGTGACGCTGATCACGCCGTTGTCGTCGGTTTCGAGCATCGCCACAAACTGTGACTTCACGCCCTCGCAGCCCCAGTCGTTGGCAGTCGGCGCGGTGCCGCCAGTCTGATAGACCTCGGTGATGCTCGTGCGACAGGCACTGGCAGCGAGCAGAACCTCGGACATCTTGGCCCGCACCGTGTAGTCCTGATAGGCCGGCAGCGCAACCGCGGCCAGGATGCCGATGATCGCAACGACGATCATCAGTTCGATCAAGGTAAAGCCCCGTTGGATCTGCTTCTTCATTAAGTGCTCCCTTTTCGTTTGTTGAGAAGAGGTCTGGTGGACCCACCCGATAGCTCGCAAAACGCATGCCAGGCAGACAGCGTGACGATTTTCACGCCGGAAGCGGGCTCAGCGCGCCCAAAGTGACGCTTTTTGCCATCCGCGTTCAAATTGCGTCGCCCGTTCCGCCAATCGGGCCAAATGCGTGGGCGCCAAGGAAGGTGAACACCGGCTGCCATTCCCGTACCTCGCGAAGAGAGTTGCGGTGGACCCGGAATGCCTTTGCGGCGAGCATGGGCCGTCCGGACAGGATCCGGCCGGACATGAGCGCCGCCAGCGCGTAGGCTTTGGCGTCGGCTCCAAGCTCGGCGGAAGCCTCGAGAATCGCCTCGGCCGCCTCGGCAATGCGCTGCGGCTCTCGCGCGGCTATCGCCGCATGCAGCTCGAGCCACTGCAAGTCCTGGGCATCGAGCCTCGCCGTGCATGGCGATGCCCGCAGCTTCTCCCACACTTCCGCGGCTTGCGGGCCAGGCAGGTGGCCGTTGATGAGGCGGGCGAACGCCCGCAGGCTCGACGATGCCACCCCTTTCGGCAGCAGCACGCGGCACTCGACCATTGCCGCGCGCAGCATGGTGAGGGCGCCCGCGGCGTTTCTGCTCATCGTGCCGAGGTCCCGCGATGCGTCGAGGATGAAGTCGCGCACCAGCGCGGCCTCGAAAGCAAGCGACGCGCGAGGGTTGCCGCTCGGGCGCTCCCCGGGAGACAGGCGACTCGTGTCGGACAGGTATCCGGGCTCGAAGAGGTCGAGCAGCGGCAGCGGCGCCTCCAGGAGCTGCAGGGGCCCGGTTGCGCGGGCGCGCATGAAGCGCGCCTTCGAGGCGTGGATGTCCACGAGCGGAAAGAAGTCCGAGTTCGCTTCGGCGCCGAAGGACGCGAAGTACGCGTCCATGACGCGGCGGCTGGCGACCCGGTGCAGCTTGAGGTCTTCGAGATTCCGGACGCCTATCCGCCCAAGCAACTCCGCCATGCGGTGGTTCGAGAAGCCGGAGGCGGACGGCTCGGGCACTTTGCCGCCATTCACCGCGGTGATGATGAGATCGCCGTCGTTGGCGGCCCAGATCACGTAGTCGGAAAACACCGGCCGCAGCGCCTGGATCACCGACGCGAGAAGCACCGGCGAGAACTCGTAGAGCTGCACCCACTGCACGAACAGCCCGCCTTCACGCAAATGCCGGCGGGCATGGCGGTAGAACTCCTCCGTGAACAGGCTCGCCACGCCGCTCACCCAGGGATTGGACGGTTCCGAGACGATGACGTCGTACATCGCCTGGCGGCTCGAAAAGAAGGTCTTCGCGTCCTCGAGATGGACTCGGCTGCGCGCATCCTCGTAAGCCCTGCGGTTTCCGGGCAGCAGCTCGCGGGCGGCGCGTACCACGGCGGGCTCGATCTCGATCGTATCGAGCGCTGCCAGCTGCTCGGAGGCGAGGATCGTATGGGCGGTGAGGCCAGTGCCGAAGCCGATGTTCGCGACGTGCCGCGCGTCGGGCACCAGGAGCATAGGCAGTGCTCCGATGAGCACCATCGTGACCTCGTCGTCGGTCGGCTCGCCGTTGATGTTGACGGCGCCGTCGGACTTGCCGTTGTTGCGCAGGGCGTATTTGTGCTCCTGGACCGTGACCGACACCGTGGTCGTCTTGCCGTCTTCGTGGTACGCGATGCGGTGCTTGCTGCGGTCCAGCAGCGTGCCATGGCGATAGACGCCCGAAGCCATATGATGGACGTCCAGTTGAACCCCAAGGGCGGCATACAGCACCATGCCCGCGGACGCGGCGAGCGCCCCGGCGGTGTAGGCGACGCGGCGCACGCCAGAAGCGCGCCCGAGCAAGGCCACAGCGAGCGCAAGATCGATGATGGCGCCCGCGATGATCACGCCTTTCACGCCAAGGAGCGTCATGCCGATGTGAACGGCAGCCATCACGCCGATGATCGAGCCGGCAGTGTTCGCCGCGTAGACCTGCCCGATCGCGCGCTCGCCGGCGCCCAGGCGCAGGAGCGTCTTGGTGATGAGGGGCAGCGTCATGCCGGCACAGAAAGCCGCGGGGAACATCACGGCCAGCGCGATGCCGTGGCTCGTGAAGTTATAGGCGGCGTAGCCGTTCTCCGTGGGCGCGAGCGACTCGACCAGCCCCTGCATCAGGTAGAACGAGCCGGCATAGACGGGCAGCGTCGCCAGCGCGGCGATGCCCTTGGCGAGCTGCACGCCGCCGAGGAAGCGCATGGTATCGCGCGAGGTGTCGGCGCGCCGGCGCACCCAGAGGCCGCCGAACGCGAGGCCCAGAATGAAGGCGGAGAGCATGATCTCGAACGCGTGCGTCGAGCTGCCCAGGACGAGCGCGAGCATGCGGATCCAGCCGATCTCGTAGATGAATGAGGAAGCGCCGGTCAGCGCCGCGACCGCGAGCAGCAGACGCAGCCGCTCGTCGGCCCGACCGACCGGCGCGGCTGCCGCCTCCGCCGCGGCCGCTGCGACGGTGCCCGACTTGCGTCCCGGCAGGAGGATCACCGCGGCTGCGACGCCGAGGTTGATGATGCCCGACGCGATGAGCGTCCCCGGCAGGCCGGCAAGCGGGATGAAGTAGAAGCCGCTTGCGAGCACGCCGATGCCGGCGCCGAAGCTGTTCGTGAAGTAGAGCATCGCGATCGCGTGGCCCGAGCGGTCCGGGCGCACGCGGACCACGCCGGCGGTGAGCAGCGGGAAGGTCATGCCGAGCAGGATCGACTGCGGCAATATCAGCGTCGCGCCGAGCGCCCACTTGAAAGCCTGCACGCCGGCCGGCGAGCCGATCGCCGGAATGGCGTGATCGAACGCGAACGCGGTCGCCGCATTGAACACGGCATGGAAGCCCAGCGCCGCCAGCCCGATCAGCGCCTCGATCACCGCGTAAGCAAAAAGCAGGTCGCGCCAGCGCCCCGAGATGCGGCTGCACCACCAGGCGCCCAGCGCCATGCCGCCCATGAAGATGGCGAGCACCAGCGTTTGCGCATAGGCGGCATGGCCGAGGAAGAGCTTGAGGTAGTGACTCCACACCGACTCGTAGATGAGCCCGGCGAAGCCCGAGGCGGTAAAGATGACGAGGATGAGAGGGAAGAACGCCCGCTGCGAAAATCTCTCGTTGCTCGGCCAAGCGCTCACCGCTCGCCCCCCTGGTTGGCGCGGTTAACGAACCGCGGCTTCTTATACACGTTCAATGCACCGTCGCGAGTGCATTTCGTCACGCGCGCGGGCAGCCTGTCGACATTTCCCGCGCGCGCTCGACAGGCGGGCGATCAGGGCCGATAGCCGGGAATGCGCGACTCGTCGACCTCGTCGATCTGCTCGGCGTCGAGGAACAACTCGGCGTAGCGCCGATAGATCCTGTGGCGCACGAAGATGTCGAAAAGATCGGGATCGATGTGCTGCTCGAGCTTCATGCGCCCTAGGATCTCGAGCGACTCCGAGAGCGTCTTGCCTTTCTTGTACGGGCGGTCCTTGGCGGTGAGCGCCTCGAAGATGTCGGCGATGCCCATGCAGCGCGCCTGCACCGACATTTGCTCGCGCACGAGGCCCTTGGGGTAGCCCTTGCCGTCCATGCGCTCGTGGTGCCCCCCGGCATACTCCGGGACCTTGGTCAGGTGCCGCGGCCATGGCAAGGCCTCGAGCATCTTGATGGTGGCGACGATGTGGTGGTTGATGATCTTGCGCTCCTCCTCGGTGAGCGTGCCGGTGCGGATGGTCAGGTTCATCACCTCGTCCTCGGTGAGGAACTTCGCCTCGTGGCCGGTGATCTCGCGCCAGCGGTATTCCGAGATGCGCCGCACACGCGCGACGTCCTCGTCGCGCATGCGTTCGCTGCCGATGTTGCAGGCGTGGAGGAACTTGCGGTCCTCCTCGAGCTCGCGCAGCCGCTCTCGCATCTGCTTCTCGCCGATGTTCTTCCTCAGGCAGTCCAGCTCAACGTCGCGCTTGAGGATCTCGAAGCGCGTGTCGATAAGGTGGATGCGATCGTAGATGGTCTCGAGCTTGGTGGCCTTGTCGACCACGTGCACGGGCGTCGTCACCTTGCCGCAGTCATGCAGCAGGCCGGCGATCTTGAGCTCGTAGCGGTCCTTGTTGTCCATCCGGAACTCGGCGAGCGGACCGCTGCGCGCGTCGCTCGCGGCTTCGGCGATCATCATGGTGAGCTGCGGCACGCGCTGGCAGTGCCCGCCGGTGTAGGGCGACTTCTCGTCGATCGCGGTGTTGATGAGGTTGATGAAAGACTCGAACAGCTGCTCGAGCTGGTTGATGAGCATGCGGTTCGTGAGCGCGATCGCCGCCTGCGAGCCGAGCGATTCGGCCAGGCGCTGGTCGGAAGCCGAGAAGGCGACGATCTCGTCCGAGCGTGGGTCCTGCGCGTTGATGAGCTGCAGCACGCCGATGATCTCGCCCTCGTGGTTGCGCATCGGCACGGTGAGGAAGCTCTTGGAGCGATAGCCGGTGTTGGAGTCGAATGCACGCGTGCCGGAGAAGTCGAACCCGTCTGCCGTGTACGCGTCGGCGATATTGACGGTCTTGCCGGTGAGCGCCGCGTACGCCGCCACCATGCTGTGGTTCGGCTTGCCGTCCTTGTACAGGTGGATCGGCGGGAATGGCACCGGGTTGCCGGTGGTGCCGCCGAGGTAGTACTTGAGCGAGCTCGTGCGCACGATCTCGAATCGCAGCGTGTTGTCCTCCGCGACGCGGTAGAGCGAGCCCCCATCGGCGCGCGTGATCCTCTGGGCGGCGTTGAGGATCGCCTCCAGGAGCCTATCGATGTCGCGCTCGGCCGAGAGCGACGCGCCGATCGCGTTGAGCTGCTCCAGCCGCTGCCCGAGATCCTCCGCGGCGGTGGGCGCCTCACCCACGAGGCGCGCCCCGGTGCTCGAGCCGATCGTGGCGCTCATCGAAGCGCGCCGCTAACTACTTGATGCAGACGGAACGCACTTCCTTGATGTGCGTCACGCCGGTGAGGCACTTCTCCATGCCGTCCTGCTTCAGCGTGCGCATGCCCTCCTCCATGGACATAGCGAGAATCTCGGCCACCCGCGCGTGCTCCTGGATCGCCTTTTTCAGGCGGTCCGAGGCGATGAGCAGCTCGTGCAGGCCGCAGCGCCCCTTGAACCCGGAGCCGCCGCACTTGTCGCAGCCCAACGGCTTGTAGAAGGTGAGCTGGCCCTTGTCGTTGCCGTAGACCTTGACCCACTCCCTGTACACCGCTTCCATTGCGCCCTTGGGGTCGGCCTTGAACTTCGGCGTGCTCATCAGCTCCTCGCAGTACTCTCGCAGGAACGAGGTCAGCTCGGCGGGCTCCGGCGTATAGGCCTGCTTGCAGCCGCACAGGCGCCGCGCCAGGCGCTGCGCCAGGATGCCGAGCAGCGCGTCGGAGAAGTTGAACGGGTCCATTCCCATGTCGAGCAGGCGGATGATCGACTCCGGCGCCGAATTCGTGTGCAGGGTGGCGAACACCAGGTGGCCCGTTAGCGAGGCCTCGATGCCGATGGAGGTGGTCTCCTTGTCGCGCATCTCGCCGACCATGATGATGTCCGGGTCAGCGCGCAGGAACGCCTTCATCACCGTGGCAAAGTCCAGTCCCGCCTTCCTGTTGACCTGGACCTGCCGCAGGCCCTTCTGCGTGATCTCGACCGGGTCCTCCGCGGTCCAGATCTTCGTGTCGGGGGTGTTCAGGGACTTCAGCACCGAATGCAGCGTCGTGGTCTTGCCGGAGCCGGTCGGGCCGCACACGAAGAACAGGCCGTAGGGCTTGGACACCGCCGCCCTGAGCTTCTCCAGGTTGGTCGTCGTGAAGCCCATCTTGTCGAGGGGAATCGGCTCTCCGCCGGAGAGGATACGCATGACGATGTCCTCGACCCCCCCGGCGGTCGGGATGGTGGCGACGCGCAGCTCGATATCGAGGGGCCCGAACTTCTTGAACTTGATCTTGCCGTCCTGGGGCCTCCTCTTCTCCGAGATGTCGAGGTCGCACATGATCTTGAGGCGCGCCGCGATCGCCGCGCGGTAACTCGCCGGCACCTCGATGTAGGGCCCCAGGTTGCCGTCCTTGCGAAACCGGATCTCGGTCTTCGCCTTGCCGGGATAGGGTTCGATATGGATGTCCGACGCCCCCTGGTTGTAAGCATCGACAATCACCTTGTTCACGAGCTTCACCAGCTCGTTGTCGGCCGCGGCGGACACCTCGTCGGCCGAGCCGCCTTCTAGCAACTCGCCCTCGTCGGCCATCCCCGAGAGCAGATCGTCCACGCTGCCCATGTCCATGGCCGATTCCTGGCCGTAGAACTGGTTGATCGTCTCCTTGAACTCCTTCTGCGTCGTCACCTTGTAGACGATGCGCGCCTTGGGGAAGACGTTGGCGGCGATGCGCGAGGTGCGGATGCGCTCGGGGTCGATGCATAGCACCACCAGGCCACCTTTGGTGTCGTCGATCGGCAGCCAGTGGTTGCCCTCGACGTACTCGCGCTTGAGGTTCTTCAGCAAATCGGCGGGCTTGATACGGTCGGACTTGAACGGCTCATAGGGCACGCCGAAGAACTTGGAGAGCGCGTGGCCGATGGCCGGGATCTTCACCTGGAACTCATCGATGAGCACGTGCTCGATATCGAGCGCCTTCTTGCGCGCCTGGCGCGAGGCGAGCTCGAACTCGCCAGCGGAGAGCACCGCATCGGCGATCAGGTAATCGTACTTGGTCTTGACCGCCGTGGACCTCTGGCGCTGCTTGAAAGCGATGGCGAGGGTCTGCGAGAGCTCCGCCACCCCGTCCTCGGCCAGCCCGCCGAAGGGCACGCCGGCCTTGTTGTTGATGATCTGAATGACACCGATCAGCTCGCCCGAGCCGGCCTCCACGATTGGCGCAACCAGCATCTGCTTCGTCCGGTAGCCGGTGCGCCTGTCCACCTCCTGCAGGAAACGCAGGCTGGCGTTGACGGCGCGCAGCTCCCCCTCGTCATACACGTCCCTGATGTTGATCGTCTTCCTGGAAAGGGCGACATAGCCGGCAATGGAGTGCTCGGCGATCGGCAGCTTGAGGTCCTTGAACGAATTGAGGCCCGTCTTCACCTTGGAGACGATCGCCTGCTTGTCCTCGCTCACCGAGTAGATCGTGAGCCGGTCGGCGTTGAAGAGCGCGCACAAGTCCGCGCTCACCTCAAGCATGATTTCGTCGATGTTGCTGGTGGCGTGGATCTTGTTGGTGACCGCCTGCAGCTGCTTCTGGAACGCGAGGCGCGCGCCGACGTCGCCCTGCGCGCTCCCCTGGTGGCTGAGGACTGCGCTCATCTGACCCCCCTACTGCGCTGTTCTTGCTCGATCTGAGATGTTAGCCCCGTAGGCCATGATTTACAACGGTTTTCGGCCACCTTGAGACCCCCTTCGAGGAGCCATACCTGAAAGCCGCGAGACGCGAAAAGGAAGGCGGCGGCCGCGCTACGCCGCCCGCTCTGGCAATACGTCACATATTCCCGCGAGCGGTCGAGGACGCCGAACATGTTGCGCACCTCGGCGAGCGGGACGTTGATCGCCCCGGGGAGCTTGTCGTACTGGTACTCGGAGGGATAGCGCACGTCGAGCCACAGCGCGCCCATGCGCACCTTCTCCGCCGCCTCCTCGAATGACAACCGCCGCAGCAGCGGTTCGCGCAGCAGCTGATTGAAGTCGCTGCGCGAAAGACGAAGCAGCTCGCCCTCGGTCAGCGCCACCACGGCGGCGTTACGCTTCGCCTCGGACACCAGCGCCTCCTCGCCGAACGCGTCGCCGCTACGCAGCTCCGCGAGCACCAGCTTCGCGCCGCCCACCAGGCGCTCGACCTGGAACCTGCCCGACCGGATAACGTAGTAGTAGTCGCCCTCCTCGCCCTCGCGGATCACCGCGTCTCCGGCGCCGGCCCTGAGGCGCTGGAAACGCTTGAGGAGCTCGTCGATGTGCGCAGCTGGAAGCTGCGAGAAGGCGCCCGTGCGCAGGGTGCCGAGCGCGAGTGCGCTTCCGATCGGTCCGCCCGCATCGCTGCCGGCCGCTGCCTGATCCCAAGTGGCCAGCACGTCGACCAGCTCGTCCTCCAGGGCGATGATGTCAACCTCGCTGATCGCACGCGAGCGCGACACCCTGGTCCTCATGCGGTTGAGCGCCTGCTGCGTTTCCTCAGTCCCGCCCACCACCACCAGCGTGCCACCGCCCTCGAACACGAGCAGCATCTCGCCGGCGAGGAGAAACACCGACTGCGTCGCGGGCCGTCCCGTGAGCGGATCCGCGCCGCGCGCCACATGCTCGACATGCGCGATGCCCGCAAGCTCGGCGAGGCGCTCGTCGGACAGCCCCGCGAGCGGCGCGAACTGCCTCAGCTGCTCGATGCTCGCCGGCATCGGCTCAGAACTCGAGCACCAGGTTGTTCTCGAGCATGCGGGGCGCGAAGCGCCCGGCACATTCTTCGATCTCGAGCATGGTTGGCTCGATCTCGCCGGGCTTGAGATGCGTCACGTAGATCTCGGCGCTGCGCTCGAGCTTGGCGAGCTCCCCGGCGAGCGTCTCCGGGCACAGGTGGCGCGAGATCTCGGCGAGGTGGCGCTCCTTGTTGGAAAACGCCGTCTCGATAATGATGAACCTGAGATTCCCAATGCGGTTCACCACGCGCCATAGCGCCTCGTTCGGCCCCGTGTCGCCGGTGAAGACCAGGCTCGCCGCGCCGCTGTCGAGGTGATAGCCAACTGCCGGCACCGTATGCCGCGCCGGCACCGGCGTGATCGCCCGCGCGCCCAGCTTCACCGGCTGCCCGAGCTCGATTTCCTCGTAGCGCATGAAAGGCGCCTCGGGCGTCGGAATCTCGGTGAAATCGGGCCAGATCGCCCAGTTGAAGAGATGGTTCTTCAGGATCTCGGAGGTGGCGCGCGTCGCGTGGACGGTGATCGGGCGCGAGCGCATCCCGCCGACGGTGTCTACCAGGAACGGAATCGAGGCAACGTGATCCAGGTGAGAGTGCGTGAGAAAGATGTGGTCGATCTGCGAAAGCTCGGCGAGGCTGAGATCGCCTACGCCCGTGCCGGCGTCGATGAGCACATCGGCGTCGAGGAGGAACGAGGTGGTGCGGTGTCGTCCGCCAATCCCTCCCGAGCAGCCCAGCACGCGTAGTCGCACGGGCTCTTTGTACTCTACTTTTCCTCAAAGGCGGTAACGCCGTCCCACGGGGCAGACGGGGGGTCGCGGCGCCTTTGCGTGACCCGCTCGGCATATTCGTCGATGTCGAGGATCACGATGCCCACGCCGTTGGGCATGGTCGTGCGCAGCCGCGTGTCGTAGACGATGTTGTCGAGCCCGGTGACGAGCCTCAGCTTGCCGTCGGCCGTCGGATAGAACTCGGCCGCGTGACCGATGAACAGCAGCGTGATCGCAAGGCCAAGGGCGATCCTTACGATGTGCTGTTTCAGGCCTAGCCCTTCAGGAAGAACTCCATCTTCACGCCGGCGATCTCAATCACATCATGGTCCTTCAGGGCATGCGGCGACGTGCCGATCTGCTGGCCGTTTACCTGCGGCAGGTTCGCGCCTTCGACGTGCGTGATGAAGTAGCCCTGCGGCCGGCGCGTGAGCACGGCGACTTGCACGCCGGGCCTGCCGAGGGTGGTGAGCGGCTTGGCAAGTTCGAGCTCCTTTCCTGCATTGGCGCCGGAGAGAAGCTGGATGGCACCGAG
>DASRKB010000109.1:0-5127 GCA_035649175.1 Burkholderiales bacterium | reverse complement strand
CAGGTCGAGCGCAGCGGCGCGCGGGAGGAGGTGCTGGTCAAGTTCCCGCCGGCGCCGTGAGCAACCGTCTCGCCGACCGCGTGAGAAGCTGGCTGACCGGCGTAGCCGCTGCCGCGGCCTCGCTTGCCTGCGCCGCCGCCGAGCCCGATCTCGTCCTCGACATCCGCCTCGACCCGGCCTCGCGCGAGCTCGCTGCGACCGCCGAGCTCGCCCGGCCGCCGCGCGACTTCCGCTTCTCGCCGCATCCCTCGCTCGAGGTGCGCGGCACCACGCGCCTGCCCGGCGGCGCGCTGCGCATCGAATACGGCGGTGTGCTGCCCGCGCTCGAGCGCGGCATCGACTTTCGCGGCGCGCTGCAGGCGCAGCCGCCGATGGTTTCGCCGGAGGGCAGCTTCCTCGGTGCCGGCAGCGGCTGGTACCCGCAGCCCGCGCCGCTCTTCACCTATCGCGTCAACGTCGAGGTGCCGGCCGGCCAGCGCGCGCTCGTCGCCGGGCGCCTGGTGGCGGAGAGGGCCGCGGGCGCAAGCTACCAGGCGCTTTTCGAGCATGCGCATCCCGCCGAGGGCATCGATCTCATGGCGGGGCCTTACGAGGTGCGCGAGCGGTTCGTCGCGCTGGCGGGCGGCACGCGCGTGCGCCTGCGCACCTACTTCTTCCCCGAGCTCGCCCCGCTCGCCGAGGGCTACCTGGACGATTCGCAGGCCTACCTGCAGCGCTACAGCAGCCTGATCGGCGCTTATCCGTTCTCCGGGTTCTCGGTCGTGGCGAGCCCGCTGCCGAGCGGCTTCGGCATGCCGACGCTCACCTACCTCGGGGCGCAGGTGCTGCGACTGCCCTTCATCCGCGCCACCTCGCTCCCGCACGAGGTGCTGCACAACTGGTGGGGCAACGGCGTGCTCGTCGAGACCGCCCGCGGCAACTGGTCCGAAGGGCTCACCACGTTCATGGCCGACTACGCCCTGAGGGAAGGCGAATCCGCCGACGCGGCGCGCGAGATGCGCCTGGGCTGGCTGCGCGACCTGGCGGCGCTCGACCCCTCGGCGGCGCGGCCGCTCGCGTCGTTCCGCTCGCGGCAGCACGGCGCCGATGCGGTGGTGGGCTATGGCAAGAGCGCCATGCTCTTCTTCATGCTGCGCGACGCGATCGGCGAGCAGGCGTTCTCTCGTGGCATCCGCCGCTTCTGGGAGCAGAACCGCTACCGGACGGCATCCTGGCGCGAGCTGAGGCGCGTCTTCGAGCAGGAAGCGGGCCTTTCGCTCGAGCGCTTCTTCGCGCAATGGCTCGAGCGCCCCGGCGCGCCGGAGGTGCGCATCGCTTCCGCCCGGCATGACGGACGCCTGAAGCTGGAGATCGTCCAGGAGGCGCCCCCTTATGTGCTGCGCCTGCCCGTGGAAGTGCTCGCTGAAAATCGTAGCGAGATCCAATGGATCGAAATCTCGCAGGAGCGCGAATCGCTGACGCTCGATGTCGGGCAGAGACCGCGCGCGGTGCGGCTCGACCCCGACCTGCGCGTCTATCGCCTGCTCGACCCCGGGGAGCTGCCCCCCATCCTGCGGCAATGGATCCTGGCCCGTTCGCCGGAGGTCATGGTGGTGACCCAAGGGCTGGAAGAAGCCCCTGCTCTGGCGCATCGCTTCTTCGAATCGCCATTCCGCGTCATTGACGAGGCCGGCGAACAGCCGCTGCTGATCGTCGGCCTGCACGAAGACGTCGATGCGGCACTCGCTCGCTTGGGGCTGCCGCCGCGTCCTGCGGCGCTCGCCGGCAGGGGCACGGCGCAGGTGTGGACGGTGCGCGGCAGCGCAACGCCGGTGGCGGTGGTGTCGGCGACAGACGCGGCGTCGCTCGCGGCGCTCGAGCGGCCGCTGCCGCACTACGGCGCGCAAAGCTGGCTCGTCTTCGAGGGCTCGCGCGCGCTCGCGCGCGGCAGCTGGCCGCCCGCGACGCGCGTCGTGCCGGTCGAGGACTAGATCCTCTTGAGAAGCGAAAGGCGCTCGGCTGGGCGCAGGCCCGCGCCGTGGAAGAAGCCGAGGAGGTCGAGACGTCCGGGCTCGACCACGGTCTCTACCCGCTCCACACCCAGGCCGGCGAGGTTCATGAAGAGCTGCGAGAGGAGAGCCCGGGCGATGCCCTCGCGGGCGCGCATCGGGTCCACGCCGATCGTGTCGATCACCGCCACCGGCTCGACGCGGCCGAAATCCCCGTAGTCCACGCGTGCCATGAGGTAGCCGGCGAGCGCACTGTCGATGTGCGCAGCGAGCGAGATGCGGACCGCCGAATCGGCAAGCGCCTCGGCTACGGTACGGCAGAGATAGCCGCGCCGCTCGCGCCCGGTATGGCGCCGGTCGATGCGCGCGATGCCGTCGATGTCGCGTTCCTGGAGGAGGGCCACCTCGAACGCATCGCGCGCGAGCGGCGCGAAGTCGCGCCCGGTCGGGCCCTCGAGCACGTGTACCGGGGCAAGGCGGTAGCCGGTCCGGTCCAGGAAGCGCAGCAGCTCATGCTCGCGCCAGAGCGCGGCGCTGCATACCTCGGTCACGCCGCGGCGCCGTGCTTCGGCCTCGAAGGTTTCGGCGAGCAGCGACCCGAGGCCTTGACCTTGCGCGGGCGCGGTGACGCCGAGCGCCTCGAGGCGCACTGCGGGCTCGGAGCGGCCGAACTCGCCCTCCAGCGTGTGGCCGAGAATGAATCCGGCAAGCGCACCATCCTCGTCTACGGCGAGCTGCAGGTGCCGCTCGGGATCGCGCTGCGCGGCTGCGAGGCGGCGCTCGAAGTAGCCGCGTCGCGAGCGGCCGCTCAGGGCGGCGTCGAGCTCGACCACGCGCTCCAGGTCGCGCGCGGCAAGCGGCCGCGCGCGCCGACCGGCGTGCACCGTCTTCATCGTTCCGGCTCGTTTCATGTCGAATAGCTCCCGGTAAGTTCAAGATCGGCCGCCTCGTCGACGAGCTCTTCCAGCGCCGGCAGCAGCGACATCTCCTCCTTCTGCACGTGCGCGAACAGCCGCTCGGCGAGCTCCAGGGCGAGCGCGCGGGCCTCGGCATCCGTGCGCCCTTCCCGGGCGAGCGCGATGAAGCGCTTCGCCGCGGCGCGAATCGTCGCGTGCTCCTCGGCGAGGAGCGCAGCGATGTCGCCTTCTCCGCCCGCCGCGAGTCGCGGAAAGAGCTCGGTTTCCTCAAACACGAAATGGCGCTCGACTTCATGCGCGAGCGCCGCGGCGGCCTGCGAGAGCAGCCCGGCGTCGCGCGCACGCGTGGCCTCTACTCGCCCCCACAGGGCGAGCGTGGCTTCGTGCTCCTCATGCAGGCGCCGGCTGATGTGGCGGTTGAATTCCATGACGTATCCTGACCACGACGAAGACGAAGAAGGCGGCGAACGCCACTGAGGCCGCAAGTCCCGCTACCGTGCCCGCATGCACGAGCAGAGCATTCCTCGTCACGATGCCCAGGGCAAGTCCCCCCAGCGCGGCGAGGTGCAGCGCGCCGTGCAAGCCGAGGAGCGGCGCGGGGGTGAGCGCCGAGACGAGGGGTGTGCCGCCGGCGGCAGTGAAAGCGTGCACCGACCCGAGAAAGGGCACGATCCGCTGAAGCACGCCGAGCAGGAAGGTGAGGAGCCATCCGGGTACGAGGAGCACGCCGAAAAGCAGCGGGCCACCGGGAAAGTCCAGCATGGCGAGGACCAGGCTGGCGATGAGGCACGCCCAGGATACGCGCACCAGCACGAACGAGGGCCCGAGCGCCGGACGAAGCCGCGCGCGAAGCGAGCGCTCCATCGCAGCGACGTGCAGCACGGCCGCTGCCAGGCCCGTCGCTGCGCCGGGCAACAGAAATCCGAAGCTGCCGAGAAGGATCCCGACCACGGAGAGACTCAGCACCGCATAGGTCCAGCGTTTCGGCGGCGGCGGAGCGAGGGCGAGCATGGGCAGCAGGAAGCCCGACAGGCCCGCGGCCAGGAGCCCCATGAAGCCGAACGTCGCAAGCACGAGGTGCGCCTTGCGCAGCGCCAGGTGGTCGATCGCCCAGCCGTGCTCGTAGCGGCCGACGAGCAGGAATCCCATGGCGGCGAGGGCGAGCAGGCAGCCGAGCGCGGCCCAGCCATGCGCAACGACCGCTTTCATGCCTCTCGCTTCCCACAGGTTCCTTGCCAGAAGGACCGAATAGATGAGGAGAGCGAGAACCACGAGCATCGTAGCCGGCCCCAAGGCGAGCGGGCGGTAGGTCGCGCCGGCCCACGCGAAGAGCACGACGCCTGGTACAAGGAGCCACCAAAGAAGCTTCACCGCCCAGAGCGCGCGCACCGGCTGGCGCGTGGCCACCGGCAGGAGCTGAAGCGTCGCGCCGATCGCGCTCATCGCGAGCACGCCGAGCGTGACCAGGTGCAGGGCGGCGAAGACCGGCCCGAGCCCGATGCCGAACGCCAGAATCTCGCCGGAGAACGCGGCGAGCAGCGCCCACGCCGCCACCTGGAACGCGGCCGCGGCGCCGAAGTAGCGGAACGGCACCGACATCGGCAGAAGGCGGCTGCGGGCGACGTTGGCGAACATCAGCCGCCCTTGGGCCTCAGGTCTTTCACGCGCACCGCCTTGCCCTGCGAGCGCGGCACGTGCCCCGGCTTCATTGCCTTCACCGCCGCGGTCACGCCGATCCGGGACTTGATGTGGTGGGAGACCGCTTTCTCCATCTCGGAAGCATCGTGGTTGTCAAAAGAGCACTCGACCTCGACTGTCAGCTCGTCCATGGCGCCCTTGCGCTCGACGACGAGCTGGTAGTGCGGCGCCAGGCCGGGCAGGCCGACCAGCACCGCCTCGATCTGCGAGGGATAGACGTTCACGCCGCGGATGATGAGCATGTCGTCGTTGCGGCCCGTGATACGGCGGATGCGCGCGTGCGTGCGGCCGCAGGCGCAGCGCTCGCGCGTGAGGCGCGTCACGTCGCGTGTGCGGTAGCGGATCATCGGCAGCGCTTGCTTGGTGAGCGTGGTGATGACGAGCTCGCCCGTCGCGCCCTCGGGCAGCGGCTCGCCCGTCCCGGGTTCGACGATCTCGAAGAGGAAGTGGTCCTCCCAGCCGTGCAGCCCGTCCTGCGCCTCGCACTCCACGGCGACGCCCGGGCCCATGATCTCCGAGAGGCC
>DASRKB010000108.1:0-22827 GCA_035649175.1 Burkholderiales bacterium | reverse complement strand
CGGGATCAGCCCCGAAGCCTTGCTGGCGGTCCTCGCCATCGCGGTGATCATCGGCCTTTTTCTGTACCTAAAGTTCGGCCTGTTCGTGGCGGTGATGCTTCTCATCGCCGGCGCCAACATGCCCGACCAGATCGCCGAAGGCCTGAACGTCTCCAAGCTGCCCATCATGCTTGCGCTGGTCGCGCTGATCGGCGTGGGGCTCATCAACTACGTGGTGAAGATGCTGCCCACTGGGCTCGAGCCCAAGCCGAAGGAGAGAAGCGCGGAAGCCATCCGGGCGCTCTTCTACGGCATCGAGAGGAACAACCTCGTGTACACGCAGAAGGTGCTGTCGATGAACTTCGACCCCAACATGCACCACGAGAACGGCTACACGCCGCTCGCCTACGCGGCGATGAAGGGCAGCGTGCCGATGCTGGACCTCCTCCTGCGCAACGGCGCCGACCTGTCGCAGCTCACCAAGGAGGGCGACACGCCGGTCGAGCTCGCGCTGCGCATGGGGCACGCCGAGGCGGCGGACCTCCTCAAGCGCGCGCGCGTGGCAGCGGAGACGTCCACCGCCCCGGCGCAGCCGGCCGCCCAGACGGGCGGATTGCCCCCCTAGAAACAGCAACTTAGGGAGGACTTGCTCGCGCCGTCGCGCGGCGACATACTGTATGGAATCCCAGTAGGAGATTTGCCTTGGAACACACCGCCGCCGCCGTCTCGGAGCAGGAAATCTCCCGCGAGACGCTGCTCGAGAAGTACGCGAAGGGTAAGGAAAGCTCGATAGAGGAGGTGCGCCGGCGCGTCGCACGCGCGCTTACGCAGATCGAACCCGAGGACCGTCGTGCCCACTGGGAGCGACGCTTCCTGCAGGCGCAGGAGCAGGGCTTCATCCCGGCAGGCCGCATTAACTCCGCCGCCGGCGTGGCCATCCAGGCGACCCTGATCAACTGCTTCGTGCAGCCGGTCGGCGACTCGATCTCGGAGCTAGTCGACGGCAAGCCCGGCATCTACACCGCCCTGCGCGAGGCGGCGGAGACCATGCGCCGCGGCGGCGGCGTGGGCTACGACTTCTCGTCGATCCGCCCGAAAGGCGCCGAGGTGAAGGGAACGCACTCGCGGGCGAGCGGCCCGGTTTCCTACATGCGGGTGTTCGACCGCTCCTGTGAGACGGTGGAATCCGCCGGCGCCCGCCGCGGCGCGCAGATGGGCGTGCTGCGCTGCGACCATCCCGACATCGAGGAGTTCGTGCATGCCAAGGACCATGGCGATCTCGCGAACTTCAACATCTCCGTCGGCGTGACCGACGAATTCATGCTCGCGGTGGAGACGGATTCCGATGTGGAGTTGATTCACAAGGCGAAGCCCTGGTCGAGCAACAGGGAGGCCTACCAGCGGGAAGACGGGATGTGGGTCTACCGCAAGCTGCGCGCGCGCGAGCTGTGGGAGCAGATCATGCGCTCGACCTACGACCACGCCGAGCCCGGAATCCTGTTCCTCGACCGCATCAACCGCGACAACAACCTCGCCTACTGCGAGACGATCGAGGCGACCAATCCATGCGCCGAGCAGCCGCTGCCGCCTTACGGGTGTTGCTGCCTGGGCTCGATCGACCTGACCAGGTACGTCCGAAGCCCGTTCTCCGAATCGGCTTCTTTCGACTTCGCCTCTTTCGCGGAAACCGTCGGCGTTTCCATCCGCATGCTCGACAACGTGCTCGAGGTGACCGCCTGGCCGCTCGAGCAGCAGCGCGCCGAGGCCATGGCCAAGCGACGCGTGGGACTGGGGTTCACCGGCCTGGGCGACGCGCTCATCATGCTGCGCATGCGCTACGACACCGAGGAGGCGCGGCGCACGGCCGCGCGCATCTCGGAGGGGATGCGCGACGCGGCCTACCGCGCCTCGGCGGAGCTCGCGAAGGAGCGCGGCGCCTTCCCGCTCTTCAACGCCGACCTCTATCTCTCCGGGACGAGCTTCGCGGCGCGATTGCCGGAAGAAGTGAAGTCTCTCATCAGGAAAAGCGGCATCCGGAACTCCCACCTGCTCTCGATCGCGCCCACCGGCACGATCAGCCTCGCCTTTGCCGACAACGCCTCCAACGGCATCGAGCCGCCCTTCTCCTGGGTCTACACGCGCAAGAAGCGCATCGACGACGGCGTGCAGGAATACACCGTCGAGGACCATGCCTGGCGCCGCTATAAGGCGATTGGAGGGGACATGAACGCCCTGCCGCCCTACTTCGTCACGGCGCTCGAGATGTCGGCGCAGGCGCACCAGCAGATGGTCGCCGCGGTCGCGCCGTTCATCGACACCAGCATCTCCAAGACGGTGAACGTGCCCGAGGACTATCCCTACGGCGAGTTCCAGGACCTCTACTTACACGCTTGGAAATCCGGCCTCAAGGGGCTGGCCACCTACCGCCCGAACAAGGTGCTCGGCTCGGTGCTGTCGGTGGCCTCCAAGCCGCAAGACTTCGTGCAGGACGACACGAACCGGCGCATCTCGATCAAGAGCGTGCCGGCGCCGGTGCTCGCCAGCCTGCGCTGGCCGGGGCGGCCGGACCTCTCCGCGGGCAACCCGGCGTGGACCTACATGATCGAGCACCCGCAGTACCGCTTCGCGGTGTTCGTCGGCCACGTGGAGAATGGGATGCCGCACCCGTTCGAGGTCTGGGTGAACGGCAGCGAGCAGCCGCGTGGCCTCGGCGCGCTCGCCAAGACGCTTTCGATGGATATGCGCGCGAACGACCGCGGCTGGCTCAAGCTCAAGCTGGACGCGCTCGCCAAGGCCGGCGGCGACGACGCCTTCGACATGCCCTTCCCGCCGCGGGGCGAGCGCAAGCGCATGCCCTCGGTCGTGTCCGCGTTCGCGCAGGTCGTGCGCTGGCGGGTCGAACAATTGTTCTCCGGCATGCATGCAGAGCAGTTTTCCCTGCAGGGAGAGCAAGGCGCTTCCCCGGTCATGGACGCGATGTTCGCCCTCAAAGAGCCGAAGACCGGTCCGGACGGGACGATGTCCTGGACGGTGGACGTCCTCAACGCGCGCACCGGCGACGACTTCGTGCTGGGCGTCAAGGAAATCGCGCTACCGGATGGCGTGACCCGCCCCTACTCCGTGTGGCTCTCCGGCGAGTACCCGCGGGCGCTCGACGGGCTGTGCAAGATCCTCTCGCTCGACATGCGCGTGCTCGACCCGGCATGGGTCGGCATGAAGCTGAGGAAGCTGCTGGAGTTTCCTGAGCCGCTGGGCGACTTCATGGCCTTCGTGCCAGGCAGCCGCAAGCAGCAGACCTTCCCGTCGACCGTGTCGTACCTCGCGCGGCTCATCCTGCACCGCTACGCGATGCTCGGCATCCTGGACGAGGAAGGCATGCCGAAGACGCAGATGGGTATCCTGGAAACCCCATCGAAGGAAAAGACGCCCATCCTCGCCGGCGCAAAATGCCCCGAGTGCGGCAACACGACCCTCATCCGCAAGGACGGCTGCGACTACTGCACCGCCTGCGGCTACGTCGGAGTGTGCGGCTAGGCGAGGACGTCCCGGTATTCCGGGGTCTTGTCGAAGACCGATTTCGCGAACGGGCATAGCGGCATCAGCTTGCGACCGTTGGCGCGCGCCCATTCCACCGACGCCTTCACGAGCTCCCTGCCCGCTCCGGTACCCCGCAGCGCATCGTCGACCGTCGTGTGGTCGATGATCACGCGGCTGCCGGCGACGGTGTAGGTCATCTCCGCCAAGCGCCTGGCGTCCCTCTCGATGACGAACGCGCCGCGGTGGCCCTGCTCTTCGTGTCGGACTACCATCGCCCAATGATATCCGCGGTCATCCAGCCCAGGACGCGCGACCTCGGCGACGGCTTCGAGGTGCGCCGCGCGCTCCCGGCGGTCGAGAAGCGCGCCGTCGGGCCATTCGTCTTCTTCGACCAGATGGGGCCGGTGCGCCTGGCGCCCGGCAAGGGCATGGACGTGCGGCCGCATCCGCATATCGGCCTTGCCACCATTACCTATCTTTTTGAGGGTGAAATCCTGCATCGCGACAGCCTGGGCACGGTACAGCCCATCCGGCCCGGCGAGGTGAACTGGATGACCGCCGGGCGCGGCATCGTGCACTCCGAGCGCACGCCACCGGAGCTGCGCGCGGCCGGGGCCGAGGCCTTCGGCATCCAGGTCTGGGTCGGCCTGCCGGCGGCGCAGGAGGAGGTCGAGCCCTCCTTCGTGCACTTCAAGGCGGAGGACCTGCCCTCCGACGGCGGCCTGCGGCTCATCGTCGGCACGCTCAAAGGCGCGCGCTCGCCGGTGCCCACGCATTCGCCGATGTTCTACGCGGAAGCGGCGCTGCGGCCGCCCGGCGGCGTCACCCTCGCCCCCGAGCACGAGGAGCGCGCAGCCTACGTCGCGCAGGGTCTGGTGGAGGTCGGCGCGACGCGCTACCCGGCCGGCCAGCTCCTGGTTTTCGAGCCCAACAAGACCGCCATCCTCAAGGCGGTGCATGATTCGCGGCTCCTGCTCCTCGGCGGCGCACCGCTCGACGGCCATCGCCACATGTGGTGGAACTTCGTCTCGAGCCGCAAGGAGCGCATCGCGCAGGCCGCCGCGGACTGGAAGGCCGGCCGGTTCGCCCCGGTCCCCGGCGAGACCGACTTCATCCCCCTGCCGGACAACGCGCCGCAGGTCGTCGATTACCCCTAGCCCGCGCACGGCACATATCTAGCTGGGAATCCTCCATTTCCCACGGAGGTGTCCCATGCCAGACCCCATCAAGATCCTCGGCATCGCCGGGAGCCTGCGCAGGCAGTCCTACAACAAGGGCGCGCTGCGGGCCGCGCAGAAGCTCTGCCCCGAGGGCGCCGTCATCGAAGCGTTCGAGCTCGACGGCATCCCGCCCTTCAACCAGGACGAGGAAAAGAATGCTCCTTCAAAAGTGAAGGAGCTGAAGAAGAGAATACGGGAGGCAGAAGCGATCCTGCTGGTGACACCCGAATACAACTACGGCATGCCCGGCGTGCTGAAGAACGCGATCGACTGGGCCTCGCGCCCCTACGGCGACAACGCCTGGGCGGGCAAGCCGGTGGCGATCATGAGCGCCGCGCTCAGCATGGGCGGCGGCGTGCGCGCCCAGTACCAGCTGCGCCAAGCCTTCGTGTTCCTCGACATGGACGCGGTGGTGCAGCCCGAGGTGGCAATCGGCAACGCGACCGAGCGCTTTGACAAGGACTCCAACCTTACCGACGAGACCTCGAAGAAGCTGATAGGCCAGCTCCTAAGGAACCTGGTGGAGAAAACCCGGCTGCGGCAGCAGGCGCGGATGAAAGCCGCCGCGTAGCGAACGCTGCGGAGTCGTCCCCGCGAAAGCGCGGACGATTTCAGACCCTACTTCCGGCACCACTTGTCGGCCCACAGCAGCGCGCACATCGATTTGGAGTCGGAGATGCGCCCGTCGCGCACCATCGCGACTGCCTCGTCGAGCGCCACGATGAGCGTCTCGACGAACTCGCCGGCGTCGAGCTTTACCGCGCCCGCGAGCGAGAGCTTGCGCGCCAGGAAAAGCTCAATCGTCTCGTCGGAGTAGCCGATCGCGGTGTGGATGAGGCCCAGGCGCGTCCACTCTCCCGCCGCATGGCCCGTCTCCTCCATCAGCTCGCGTTGCGCGGTGGCGAGCGGCGGCTCGCCCGGCTCGAGCTTGCCCGCGGGAACCTCGATGAAGTCGCGGCGGTGCGGGTAGCGGAACTGCCGCTCGAGCAGCACCTTGCCGTCGTCGAAGAGCGGCACGATCGCCACGGCGCCGGGATGGCGGATGTACTCGCGCGTGCTCCGGCTGCCGTCGGGCAGCCGCACCACGTCGCGGTGCACTTTCAGGAGCCCGCCCTCGAAGACCCGCTCGCCCGAGACGAAATGCTCGGTCAGCTCAGAGGGCCTGGATGGCTTCAAGGCAAACGTTCAGGAGGCCCGAAGGCAGGATGCCCCAGGCGAGGAGCAGCAGCCCATTCACGGAGAGCAGCGCGCCGAATCCGGGCCGCCACTCGAGCGGCGAGGACTCCACCGGGTCGTCGAAATACATGAGCTTGACGACCCGGAGGTAGTAGAAGGCGCCGACGAGCGAGAAGAGCACCGCCGCCACCGCGAGCCAGATATACCCCGCCGACACGGTGGCGGAGATCACCACCAGCTTGGCGTAAAACCCCGCGGTGGGGGGAATGCCGGTGAGCGAGAACATGATGAGCAGCATCAGAAAGGCGGTCCACGGGCTGCGGCGGTTGAGGCCCCGCATGTCGTCGAGGTTCTCGCAGTCGAAGCCGGCGCGCGACAGGTACAGCAGCACTCCGAAAGCGCCGAGCGACATGAGGGCGTAGATGAGGGCGTAGAACAGTGCCGCACTGTACGCGTCAGCGGCGTTGCGGCCGTTGCCCTCGACGATCCCCGAAAGGAGCCCCAGCAGCATGAAGCCCATGTGGGCGATCGCCGAGTACGCCAGCATGCGCTTCAGGTTCGTCTGCGCGATCGCGGCAATATTGCCGAGCGCCATCGAGGCGACCGAGAGCACCACCAGCATCTGCTGCCAGTCGGCGGCGAGGCCCGGCAGGGCATTCACCAGCAGGCGGATCGCCATGCCGAAGGCGGCGAGCTTCGGGCCGGCGCTGATCACCAGCGTCACCGGGGTCGGCGCGCCGTGGTAGACGTCGGGGATCCACATGTGGAACGGCACCACGCCGATCTTGAACGCGAGGCCCGACACGAGGAACACCAGGCCGAACACGAGGAAGCGACGCTCGGCATCGCTTTCGGCCAGCCTGGACACGGCATCCGCCACCTGGCGGATGTCGAGATTACCGGTGGCGCCGTAGATCATGGACATGCCATAGAGCAGCAGCCCCGAGGCGAGCGCGCCGAGCACGAAGTACTTCATTGCCGCCTCGGTGGATACCGCCGAGTCGCGGTTGAGCGCCACCATCGCGTAGAGGCACAGGGACATCAGCTCGAGACCGAGGTAGACCGTGAGGAAGCTTGCGGCGCTCACCATCACCATCATGCCGAGCAGCGAGAAGAGCAGCAGCGAGATGAACTCGCCGCGCAGCAGCCCCCGGTCGGCGAGGTAGGCGCGCGAGTACACCAGCGCCGCCCACACCGCGACGTAGCAGGCGAGCTTCAGCAGGTGCGAGAGTGTGTCGGCCACGAACAGGCCGTTGAACAGGTAGTACTTCTGCGGGTGCGAGAGCGCGAGCACGAGGAGCGTGACCAGCGCGCAGGCCGCGAGCACGGCCTGCGCGAGCGTGAAGGTCAAGCCGCGCCGCTCGCTCTTCACGTAGAGGTCGGCGATCATCACCGCGCAGGCTCCGACGAGCAGCAGCACCTCGGGCAGCGCGGGGATGTGGTCGACCAGGACGAGCGGGCTCATGTCTTGGGCAGGGCCACGTGGCGCAGCAGCTCGTTCACCGAGGCGTGCATCACCTCGGTAAAGGGCAGCGGGTAGACGCCCATGAATAGCACGGCGAATGCGAGCACCCCGAGCACCAGCGTCTCGCGCGCGTCGAGGTCCTTGAGCGCCGCGACCTTGGGGTTCGCCACCGCACCGAATATCACGCGCTTGTACATCCACAGCGTGTAGGCCGCGCCCCACACGAGCGTGGTGGCGGCCACCAGCGCCACCCAGAAGCTCGTCTGCATCGCACCCATGATCACCATGAACTCGCCAACGAAGCCGCTGGTGGCCGGCAGGCCCGCGTTCGCCATGGCGAAGAGCATCATCAGGCTGGCGAAGCGCGGCATGGTGTTCACCACCCCGCCGTAGTCGCCGATGGCGCGCGAGTGCATGCGGTCGTACATCACGCCGATGCAGAGGAACAGCGCCGCCGACACGAAGCCGTGCGAGATCATCTGCACCAGGCCGCCCTCGACGCCGTAGGCGTTGAAGATGAAGAAGCCCAGCGTGACGAAGCCCATGTGCGAGACCGACGAGTACGCGATGAGCCGCTTCATGTCGGTCTGCACGAGCGTGACCAGGCCGATGTAGGCGATGGCCACGAGCGACAGCGCGATCATCAGCCAGGCGAGCTCGCGCGAGGCGTCGGGCACGATGGGCAGCGTGAAGCGCACGAAGCCGTAGGCGCCCAGCTTGAGCAGGATCGCTGCAAGCACCACCGAGCCGCCGGTGGGCGCCTCGGTGTGCGCATCCGGCAGCCAGGTGTGCACAGGCCACATCGGGACCTTGACGGCGAAGCCGAGCAGCAGCCCGAAGAAGAGCGCCACCTGCACGCCGAGCGGCAGTGGCAGGCGGTGCCAGTCGAGGATCGCAAAGCTGCCGCCGGACTTGTCGTAGAGGTAGAGGAAGGCCACCAGCATCAGGAGCGAGCCGAACAGCGTGTACAGGAAGAACTTCACCGCGGCATAGACGCGGTTCGGGCCGCCCCAGATGCCGATGATGATGAACATCGGGACGAGCGTGGCCTCGAAGAAGACGTAGAAAAGGACCGCATCGAGCGCCGAGAAGACGCCGTTCAGCAGTCCGGACATCACCAGGAAGGACGCGTGGTACTGCGCCACCCGCGTTTCGATCACCGACCAGCCGGCGATCACCACCAGGATGGTGATGAAGCTGTTGAGCAGCACGAAGAGCAGCGAGATGCCGTCGACGCCGAGGTGGTAATGCACGGCGAATCGCTCGATCCAGAGCGCCTTCTCCTCGAACTGGAAGCCGGCGCTCTGCAGGTCGAACCCGACGTACAGGGGAATGGCGACGAGGAAGCCGAGGATCGCGCCGACGAGCGAGATCCAGCGCGCGTTGCGCTCGCCGCCCGCAAGCGCCAGCACGCCGGCGGCGATGGGCACCCAGATGGCGAGGGAAAGCAGCATCTAGCGCCTCAGGAACCAGAACACGAGCAGCACCACGCCGATCAGCATCGTGAACGCGTATTGGTAGACGTAGCCGGTCTGGAATTGCCGCACTACGCCTGAGAACCAGCCCACCAGCCGCGCCGAGCCGTTCACCGCCAGGCCGTCGATCAGCCCCTGGTCGCCGCCGCGCCAGAACCCCGTGCCCACGGCGCGCGCGCCGCCGGCGAAGAGCCAGGCGTAGAGCTCGTCGAAGCCGTACTTGCGCTCGACCAGCGCGTAAAGCGGTCCGAAAGCCTTCGCGACACGGCCGGGCAGGTCGCGATGCCGGATGTAAAGCAGCCACGCGGTGGCGATGCCCGCCACGGCGAGCCAGAACGGCAGCGCCGTGAACCCGTGCGCGAGGAACGACCAGAGGCCGAAGTAGTTCGGGTCGGGCGGCGGCAGGCTTTGGCCGAAGTAATCGCCGTAGACGAAGGAGCCGACCAGCCAGCCGGCGGCGACCGAGGGAATGGCGAGCAGCACGAGCGGCAGCGTCACCACCGCCGGGGACTCGTGCGGCGGGTGTGCCGCGTCGAAGCGCGCCGGGCCGTGGAAAGCCATGAACACCAGGCGGAACGTATAGGCCGCGGTGACGAAGACGCAGGCGACCAGCGCGAAGTAGGCGAAGCCGGCGCCGGGCGTCGCGGAATGATGCACCGCCTCGATGATCGCGTCCTTCGAGAAGAAGCCGGCGAAGCCCGGGATGCCCGCCGACGAGATCGCCGCGATGAGCATCGTCCAGTAGGTGACGGGCATGAACTTGCGCAGCCCACCCATGCGCCGCATGTCCTGCTCGTGGTGCAGCGCGATGATGACCGAGCCGGCCGCGAGGAACAGGACCGCCTTGAAGAAGGCGTGCGTCATCAGGTGAAAGATCGCCGCCGAGTAGGCCGATGCCCCGAGCGCCGCGGTCATGTAGCCGAGCTGCGAGAGCGTGGAATAGGCGACCACGCGCTTGATGTCGTATTGGGTGAGGGCCACCAGGCCCATGAAGAGCGCCGTCACCGCGCCGACGATCAGAACGACCGCCCTCGCCGTCTCGCTCAATTCATACAGCGGCGACATGCGGGCGACCATGAAGATGCCGGCGGTCACCATGGTGGCCGCGTGGATCAGCGCGGAGATGGGCGTCGGGCCCTCCATCGAGTCCGGCAGCCAGACGTGCAGCGGGAACTGCGCGCTCTTGCCCATGGCGCCGACGAACAGCAGGATGCAGATCAGCGTCATTTCCCCGCTCAGCGTCGGCGCCTTGGCGAAGACCTCGTCGTACTGCAGGGTGCCGAAGTGCATCAGCACGAGCGCGATGCCGAGGATGAAGCCGAAGTCGCCGACCCGGTTGACGAGGAAGGCCTTCAGGTTGGCGCGCACCGCGCTTTCCTTCGTGTACCAGAAGCCGATGAGCAGGTACGACACCAGGCCTACCGCCTCCCAGCCGAAGAAGAGCTGCAGGAAGTTGTTCGCCATCACCAGCATCAGCATCGAGAAGGTGAAGAGCGAGATGTAGGCGAAGAAGCGCTGGTAGCCCGGGTCCTCGGCCATGTAGCCGATGGTATAGATGTGCACCATCAGCGAGACGAAAGTGACTACCACCATCATCAGCGCCGTGAGCCGGTCGATGAGGAAGCCGATCTCGAAGCGGGTGCCGCCGCTCGTCATCCAGGTGTACACCGTGCCGTTGAAGGTGTTGCCCTGCAGGACGTCGGCGAAGATCCAGCACGAGGCAAGGAAGGACAGCAGCACCGAGAAGATCGTGACCGAGTGCGCGCCGGCCCGGCCGATCCAGCGACCGCCCAGGCCCGCCACGGCGGCGCCGACGAGGGGCGCGAACGGCACGATGAGATAGAGCTCTTTCATCCCTTCAGAGAATCCAGATCTTCGACGTCGATGGTGCTCAGGTTGCGGAAAAGCACCACGAGGATCGCGAGGCCGATGGCCGACTCGGCCGCCGCCACGGTGAGGATGAAGAACACGAACACCTGCCCCTCGAGGTCGCCCAGGAAGTGCGAGAAGGCGATGAAGTTCAGGTTAACGGCGAGCAGCATCAGCTCGATCGCCATGAGGAGCACGATCAGGTTGCGCCGGTTGAGGAAGATGCCCACCACGCTGATCGCGAACAGGATCGCGCCCAGGATGAGGAACTCCGACAGGCCGACGCCGCTCATTCCTTCTCCGCGGGCATGCTCACCAGCTTCACCCGCTCCGCCCGCCGCACCTTCACCTGCTCGCCCGGCGCCTGGCGGCGGGTGTCCTTGCGCCGGCGCAGCGTGAGCGCGATGGCGGCGATGATCGCCACGAGCAGCACCACGGCGGCGACCTCGAAGGCGTACGCGTAGTCGGTGTAGAGCACCCGGCCGAGTTGCCGGGTGTTGCTCACCCCAGCGGGAGGACCCTTGGGGTCGAGGCTGCGGCTCGCGAGCACTGCGATCATCTCCGCCACCATCACGCCGCCGACCAACAAGGCGACCGGCAGATTGCGCCAGAAGCCCTCGCGCACGCGCTCGAGGTTGATGTCGAGCATCATCACCACGAAGAGGAACAGCACCATGACCGCGCCCACGTACACCACCACCAGCACGATGGCGAGGAACTCGGCGTATAGGAGCAGCCACAGCCCCGCCGCGGTGAAGAAGGCGAGCACCAGGTGCAGCGCGCCGTGCACCGGGTTGCGCGAGGTGATGACGCGCAGGCCGGCGTACAACAGCACCGCCGCGAAGATGTAGAAGACCGCGGTTTCCAGCATTTATTGGTTGTTAGCGAAAGCGGGCGTCGGCCGCCCGGTCCCGGGCAATCTGCTCCTCGTATCGATCGCCGACCGCAAGCAGCATCGGCTTGGTGTAGTACAGGTCCCCGCGCTTCTCCCCGTGGTACTCGAGCGTGCGGGTCTCGACAATCGCGTCTACCGGGCAGGCCTCCTCGCAGAAGCCGCAGAAGATGCACTTGGTGAGGTCGATGTCGTAGCGCGTCGTGCGGCGGGTTCCGTCTTCCCGCTGCTCCGACTCGATATGGATGGCGAGCGCCGGGCACACCGCCTCGCACAGCTTGCAGGCGATGCAGCGCTCCTCGCCGTTCGGGTAGCGGCGCAGCGCGTGCAGGCCGCGGAAGCGCGGGCTGAGCGGCGTCTTCTCGTCGGGGAACTGCACCGTGATCTTGCGGGCGAACATGTACCGCCCGGTCAAGGCCATCCCGCGCAAGAGCTCCAGGAGAAGGAACGACCTGAAGAAATCCAGCACCCGCGTCATCGCCACAAGCTCCAGGGCGTCTGCATCCAGACGCCAATCACCACGATCCAGACGAGCGTGAGGGGGATGAACACCTTCCAGCCCAGGCGCATGATCTGGTCGTAGCGGTAGCGCGGGAAGGTGGCGCGGATCCACAGGAACATCGACACGATGAGGAAGATCTTGATGAGCAGCCAGCCGAAGGGCGGCACCCAGTTGAACACCACCGAGTCGATCGGCGCCTGCCAGCCGCCGAAGAACAGCACCGCGGTGAGCGCGCTGATCAGGATCATGTTCATGTACTCGGCGAGGAAGAACAGCGCGAACGCCATCCCCGAGTACTCGACCATGTGGCCGGCGACGATCTCGGACTCGCCCTCGACCACGTCGAAGGGCGCGCGGTTGGTCTCCGCGACGCCGGAAACGAAGTAAACCACCAGCATCGGCAGGAGCGGCAGCCAGTTCCAGGAGAGCAAGTTGAGGCCCCAGTCCGCGCCGCGGCCCCTCGTCTGCTGCTCGACGATGTCGCCGAGGTTGAGGCTGCCCGACACCATCAGCACCACCACCAGGGCGAACCCCATCGCCAGCTCGTAGGACACCATTTGCGCCGCCGAGCGCATCGCGCCGAGAAACGCGTACTTCGAGTTCGACGCCCAGCCGGCGATGATCACGCCGTACACGCCGATGGAGGACAGCGCGAGGATATAGAGCAGCCCCGCGTTGATGTCCGAGAGCACGAGCTCGGGGGAAAACGGGATCACCGCCCAGGCGGCGAGCGCCGGCATCAGCATCACGATCGGCGCGAGGATGTACAGGCCCTTGTTGGCCCGCGTGGGGAGGATGATCTCCTTCATCAGGAGCTTCACCCCGTCGGCGATCGGCTGCAGCAGGCCGAAGGGGCCGACGCGGTTCGGGCCGATGCGGATCTGGATCCAGCCGATGAGCTTGCGCTCCCAGAGCGTGAGGTACGCCACCGCGAGGAACAGCGGCGCCACGATCGCCACGATGGCGGCGAGCGTCGTGCCGGTCGTATAGAGCGCTGGGCCCCAGACCGGCCCGAACCACTGCTCCGAGGTCGCGGCGAGCCACTCCATCAGGCAGCCTGCCCCACGGCGATCTTCTCGACGGTGACGGTGCCGAACATCGGCCCCACGCCGGCGGTGGCGGGGTGGGCGGCCGCGACGCGCACGCAGTCATCCGGTATGCCATCGTCCAGCCCGACGGGCAGCCGCGCGGCCCCGTTCACCAGCACCGGCTGTCCCGCCGACAGGCCGAGCTTCTGCGCGAAGCGCGGGTTCATCCACGCCTTCGGCGGGCGGGCATCGCCCGTCTTCTGCAGCGGTACCGAGCGGCGCGCGAGCGGGTCGGCGAAGTAGATCGGCACATCGGCGATGCGCTGGATGCCGGAAACGGGGGCCGCCCTGGCGGGAGCAATCTCGATCTCATTGGACAGAAGCGATTTCACGTCCCTTCCATCGAGGCAGGCGCCGCGAACCTGCTCGATGGTGTCGAACGCCATGTCCGGCCGCCCGAGCAGGCTGCCCAGCACGCGCAGAACCTTCCACCCCGGGCGCGCGTCGGCGAAGGGCTTCACGGTCGCGTGGAAGCTCTGCGCCCTACCCTCGGTGTTGACGAACGTGCCCGAGGTCTCCGTGAAAGCCGCGATCGGCAGCAGCACGTGGGCGTACTCCAGTCCGGTCCGGAAGGGGCTCAACTGGACTACGAAACCGGCGTTGCGCATCGCCTCGGTGGCCGCGCGCGTGTCCGCGAAGTCGAGCTCGGGCTCGGCGTTGAGCAGGACGAAGGCCTTGTTCCTCAGGAGCTCGGCGACGTTGCCCCCGGAGGGCAGGCCCGCCAGGTAGCCGCCGACCGAGTTCGCCGCCTCGCCAAAGAAGCCGACCTTCACGCCAAGGGCCTGCGCCGCGGCATGGATCGCCGCCGCCTGCGGATGCTGCTGCGCGAAGTTGCCGAGCAGCACCGCGGGGTTCTTTCCGCCCGCCAGAATATCCTTGAAAGAAGCAATCCTCCCGGCAATCTCTGAAGGAGCAACAACCGTCTTGCTCGCGATCGGCATGAGCCAGTCGTCGTCCACCGCGTGCAGCATGTGCACCTGCGTGCCGCGCTTGGCCGCCTGGCGCAGGCGATGCGCGAGCAGCGGATGGTCCTTGCGCAGGAAGGATCCGACCACGAGGACGCGGTCGAGCGCGCCGAGGTCGGTGATCGCCATGCCGAGCCATGGAATGCCCCGGCGCTTTCCGTCGGCAGTAAAGTCGGAATGCCGCAGGCGGAAATCGGCCGGACCTAGCTTGCCCGCCAGGTAGAGCTCCTCGAGCGTCGCGTGGGGGGACGCGAGCACCGCGAAGTCCCGAAGCCTCTCCACCGAGAATTCGACGGCTTCCTGCCAGTCCGCCTCGCGCCAGGCATCGCCCTCGCGGATCATCGGCCGCCCGAGGCGCTCAGGGGAGTTCAAGGCGTCGTAGGAGAAGCGGTCCTTGTCGGAGAGCCAGCACTCGTTGATCGCTTCGTTGTCCAGCGGCAGCACGCGCATCACCTTGTGCTGCTTCACTTGCACCACGAGGTTGGATCCGAGGCCGTCGTGCGGCGAGATCGACTTGCGCCGCGAGAGCTCCCAGGTGCGCGCGCTGTAGCGGAACGGCTCGGAGGTGAGCGCCCCGACCGGGCACAAGTCGATCATGTTGCCGGAGAGCTCCGACTCCACCGCGCGGCCCACGAAAGAGACGATCTCGGCGTTCTCCCCGCGCCCGGCAAGGCCGAGCTCCATCACGCCGGCGATCTCCTGGCCGAAGCGCACGCAGCGAGTGCACTGGATGCAGCGGCTCATTTCCTCCGCGGCGACGAGCGGGCCGAGCTCCTTGCGCAGGACGACTCTTTTCTCCTCGGTGTAGCGCGAGTTGCTGTGGCCGTAGCCGACGGCGAGATCCTGCAGCTGGCACTCGCCGCCCTGGTCGCAGATCGGGCAGTCGAGCGGGTGGTTGATGAGCAGGAACTCCATCACGCCGTTCTGCGCGTCCTTCGCCATGGCGGAGCTCGTGCGCACCGTCATGCCATCGGTGACCGGTGTGGCGCACGCGGGCAGCGGCTTGGGCGCCTTCTCCACCTCGACCAGGCACATGCGGCAGTTGGCGGCGATGGAGAGCTTGCGGTGGTAGCAGAAGTGCGGCACGTAGATGCCGAGCTTGTTCGCCGCATCCATTACCGTCGCGCCGTGCTGGACCTCGACCTCGCGACCGTCGACGATGAGCTTCGGCATCAGGCGGCTTCCTTGAAGGAGGGCCGGTGCGCCCCGCTGCGGCCCCACCGGGGCTCGACGGTCCCAGGGAGGCACTGCTTGTGCTCGATGTGATGCACGAACTCTTCCCTGAAATGCTTGAGGAAGCTCTTCACCGGGAGGGCGGCGGCGTCGCCGAGCGCGCAGATGGTGCGCCCGGCGATGTTGTCGGAGACGTTGTCGAGGAGAGCGAGGTCCTCCATGCGACCCTGCCCGTTCTCGATGCGGCTCACCACGCGATAGAGCCAGCCCGTGCCCTCGCGGCAGGGCGTGCACTGCCCGCAGGACTCCTCGAAGTAGAAGTACGACAGACGCTCGAGCGCGCGCACCATGCAGGTGGTCTCGTCCATCACGATCACCGCGCCCGAGCCGAGCATCGAGCCGGCCTTGGCAATGGAGTCGTAGTCCATGTCGGTCTTCATCATGATGTCGGCCGGCAACACAGGCATGGAAGAGCCGCCCGGAATAACGGCTTTCAATCGATTTGCATTTCGAACGCCGCCGGCCATCTCCAGCAGCCGGGCGAACGGCGTGCCGAGGCGCACCTCGAAGTTGCCGGGGCACGCGACGTGCCCGGTGACGGAGAAGAGCTTGGTGCCGCCGTTGTTGGGCCGGCCGAGCGCGAGAAACGCGTCGCCTCCATTGCAGAAGATCCAGGGCACCTGCGCGAAGGTCTCGGTGTTGTTGATGGTGGTGGGCCTGCCGTAGAGGCCGTAGCTCGCCGGAAAAGGCGGCTTGAAGCGCGGCTGGCCCTTCTTGCCTTCGAGCGACTCGAGCAGTGCGGTCTCCTCGCCGCAGATGTACGCGCCATAGCCGGGATGCGCGTAGAGCTCGTAGGAGAACCCGGAGCCGAGGATGTTCTTACCGAGGTAGCCTGCGGCATACGCTTCCTCCAGCGCGTCCTCGAACTGCTCGTAGATCTCCCACACCTCGCCGTGGATGTAGTTGTAGCCCGCGGTGGCGCTCATCGCGTAACCGGCGATGACCATCCCCTCGATCACCGAGTGGGGGTTGTAGCGCAGGATGTCGCGGTCCTTGCAGGTGCCCGGCTCTCCCTCGTCGGAGTTGCACACCACGTACCTGGGCCCCGGCAGCCCGCGGGGCATGAACGACCACTTGAGCCCCGTCGGGAAGCCTGCGCCGCCACGCCCGCGCAGCGCCGACTTCTTGAGCTCGGCGATGATGTCCTCGGGTTTCGTTCTCGAATCGATTATTTTTCGAAGAGCTTGATAGCCGCCGCGAGCCTCGTAGTCCTTGAGGCGCCAGTTGCGGCCGTCGAGGCCCTTCATGAGGATCGCGTCGGGACCATAGTCCAGCATCTACGTCAACTCCTGGAGGAGCTGGTCGAGCTTCTCCTTCGACATATAGTCGTGCATCTTCTTGTTGTTCACGAGCAGCACGGGCGCCATGGCGCAGGCGCCCATGCACTCGCCCTCCTTCAGCGTGAAACGGCCGTCGGGCGTGGTCTCGTTGAAGTCGATGCCGAGCTTCTCGCGCAGATGGTCGGCGGCATCGAGCGCCCCCTGCAGCCCGCACGGCAGGCAGGTGCAGAGGGTGAGCTTGTACTTGCCGGTCTTCTTCAGGTTGTACATGGAGTAGAACGTCGCCACTTCGTACACCGCCACCGGCGGCATGCCGAGGTAGCCCGCCACCGCGTCCATCGTCTCGGTCGAGAGCCAGCCCTTCTCGTCCTGGGCGATGATGAGCGCGCTCATCACCGCCGACTGCTTCTGGTCGGGCGGATACTTCGCGATCTCGCGATCGATCTTCTTCAGGGAGTCAGCCGAGAGCATGGGAACGTGATCCGTCCCTTTTCTTTTCGTTCATCGATCGATGTCGCCGAAGACGATGTCGATGGTGCCGATGATGGCGACCGCGTCGGCGAGCATGTGGCCTTTGGCGAGCTCGCTCATGGCCGAGAGGTGCGCGAAGCCCGGCGAGCGCAGCTTCATGCGGTAGGGCTTGTTGGCGCCGTCGGAAATGAAGTACACGCCGAACTCGCCCTTGGGATGCTCCACGGCGGCGTAGGCCTCGCCCTCGGGCACGTGCATGCCTTCGGTGACGAGCTTGAAATGGTGGATGAGCTGCTCCATGCCGAGCTTCATCTCCTCACGCGTCGGCGGCGCGATCTTGTGATCGTCAACCATCACCGGGCCGGGGTTCGCGCGCAGCCAGTCGACGCACTGCCGGACGATGCGGTTGGACTGGCGCATCTCCTCGATGCGCACGAGGTAGCGGTCGTAGGTATCCCCGTTGCGGCCGACCGGCACGGCGAACTCGACGCGGTCGTAGACCTCGTAAGGCTGCTTCTTGCGCAGGTCCCACTCGACGCCGGAACCGCGCAGCATGACGCCGCTGAAGCCGAGCGCCTTGGCGCGCTCGGGCGACACGACGCCGATGCCCACGGTGCGTTGCTTCCAGATGCGGTTCTCGGTAAGCAGCGTCTCGTAGTCGTCGACGCACTTCGGGAAGCGTTCCGTGAAATCCGAGATGAAGTCGAGCAGCGACCCCTGGCGGTTGCGGTTGAGCTTCTCGATCTCCGAGGCGTTCTTGTACTTGGAGGTCTCGTACTGCGGCATGCGGTCCGGCAGGTCGCGGTAGACGCCGCCCGGGCGGTAGTAGGCAGCGTGCATGCGCGCCCCGGACACCGCCTCGTAGCAGTCGAGCAGGTCCTCGCGCTCGCGGAAGGTGTAGAGGAATACCGTCATCGCGCCAAGGTCGAGCCCCTGCGTTCCGAGGAACAGCAGGTGGTTCATGATGCGGGTGATCTCGTCGAACATGACGCGGACGTACTGCGCGCGCAGCGGCACGTCGATGCCCAGCAGCTTCTCCACCGCCATCACGTAGGCGTGCTCGTTGCACATCATCGACACGTAGTCGAGCCGGTCCATGTAGGGCAGGCTCTGCAAATAGGTCTTGTGCTCGGCGAGCTTCTCCGTGGCGCGGTGCAGCAGCCCGATGTGCGGGTCGGCACGCTGGATCACCTCGCCGTCGAGCTCCAGCACCAGGCGCAGAACCCCGTGCGCGGCCGGATGCTGCGGGCCGAAGTTGAGCGTGTAGTTGCGGATCTCCGGCATCAGCCCTCTTGCGCGTAGTTCTCTTCGCGCACGATGCGTGGAGTCACCTCCCTCGGATCGATCGTCACGGGCTGGTATACGACGCGCTTCTGCTCCGGGTCGTAGCGCATCTCGACGTAGCCCGAGAGCGGGAAGTCCTTGCGGAACGGGTGCCCGACGAAGCCGTAGTCGGTCAGGATGCGGCGCAGGTCAGGGTGGCCGTCGAAGACGATGCCGAAGAGATCGAAAGCCTCGCGCTCGTACCAGTTGGCAGAGGGCCAGACCTCGACTAGCGAGGGCAGCACGGGAAACTCGTCGTCGGGGCAGAAACTCCGCACGCGCAGCCTGCAGTTGTTCTTTATCGACAACAGATGCAGGACCGCGGCGAAGCGCAGCCCATCGCGCGGGCGGTCGCCGTAGGCGGCATAGTCGACGCCGCAGAGGTCCATGAGCTGCTCGAAGCCGTGGCGATCGCGCAGCCTCTCGCAGGTGGCGCGGTACTGCGCCGCCGGAACCTCCACCGTCAGCTCGCCAAGGCGCTCGATCGGGTTGAGATCCTGGATCGCATCGAAGAGCTTCTGGAGCCTGGGAGTCATCAGCGCGCGATGGTGTTCGTTCTCTTGATCTTGTTCTGCAGCTGCACGATGCCGTAAAGGAGCGCTTCGGCGGTCGGCGGGCAACCGGGCACGTAGATGTCGACCGGGACGATGCGGTCGCAGCCGCGCACGACCGAGTAGGAATAGTGGTAATAGCCGCCGCCGTTGGCGCACGAGCCCATCGAGATCACCCAGCGCGGCTCGGCCATCTGGTCGTAGACCTTGCGCAGCGCCGGCGCCATCTTGTTGCAAAGGGTCCCGGCGACGATCATGACGTCCGACTGGCGCGGGCTGGGGCGGAACACCACGCCGAAGCGGTCGAGGTCATAGCGGGCAGCGCCGGCATGCATCATCTCGATGGCGCAGCAGGCGAGGCCGAAGGTCATCGGCCAGAGCGACCCGGTGCGGGTCCAGTTGATCACCTTGTCGAGGCTCGTCGTAACGAAGCCTTGCGCCAGTACGCCTTCTAGTCCCATGTCACGCCCTCTACTCCCACTCCAGCGCCCCCTTCATCCACTCGTACACGAACCCCACCGTGAGGATGACGAGGAACAGCATCATCGACAGGAACCCGGCGAAGCCGATGTCGTTCAGCACCACCGCCCAAGGAAAAAGGAAGGCGATCTCAAGGTCGAACAGGATGAAGAGGATCGCCACCAGGTAGTAGCGCACATCGAACTTCATGCGCGCGTCCTCGAAGGCCTCGAAGCCGCACTCGTAGGGCGATAGCTTCTCCGGGTCGGGACGGCTGGGGCCAAGCAGCTTACCCAGCACGACCGGCGCTACGCCGATGGCCGCAGCGACGAGGATGAAGAGAAGAATTGGAAAGTATTCAGCCAGCATGATCTGGTGCCCACGAGCAGACTCGAACTGCTACGGCTGTTTAGGCCACTAGCCCCTCAAGCTAGCGTGTCTACCAATTTCACCACGTGGGCGCGATTGCCCGATTATCCCTCAAAAATCACTGCGGTACCGCCTTGTCCTTCGAAGCTTCGGCGGGCGCGGGGGGCGGGCCGGCAACGGGTTTATCGGCGGCGGCCGGTTGCTGTTGCTGTTGCTGCTGCCGCACCGCGTCCATCACTCCCCCGGGCTGCTCCGGCGCGCGGTTCGTAGCGATGTAGGCAAGCGCAAGGCTAAGGAGAAAGAAGATCGTCGCGAGGGTGGCGGTGGCACGAGACAGGAAGTTCGCCGACCCCGTCGCGCCGAAGAGGCTGCTCGAGGCGCCGCCGCCGAAGCCCGAGCCCATGTCGGCACCCTTGCCGTGCTGGAGCAGCACCAGGCCGATGATGGCCAGTGCCACCACCACGTGCGCCACAATCATTACGTTCGTCCACAAGCTGCTCATGTCTTCACCCTCTGCAATCCCGCCGCTCGCAGGATCGCGATGAAATCGTCCGCAACCAGCGAGGCGCCGCCGATAAGGCCCCCGTCAATGTCCGGCATCGCGAAGAGCCCCGCGGCGTTCCCGGGCTTCACGCTGCCCCCGTAGACGATCGGCGTCTGCGCCGAAACCTTCTGCCGGAGGAACGCGTGCACCGCCTGCGCCTGCTCCGGTGTCGCGTTGCGCCCCGTGCCGATCGCCCATACGGGTTCGTAAGCCAACACCGCTCCGGAGAACGATTCTCTTTCCAGTACTGCGGAAAGCTGCCGCCCGACCACGTGCTCGGTTCTGCGCGCCTCGCGCTCCTCCAGCGTCTCGCCCACGCAAAGGATCGGCGTGAGACCGGCCTTGCGCGCGGCGGCGAATTTCGCCGCCACCTGCTCGTCGCTCTCGCCGAAGAGCTGGCGGCGCTCCGAATGCCCGACGATCACGTAGCGGCAGCCAAACTCCGCGAGCATCGTCGCCGAGACCTCGCCCGTATAGGCGCCCTGCGCGTGCTCGCTGACGTTTTGAGCGCCCCACGCGACCGCGGTTCCACGCAAGCGCTCGGCGGCCTGCGCGACGTACGGAAACGGGACACAGACCGCGCATTGCGCGCCTTCGACGCCGGACTGGCCGCGCACGACGGCGTCGAGCAAGGCCGCATTGGCCGCCCGGTTGCCGTGCATCTTCCAGTTTCCGGCGACCAGCCGGGTGCGCGTCATCGCTCAAGACTCCAAACCGTTGAATTTTACCGCAAGTGCATCGCCGCCGCGGCTTCCTTCGCCAAGCGCGCCGACACGCGATCCATGATGGCGACGAGGCGGCGCGCGGCAGCGTCACGCAACGGTCTGAGCAGCACCGGCACTCGCACCGAGCGGCTGAGCGCGAGCGTTTCCTCGCCATAGAGCGAGAGCAGCTCGTGCAGCAGCGTCTCGAGCTGCGCTCCCGGGAAGGCGGCGCACAGCGCCTCGCGCGCCCCCTGCTCCGGCACCCAGGCGGCGAGCACGCGCTGCGCGGCGACGAAGAGGCGCTCGATGCGCCGCCGGCGCACCGGTTCGATCTCCTCGTAGCGCACGAGGACGCGGACCGGGAAGTGCGCCACCCGCTCGAGAAAGTCCCGGTCGATGCCTTTGGTTCTTTCGACAAGGACATCGAGGGCCGCTTCGGCCGGCGCGGCGGCGGCGTGGATGACCATCGTGTCCTTGCGGACTTCCTTCGCCAGGTTGAGCGCCAGCACCTGCTCGAGGCGCGCCGGCATGAGCTCGAGCGGCAGCGCCTCGCGCAGCGCGGCGATGGTGCGGTGGCTGAACTCGGCGAGCAGCCGGCGGTTCAGCGCCGCGAGTGCCCTCCCCCGGTTCAGGCCGGCGACGGCTTGACGGCGCGGTGGAATCCGAGCATGCCCGAGAAGACCGTCTTCGCCGTCACGTCGCGGAAGCCGACGTCCTCCAGCATGTCGCTCAGCTCCTGCGGCGTGTAGAACATCTGCAGGGCCTGGATGAAGTATTTCTTGCAGTTGAGCGCCGCCGGCCCGCTGCGGAAAAGGAACCCCGTGAACCACAGGCAGAAACGCAGGTAGGTGTAGTAGAGCCGCTCCACGATGCGGTTGCCGGGCCGCAGCATGTCGCAGTGGTAGAAGCGTCCGCCGGGCTTGAGCACGCGGCGGATCTCGGAGGCGACGCGCCGGATGCGCAGGTGCCGCGAGGCGAACTGCAGGGTGACCACGTCGAAGGTGTTGTCCGGATAGGGGAGCGTGTGCACGTCGTCGATGACGCTGCGGATGCGCATGCCCAACGCCTCCGCGTTGCGCCGGCCGACCTCCTGCATGGCAGGGCTGCGGTCGATGGCGTGCACCTCGAGCGTGGGCTCGCGCCTGAGCAGGGCGATGCCGATTGCGTTGGTGCCGGCGCAGACGTCGAGCACGCGCTCGCCGGGCCGGATGTCCACCGTGCTCATGAACTGCCGCAGAAACCAGCCCCACAGTCCCAGGCTGGCGATGTAGTTCGCGCGGTCGTAATACGGCGCGACGTCGGCGAAGACGTCGTTCAGCTCCTGGGTCCAGACGGCGTTGAAGCGCTCTTCCCGGGCGATCTCGCGCGTGGCGACCGGCGGCGGATTCATGCGGCCCTCCTCCCTTAGATCCGCAGCAAGTAAAGCACTGCGGCCCCGGTCCCGGCAAGGGCGCCGGCGTAGACGATCGCCGCCACCGCGGCGTCGGCCCGCACGCCGAGGTCGTAGCAGGTGATGCGCAGGCGGTGCGCCGCGCTCCAGAGCGACAGGCCGATGACGACGACAAGCCCCGCCTTGACCGGCCAGTGCGCCGCGAAAGCGTGCAGCCGCTCGTAAGAAAGCCTGTGAAGGCATGGCACGGCGATCCAGGCCATCGACTCCGCCAGGTGATCGAGACGCCCGGCACTGTCGGCCGCGCCCGCCGTCGCTCGCCGCGCGAGGTGATG
>DASRKB010000107.1:0-10544 GCA_035649175.1 Burkholderiales bacterium | reverse complement strand
GCGTTCATCACCGTTCCCCTCGGTACAATTTGATTCTTGGCGTCCCCACGGCGATCCGTACCTTTCGCAGCAAGCGGTGTTGCTTGAATTCGGGGATGCCAGCTAAGGGCCTTCTTCTAGAAAAGCCCTAACTGCCATCCGCGTCGCGGCTTGAGCGCGTTCCGGTGGAAGTCCTGCAATGTCCAACAGATCCGCTGCGCCAATCGCTTTGCAGCTATTGCGTATCGATGGCACTAGACTATCGCGAACGATGCCAGGCAGAACGCGAGCGCAGAGAACCGTGATGTGGCGCGTCGAGATGGTCCGTTTGACTTTATCCAGAAACTCCATCATCCGTGACTCATCAAACGCAATCGTGCAAACGATGAGATCGAACCGCTCGCGTTCGAGGATTTTGAAAGCGTCTGCCGCGGTGTGGGCCGGGAGTAGATCTGCCAGATCGTCCAGCATCGGCTTGAGCACAGCCCATGCAGGCGGCTGTGCAGCAATTAAAACGCGATGCTTTCCTTTCATTCGCCCCCCCGACCCAAGGCTACGCCTAGAGGTCCCGGCTTGCCACGTGGATATAGCGACCAGCGGCCTCCCGTTCGTTAGACCGGTTCTCCGCCGTTTTCCGGCTTGCAATTTTTCTGCTGTTCACGTGGAACCCAGAAAATCGCCGAGCTTGCCCAAGGGCCGCAGCGGGTTGGATACCCGTTGAATACCGTCCGGTTATTAGGCTGAAATTCTTAGCAGAATAAGCTACTTATGTAGATGCGAACCTTCCCGGAAGAGGAAGGTGTGCAAGCTACCCCTGCATCGACCTGTGGAAATCGCGGCTGTCTTCCGGGGCTTCTTTTCTCTCTTGGAGAGAGTAATCGCGGATCACCTGGGCGACGCGCAGGCGGTAGGTGGCGAAGATCCCGCCGCGTCCCTTGGCCTGCGCGGCGCGATGCTGCTCGAGGTTGCGCCACTGCCGCACCGCCTTCTCGTCGCGCCAGAACGAAAGCGACACGAAGCGCCCCGGGTAACTCACGCTCTCGAAGCGCTCGATGGAGATAAAGCCGTCGATGTTCTTCAGCTCGCCAGCGAGCCCGGCGGCGAGGTCGAAATATTCCTGCTTGCGGCCTGGCGCGGGCGTGAGCTCGAAAATGACCGCGATCATCGCTCCCTCCTTGCTCCCGGCTCCACGGGCGAAGGCAGGACGCGCAGCCTTACCCGCGCGCCGGGAGCCACACCGAGCACTCTACAGCCAAACGCGTCGAGCGGCGCAGCGCCAGGCCCAACCGACGGGTCGAGCTTGACCCACGCGCGTAGCGGCGCCGGATGCCGGCCGAGCAGCTCGACGAGGTGGTTCGCCTCGAGGCCGCTCGAGGGGTGCAGGCGAAGCATGCGATGCCGCCCTCGGATGCCTTCATAGGGGTCGCTCTCGTCCTCGGCGACCTCTAGGGACATTCCGCTCGAGCGTAGATCAGTCCGCAGCCGCGCCGTAGCGGCCGAATCCCCTGCGATGACCCCGTACTGCGCGCGCGCCTGCGCCGCGGAGACGTAGCCCGCCGCTACGTCCTGCTCGACGAGCTGCGGGTCGCGCGCGAGCGGGTCGCCGTAGCCGCCGCCGCCGGCTGACTGCATGACTACGATGTCTCCTTCCCGCAGCAGCATGCCGGTCGTCTTGCCGGGAGTGCCGAGATGTTTTTCCAAGCCATTCCTGACTACCTTGACATCGACGGCTGCTGCCGCTCCTCCGCCTGCGACCCCGAAAGGCGGGATCACCGCGCGGTCGCTCAGCACCGAGTACGTTCCTTCCGCCTCGACGAGCCTGACCTCCCGGCGCAGCCCCAGTCCGCCGCGGTGCTCGCCCGCGCCCCCGGAGTCGGCGCGCAGCTCGCTTCTCTCGACCACGAACGGCATGTCGATCTCGAGCGATTCCGCGGTATGGATCGAGCGAATGTTGCCGAAGTCGACGTTGACGAAAGCGCTCGAGCCATCGGCCTCGGCGAAGCCTCCGTTGCCGCCCGCCGGCACTTCGTAATACACGTAGCGCCGCCCGCGCGCCCGGCCGCCGATGGAATTGGGAAACGAGGTGCCGCACAGATCACCCGCGACCCGCTCGGGCACGATCTGCGCGAGGCAGCCGAGCATCACCGAGACGGCGCGCTTTCGCACCTCGCCGTGCGCGCCGGCGGGCGCGTCCGGGCGAACATCGACGATCGAGGCTTCAGGCGCCTTGAGCGTGATCGGACGGAAGGCGCCGTCGTTGACCGCACCGCCCGGATCGAGAGTGGCCTTGAGCGCGACGAACACGCCCGCGCCGGCCACCGCGAGCGAGGAATTCACCACGCCGGGGACCTGCGGGTTCGAGCCTTCGAAGTCCGCGATGACGCGGTCGCCCTCGACCGTTAGCGCGAGGCGCATCAGCACCGGGTCGAAGCGCCCGTCGTCGAAGTACTCGAGGTAGTCTTCGTAGACGAACGTGCCCTTGGGCAGGGCGCGGATCGCCTCGCGCATGCGCGCTTCAACACGATCGAGGTTCGCCGCGACGCACGCGAGCACGGTGTCGAGCCCGTACTTATCGAAGAGCCGCCGCAGACGCGCCTCCGCCACCCGCACCGCGCCGAGCATCGCCGAGAGGTCGCCCTTGCGGTGCTCCGGCAGGCGCATGTTCGCCTCGATGAGCCGCATCACCGCGCGGTTCTCCTTGCCGCGCTCGAAGAGCTTGATCGGAGGCATGCGCAGGCCTTCCTGGTAGATGTTCGTGGAGAGCCCGGAGTAGCTCCCCGGCGTGGCGCCGCCCACGTCTGCCCAGTGGGAGCGCACCGCCGGCAGCAGCGCGAGGCGCTCGCCCACGAACACCGGGTAGATCAGCGTCACGTCGTTGAGATGCGTGCCGCCGCGGTAGGCGTCGTTGAGCAGAATGATGTCGCCCGGATGGATATCGCCCTTGAAGTCCTCCATCGCGCAGCGCACCGACCAGGGCATCGGCATCACGTGTCCGGGGTGGTCGTCCGACTGAGCCACCATCTCCGCCTTGTCGTTGAAGAGGGCGCAGGAAAAGTCGTCCAGCTCGTAGATCACCGGCGAGTACGACGCACGGATGATCGACGCGCGCATCTCGCGCACCACCGCGATCAGACCTTCGCAGACCACTTCCAGCGTGATGGGATCCATCTTCATCGGGGGGCTGGTTCCTTCATAAGCCCCTCAAGAGATGCAACTCTCCCAGCCGCCCTACCTCGAGGCGCCATCCCGGCGGCACGACAGTCACCGCGCCCATCTCCTCCACGATCGCCGGACCCCGGAGGCGCGCGGCTCGGGGCACCTTGTCGCGCAGGTAGACGGGAACCGGGTTCATTTCGCCCGAAAAATACACCGGCCGCGTCTCGCGCAGCGCCGCCTCCAGCGTGCCGCCCTGCGTCCACTCCGGGAGCGCCGGCTTCGCCACCTCGCCGATCGCCGTGACGCGCAGGCTCACGATCTCCGCCGGGTCGGCGCTGCGGTAGCCGTAGCGTTTTTCATGAGTTTCATGGAATCGTTCTTCGATTTCACCGAGAGAGCGAACATTCTGCGGAACCTCGACAATCAAATCCCAGGACTGCCCGACATAGCGCATCCCCGCGCTCCGTACCAGCCGGATTGTCTCCGCGGGCATGCCTTCCCTGACCATCGCCTCGCGCGCCTCCTTCTCCATCTCCAGGAATGCGGCCTCGAGCACCGCCCGGTCCGCGCCCGTGAGCTCCATCCGGAACGTCCGCAGGTGGTCGTGGCGGATGTCGGAGATGAGCGCACCGAAGGCACAGAAGTTTCCCGGGCGCACCGGCACCACCACATGAGCGATCTCGAGCTCCTCCGCCACGAGCGCGGCATGCATGGGGCCCGCGCCGCCGAAGGCGACGAGCGCGAAGTCGCGCGGGTCGTAGCCGCGCGCCACCGAGATCTCCTTGATCGCGCTCACCATGCGCGCCACGGCAATCTTCACGATCCCCTCGGCGGCGGGCTCGAGCTTCATGCCAAACGCTTCCGCGACCCGGGAAACGGCTCCCCGGGAAAGAACCTCGTCGAGCGCCACGCTTCCCGCGAGCTTGAGAGAGGGCGATAGCCGGCCGATCGCGAGGTTCGCGTCCGTAACCGTCGCCTCGCTGCCACCCCTGCCGTAGCACGCCGGGCCGGGGTCCGCGCCGGCGCTGCGCGGACCGACCTTGAGGATGTTCCCCGCATCGACCCAGGCGATGCTGCCCCCGCCCGCGCCCACCGAGTTGATCTCGATCTGCGGCGTGCGGATCGGCAGCCCGGCGATGAACTGCTCGCTCGTTACCGGCACGCCGAGGTCCTCGATCAGGCAGACGTCGGTGCTCGTGCCGCCCATATCGCAGCTGATGAGGTTTCTCAGCCCCAGCGACGCGCCGAGATGCAGCGCCGCCGCGACGCCGCCCGCCGGACCGGAGAGGACGGTGTGCACCGGCAGGCGCGCCGCGCGCTCCGCGGTCACGATGCCGCCACTGGAAGTCATCAGGTACACCGGCCCGCGGTAACCCTCCGTCTTGAGCGCACACGAGAGGGTCTCGAGATAGCGCTGCGTGAGCGGGCCGATGTAGGCATTGAGCGCCGCGGTATTGAAACGCTCGTACTCGCGCATCTCGGGCAGCACGCCGGCGGAGTGGCAGACGAACCAGCCGGGAAGCCGCTCGCGGAGAAGCGCCGCCGCCTGCTCCTCGTGCCCGGGGCTGCGGTAGCTGTGCAGGAAGCACACCGCTACGGCCGCGGGCTTCTCGCCTTTGAGGATAGAAATCTTCTCTTCGACTTCACCGATATTCAGCTTACGGAGAACCGTCCCATCGGCCAGAATCCGCTCGTCGATCTCGATCGCCCGGCCGCGCGGCACGAGCGGCTCGGGCTTGAGCGTCTTGATATCGTAGAGGACGGTGCGGTTGGTGCGGGCGATCTCCAGCGTGTCGCGGAAGCCCTTCGTCACCAGCATCCATACCACGGCTCCCTGGCGCTCGAGGATCGCGTTGGTGCCGATGGTGATGCCGTGCACGAAGCGCTCGGCTGCGGCAAGGTCGACGCGCTGACGAGCGAGCGCCGAGAGCACCCCGTCGGCCGGCGCCGCGGGGGTGGAAGGCGCCTTGGCCCAGCCGAGCTCGCCGCTCGCGTCGTCGTAGACGACCGCGTCCGTGAAAGTGCCGCCGACATCGACGCCGACCATCAGCATCTTGTGTGAAAATCCCCGTCGTTCGAAGGAACCCCCCATGAAACTCGCGAGCTTCCACACTGCGCAGGGCGCAAGCTACGGCATCGTCACGGGCAATGGCATTGTCGATCTGCGACGCTATCTCGGCAACCAGTTCGCCGACCTGAAATCGCTGATTGCCGGGAACGGCTTCGCGGCAGCCGCGAAACAGCTTTCATCTACGCCGGATTACGAGGAATCGGACGTGACTTGGCTGCCGGTGATCCCCAACCCCGACAAGATCGTCTGCGTCGGCCTGAACTACCAGGAGCACGTAGTCGAGACCGGCCGCGACAACACCGAGCAGCCTGCGATCTTCCTGCGCCTGCCGGAGTCGCAGGTAGGCCACCGCCAGCCGATCGTGCGCCCGCGCGAGTCGACCCATCTCGACTTCGAGGCCGAGATCGCGGTCATTATCGGCCTCTCAGGAAGAAGAATTTCTCAAAAGGACGCTTACAACCACGTGGCAGGCTATAGCTGCTACAACGACGGCTCGGTGCGCGACTGGCAGCGCCACACGATCCAGTGGACCGCGGGCAAGAATTTCGCCGCCACCGGCGGCTTCGGCCCCTGGATGGTGACCTCCGACGAGATCACGCCGGGAGCGAAGATGACACTCTCCTGCCGGCTGAACGGCCAGGAGATGCAGCGTGCCACCACCGAGCAGATGATCTTCAAGATTCCCAAAATCATCGAGTACGTCTCGACCTGGACCACGCTCGCCCCTGGCGACGTGCTGGTCACCGGCACGCCCGGCGGCGTCGGGGCGAGGCGCAACCCGCCGGTATGGATGAAGCCCGGCGACACCGTCGAGGTCGAGATCGACAAAGTCGGTGTCCTCGTTAACACCATTGGAGAGGATGGAAGATGAGATTCCTGATAGCAGCGCTGTTCCTGTGGGTAGCCTCCGCTTCGGCGCAGACCTATCCGTCCAAGCCGATCCGCTACATCGTGCCCTTCCCCCCCGGCGGCAGCTCCGACCTGATCGCGCGCGCCATCGCGCCGAAGATGAGCGAGAAGCTCGGCCAGCCGATCATCATCGAGAATCGTCCCGGCGCCGGCGGCATGCTCGGCGTCGACGCCGTGGCAAAGGCCGCGCCCGACGGCTACACCATCGGGCTCGCGGCCGCGGGCGCGCTCTCGTCGAACGTGCACCTGTACCCGAAGATGCCGTTCGATCCGGAGAGGGACCTCGCGCCGATCTCCAACCTGGCCATGATCCCGTTCTTCCTGGTGGCGCACCCCTCGGCCGCGTCTTCCGTCAAGGAGCTGATCGACCAGGCGAAGGCCAGGCCCGGAGCCCTGTCCTACGGCCATGGCGGCCAGGGCTCGACCATGCACCTCGCGGGCGAGTTGCTCAACATGCTCGCCAAGGTGAACGTGCAGGCGGTGCCCTACAAGGGCAGCGCGCCGGTGTCGAGCGACGTGCTCGGCAATCAGATCCCCTTCGGCGTGGTCGACGTGCCCTCCGCGATCGCCAACGTCAAGGCCGGCAAACTGCGTGCGCTCGCCGTGACCTCGAAGACCCGCATCGCCGCCGCGCCCGAGGTACCGACCTTTGAGGAGGCGGGCGTGCGGGGCTACGAGGCGGTCGGCTGGTTCGGCAGCGTCGCCCCGGCGGGCACGCCAAAGGCGATCATCGACCGGCTGAACGCCGAGACGCGGGCCGCCCTCGCCCTGCCCGACGTGCGCGAGCGCGCCATCGCCTCGGGGACCGAGCCCGCCACCACCACGCCGGAGGAGTTCGCCGCCTACATCCGCGAGGAAACGAAGAAGTGGGGCGAGGTCGTCAAGGCCGGGAACATCAAGCTCCAATGACCCGAAGCCCCGTCATCGACGTCCACACCCACATGCTGACAAAGGAGTGGGTCTCGCTCCTCGAGCAGCATGGCGGCCCGCGCTACACGCTCAAGCCCGTGGCCGGCGGCCTGCGCGCCATCCACCTCGACGGCGCGCCCTTCATGACCCCGGTGCCGAACATGTTCGACTGGGAGGCGCGCATCGCGAACATGAACAAGGCGCGCGTCGACATCTCGATCACCTCGCTCACTTGCCCCAACTGCTACTGGGGCAGCCCCGAAGTGAGCCTGAAGGCGGCGCAGGTCATGAACGACGACATGGCCAAGGCGCAGAAGGCCTGGCCCGACCGCGTCCGGTGGTTCGCCTCGCTCCCCTGGCAGCACGAGAGCCTGGCGCTCCAGGAGCTGAAGCGCGCTTGCGACAACGGCGCCGTCGGCGTCATGGTGCTCGCCAATATCGGTGGCAAGCCGCTAACCGAAAAATCCTTTGAAAACGTTTGGCAGGAGATCGATCGCCGAGCGCTGCCGGTGCTCGTCCACCCGACCGCGCCTCCGGGCGTGGCGGAGATGGGCATGCACGAGTTCCAGCTTACTGCGCCGCTTGGCTTTACGTTCGACACTTCGCTCGCCATCGCACGCTGCATCTACGACGGGTTCTTCGACCGCTTCCCAAGCCTCAAGCTGATCGCCTCGCACGGCGGAGGCGCGCTGCCCTACCTCGTCGGGCGCCTCGACATCTGCTGGGACAACATCCCCGCGGCGCGCGCGAAAACGAGCGAGCCGCCGCGCAACTACATGCGCCGCATCTACGTCGACAGCGTGGTGTTCCGCCAGGACGTGCTCGACATGTGCGTCTCGGTATGCGGCCCGGACAACGTGCTCTACGGCTCGGACTACCCTCACACCATCGGCGACATGGCCGGGTGCCTCTCGCGCGTCGACGCGCTGCCCGATGGCGTGCGCCACCAGGTGCGCGGGTTCAACGCCCAGAGGATCTTCAGGCTCTAGAGATCGGGGTAGAGATCGGGGTCAGACCCCGATCTTTCGCTGTTGGATAGCCCGTTGGAGGGAGGCCCGGCGGCGCAGCCGCGACAGGAGCCGCCGTTACCATCGGCGGGAAAGGAGCGCGCGGCGCCATGGTGATCAAAGGCCAGTCGGACATCGAGATCCACATTACGGACCTCGGCTACATCTGCCTCAAGCAGAACGATGGGGTCGGCGAGCACGTCGTCAGTTTCGCGCCCGCCTACGCGTCCAAAATTGCCGAGGCGATCAGCCAGCTGCGGGAGTTCGCGCAGACCAGGTTCGAGAAGAGCGAGCTGCTCGACGACTGAGCGGGAATCGGGCTCCGACCCTGATTTCCCCTAGCGCGGCGTGACCCGCCAGACGGCATTGCCGACGTCGTCGGCGACGAGCAGCGCGCCCGTCCTGTCGATCGCCACGCCGACCGGACGGCCCTTGGCGTTGCCCTCGGCGTCGAGGAAGCCCTCGAGCACGACTTCCGGCAGGCCGAAAGGCCGACCCTCGCGGAACGGGACGAACACGACGTTGTAGCCGCTCGGCGGGCGCCGGTTCCAGGAGCCGTGCTGCCCGATGAAGGCGCCGCCGCGGAAGCGCTCCGGAAAGCGCTGCGCATCGTAGAAGGCGAGCCCGAGCGGCGCAACGTGCGCGCCGAGCGCGTAATCGGGGACGATCGCCTTCGCGACGAGGTCGGAGCGCCCAGGCTCCACGCGCTCGTCGACGTGGCTTCCGAAGTAGCTGTAAGGCCAGCCGTAGAACCCGCCCTCCTTCACCGTCGTCAGGTAGTCGGGCACGAGGTCGCTGCCGAGCTCGTCGCGCTCGTTGACCGCGGTCCATAGCACGCCGGTCTCCGGCTGCCAGCCGAGCCCCACCGCGTTGCGCAGCCCCGAAGCGTAGATGCGCCTTCCTCCGCTCGCGAGATCGATCTCGTGGATGGCGGCACGCCCCTCCTCCTTATCGAGCCCCTTCTCGGCGATGTTGCTGTTGGAGCCCACGCTCACGTAGAGGCGCCGGCCGTCGGCGCTCGCGACGAGGGTCTTGGTCCAGTGGTAATTGAGCGGCCCCGCCGGCAGGTCGGCAACCTTTTCCCCCGGCGCGTCGATGCGCCTCGCGCCCTCGCGGTACGGAAACCGGACGACGGCGTCGGTGTTCGCGACATACAGGTGCTCCCCGACGAGCGCCATGCCGAAGGGCGAATGCAGGCCAGCGAGGAACACTTCGCGCTGCTCCGCGACCCCGTCGCCGTCCGCGTCGCGCAGGCGGGTAATGCGGTCGGCGCTCGGCACCGCCGCGCCGGCTCTCTTCATCACCTTCTTCGTCGCCCAGCCCTTGATGCCCTGCCCGAACTCCGGCCGGTCCGGCGCATTGGTCTCCGCCACGAGCACGTCGCCGTTCGGCAGCACATAGAGCGAGCGCGGGTGCTCCAGGCCCGTGGCGAAGGGAGTGACCGCAAGCCCGGGCGCCGGGCGCGGGGCGTCCCCGGGCGCCCAGCCCTTCGCCGGCGCGATGTCGACCGTGGGGATCAGAGTGCGCGGCGGCGGCGGCAGGACGGGGTTCGGGCCCATCCCCGCCACCAGAGGCAGCGTGGCACGCTCGCAGCCCGCGAGCGCGAATGTCAGCAGGAGAAGGAGCCGACGGGCCATCGGGCGCGAAGAAGCAAGAAACGGACGGCGCTTTAGTCGGCGCACACGCGGCCGATGATGCGCCCGCCGTCCACATGCGAGTAGCAGCCGTAGCTCGCCTTCACCGCGGTGCAGCGGCCCGACGCCTCCGTGCCGATCGGCAGGTGCTTGTCGGTGACGCACAGGTGCTCGCAGTCGGCGCGGTCGCTGCAGGGCTTGCCGCCGTCCTTCGTGCGCTCGGCGCAGCTGTAGATGCCGCACAGATAGGCGATCGCGCCGAACCTCGCCCACTCGCCCCCGGCCGCGCGGCATGCCTCCCCCTCGGCCTTCCGCTTCTCGAGGTCCACCGGCGGACATCCTTGAGTCTGCCCCTGGACGCTTCGTGCCAAGAAGAGAAGCAGTATCAGAACGCTAATAGCGGGGCGCTGCATGCCGCTCGATCATGACGTTCACGACTGCCGGGAGCCCGGAAGCCACCGCCTTTACCAGGGAAGACTCCAGTTCCTGGAAAGCGAAAACATCCACCCCATGCCCACCCAGGGCGGCGGCGACCGCGCCATAGCGCGTCGGCAGCAAGTCGAGGTTCTTCGCGCGAGCGGCGCCGTATGCCTTGAGCGCGATCTGGTATTCCGCGTTCCAGCACGCGTCGTTGCCGATCACCGCGACATATCCGATGCCGTAGCGCACCGCGGTGTCGATCTCGGAAAGATGGAAGCCGGCGGTGCCGTCGCCCAGCATCGCCACGACCGGCGCATGCGGGAAGGCGAGCTTCGCCGCGGCGGCGAAAGGCAGCGCCGAGCCGATCGAGCCGGCCGGGCCGTTGATCGCGCGCCGCGGCGCGCGCAGGCAAGCCTGCGCCCATTGGCCGAACTCGCCGCCGTCGCACACCAGCACCGC
>DASRKB010000106.1:0-3073 GCA_035649175.1 Burkholderiales bacterium | reverse complement strand
GTCGAGCGCTTCTTCCCGCTCTATGCCGACAACGTGCATAGGCACGGCACGCCGCCCCTGTCCAGGCGCTACTTCCAGGCGCTGCTCGAGACCTTCGGCCCGAACGCCGAGGTCCTGACGGTCAGCGACGCGCGCGGCGAGGCAGTCTCCAGCGTGCTCAGCTTCTACTTCCGCGACGAAGTGCTGCCCTATTACGCCGGCGATGCGCTCGCGGCGCGCGAGCTCGCGGCAAACGACTTCAAGTACTGGGAGCTCATGCGCCGGGCCTGCGAGCGCGGCGTGCGCGTTTTCGATTTCGGGCGCAGCAAGCAGGGCACCGGCCCATACAGCTTCAAGAGGAACTGGGGCTTCGAGCCGGAGCCGATGGCCTACGAGTACCGCCTCTATCGGCACTCGGCCATCCCGCAGAACAACCCGCTCAACCCGAAGTACCGGGCGTTCATCGCCCTGTGGCGGCGCCTGCCTATCCGGGTGGCGAATGCCGTGGGTCCGCACCTGGTGAAAAGCCTGGGCTGATGAAGCTCGAGACCGAAGAGATTCTGCGGGTCGCGGTGAGCGATGCCGCGCCGAAGGCCATGCCCGCCGCGTGGCGACAGACGGCGACGGCAATCGCGGCCACCTTGGCGGTGATCCTCGCCGTCTATTGGGAGACCGTCGCCTCGACGGTAGCGCTGTGGGTCAACTCCGAAACCTACACGCATGGCTTCTTCATCCTGCCGCTCTCGCTTTACCTGGTGTGGCGGCAGCGCCATGAGCTCGCGCGGATCGCCCCACGCCCGGACCTTCTGGGGTTTTTCGTGCTCGGTGGCGCGGGATTCGCCTGGATCACCGGTGCCGCGGCACAGGTGCAGGTGCTCGAGCAGTACGCCGTGACCGCGATGATTCCCGGCGCGGTGCTCGCGCTCGCCGGCCGGCGAGCGGCGCTGGCGATGGCCTTTCCGCTCGCTTTCCTGCTCCTCGCCGTGCCCTTCGGGGAGGCCTTCCTGCCGCCGCTCATGAGCTGGACCGCCGATTTCACCGTCGGCGCCCTGCGGCTCACGGGGGTACCGGTGTATCGCGAAGGCAACTTATTCGCCATTCCCACCGGCACGTGGTCGGTGGTCGAGGCGTGCAGCGGGCTTCGCTATCTCATCGCCTCGGTCACGGTGGGCGCGCTCTTCGCCTATCTCAACTACCAGCGCGCCTGGAAGCGCGCCGTATTCATCGCGCTCTCCATCGCCGTGCCGATCGCGGCCAATTTCGTGCGCGCCTACATGATCGTCATGATCGGGCACGTGAGCAACATGAAGCTCGCCGTGGGCGTGGACCATTTCATCTACGGCTGGGTGTTCTTCGGGGTCGTCATTGGGCTGCTTTTCTGGCTGGGATCCTTCGGGCGCGATCCTGCGCCTCAGGCGGCAAGCGAGGTCCGGCCTGTCGCACAGGGTCGCCCGGCGAGCTCCGCCGCGATCGCAGCTGCCGCTTTCGGTTGCGTGGCGATTGCGAGCGTATGGTCGATCTACGCCGCGCAACTGGACACAGGACCCGCGCAGGTCCGGCTCGCCACCCCGGCGGGCGCTTCGGGCTGGCTTTCCGACCCGACCAGCGACATGAGCTGGCGGCCCCGCTATGCGGGCGCGGCGGCAAGCACCTTCCAGGTCTATCGCAAGGGCGAGCGCACGGTTGCCTTGTATGTCGGTTATTACCGCGACCAGCGCCAGGGCGCCGAGCTCGTGAACTTCATGAACCGGGTCGACACCAAGCCGGCATGGATCAACGTCGGGACAGACGTGCGCAGCGAGGATCTTGGCGCGCCCGTCGAGCTTCGCCAGACCCATTTGCGCGGCAGGGGCGAGCGCCTGCTCGTCTGGGAGTGGTATCGCATCGGTAGAAATGAGCTGAGCAATCCCTTCCTCGCCAAGGCGCTCCTTGCGCGCGACAAGCTCCTGGGCCGCGGTGACGAGTCGGCGGCGATCATCCTCGCCGCGCCCTACGAGGCGAGGCCGGAGCTGGCCGCCGAGTCGCTGCGCCAGTTCGCACGCGAGATGCGGCCGTCGCTGGACGCCGCGCTCGCTGCCGTCGAGCTCCGGAAGCCGCAATGACCCCCGCCCCGCTGATCGCGCATGTGGTCCACAGCTTTGCCATCGGCGGGCTGGAGAACGGCGTCGTCAACCTGGTGAACCGCATGCCGCGCGAGCACTGGCGCCACGTCATCATCGCGCTCACCCAGGTTTCCGGCCGATTCGCCGAGCGCATCGAGCGCGACGACGTGCGCTTTGTCGAGCTCGGCAAGCGCCCTGGGCACCTCGTGCGCGATTACCCGCGTCTGCATCGGCTCTTCCGGGACATGCGGCCCGCCATCGTGCACACCCGCAACCTCGCCGCGCTCGAGGCCGCCGTTCCGGCCTGGAGCGCGGGCGTGCCCGTGCGCATCCACGGCGAGCACGGCTGGAGCGCCGCGGATCCCGAGGGACGCAGGATTCGCTACCGCTACGTGCGGCGGCTCTACCGGCCGTTCGTGCAGCGCTACGTCGCGCTCTCGCAGCACCTTGCCGATTACCTGCAGCGCGGGGTGCACATCCCGGGCGAGCGCATCTCGCAGATCTACAACGGCGTGGACACCGAGCGTTTTCGCGCCGCGGAGACGCGCGAGCCGATCGCCGGCTGTCCCTTCGAAGCCGCTGAGGACTGGCGTGTGGGCTGGGTGGGGCGCATGGATCCGGTGAAGGACGCGCTCACGCTCGCCCGTGCCTTCCTGCGCGCGCGACAGCTTTCCCCCGTGGCGGCGAAGCGCATGCGCCTCGTCCTCGTGGGGGATGGCGAGCAGCGCGAGGCGATCGCCACGCTGCTCGACCGCCCTCGGGTGCGCGAGCACGTGTGGCTGGCGGGCGAGCGCGAGGATATCGCCGACATCATGCGCGGCCTCGACTGCTTCGTCCTTCCCTCGCGCGCCGAGGGCATCTCGAACACCATCCTGGAGGCCATGGCCTCGCGTCTGCCCATCATCGCCACGCGCGTGGGCGGCAACCCGGAGCTCGTCGAGTCCGGCATGACCGGAGTGCTGGTGCGCGCCACGGACACCGAGGCGCTCGCG
>DASRKB010000105.1:0-23157 GCA_035649175.1 Burkholderiales bacterium | reverse complement strand
AGAAGGCCGAGCTCGCCGATGGCCCGCTTGCCGCAAAGGATCTCGGTCAGCGCGGCGGTCGGCCACCCGCCGCCGGGCAGTTCGGCGTCGAGTGCCGGGAAACCCGTAGGCAGGCAGGGCGCCGGGCTCGCCAGGCCTGCGCCGCGCCAGACGCGCTGCGGGCGGAGGATGTCATCGAAGGAGGCGGTGCCGAGCATACTGTACTTATATACAGTATTACTTGCCGTCCTTCAACCTCCGTAGCTGGCGAGGCGGCTATAACGCGCTCGATGCTGTAGCGCCGAGCGATTTCAGCTCAGGCGCGCTCATTCAATCATCAATGCTGCGATGCGCGCCACCTCATTCGCAGAAGAATTCGACGACGTTGGCGGCGGTTGCGCGAGACTGCCCGAGCGCAATCCATCCATGGCCGCGCAGCGTGAATTCCTCGCGGCGCAGGACGATCTCGCGGTCGCCTTCGATGGTCACGAACGTGCCGTTCGCGCTATGGTCGGTGAGGATGAACTTGTCGAGCCGGCGCTCGATCCTGCCGTGCGCGCGGGAAGCCATGCGCTCGCGGATGATCAGATCAGCGCTCTGGTCCCGGCCGAGCGCCACCACCGGCCGGTCGGCAGAGAGCACCAATTCAGTGTCCTGCACCTTGAGGCGCAGCCTCGCCTTGGGCGCGCTGAACATGGCCTTGTGCGGCGCCATGGTCGTCGCGTCCTCGCTCTGCTGCCACATGAGCTCGTAGACCTGGATCTCCTGCGCCCTGCCCTTCACCTGGATGGTGGTGATGGGTCGGGTGGAGAATTTCAGCATGGGAGACATCAGCACGACCGTCTCGCGGGCCGTGATGATCTGACCCTTCGCTGCGACGTGGGAAAGCCTCGAAGCGAGGTTCACCGCGTCACCGAACAAGTCGCCGTCGCGTTCGATGATCGGCCCGTGGTTGAACCCGATGCGGATGCCGAGTTTCGTCTTGCCGACCGGTGGGAGTTGCGCGATGGCGAGCTGCATGTCGATGGCCGCGTCCGCGGCCCCGTCCACGGTTGCGAACTGCGACATCACTTCGTCGCCTATGGTTTGAATGACCTTGCCGCGCGCGCCGAGCGTCTTGTCGCGCATGATGCCGATGCACTTCTCGATGGCAGCGTGGGCGACCGCGTCACCCATGGTCTCGTAGAGCTTGGTGCTGCCGCTTACGTCCGCGAACAGCACCGTCGCTTCGCTAGGCTGCTCCGCCATCGACCCGCCCGCTCCCTTCCTTGCGGGCGATTGTACCCGGCATAAAAAAACCGGGGCGCCGCAGCGGCGGTGATCCACCGGGGCAAGCCCGGCACGAGAGCTAAAACCGGTCGGCGGAGTACGGCGACGGGTCGACGAAAGGCACCTCGCCTGTGACTAGCTCGGCGACGAGCCGCCCGGTCACCGCGCCAAGCGTGAGCCCGTGATGCGCATGCCCGAACGCAAACCATAGATGCGCGTGGCGCGGCGCCTTGCCGATCACCGGAAGCATGTCCGGCGTACAAGGCCGCGAACCCATCCAGGGCTCGTTGTCGAGCCGCTCGGCCAGCGGGAAGAGCTCTCGCGCGATCGGCTCGGCGCGGGCGAGCTGGACCGGGGTGCGCATCGCGTCGCGAAGTGCGAACTCCGCGCCGGTCGTCAGCCGGATTCCCCGTCGAAGCGGGCCGAGGAAGTAACCTCGCTCGGTATCGAGGACCGGATGGTTGAGACACGCGTCGCCCGCGGCGCGGTAGTGCATGTGGTACCCGCGCTTGACCGCCAGCGGCAGGTCATACCCGAGCGCCCGCGTCAGCACGTCGGCCCAGGGCCCGAGCGCAATCACCGCGTCGCTCGCCGCGAGCGGGCAATGGGCCGTCCGTATGCGCCAGCCGCCCCCCTCCGCCACGAGGCTGGCGGCGTTGCCTTGGACGAATGTGCCGCCAAGCGTTTGGAACCGCCGCAGGTAGGCGAGCGCGAGGCCTTGGGGATCCGAAACGCTGATCGGCTGAGTCCAGTGGATGGCACCCGAAATCACGGGCGCGAGATGGGGTTCGGCTTCCTGAAGCTCGCGCGCGTCGAGCGCGCGGTGCTCAACGCCGAACTCGCTGCGCCAGCGCTCTGCCTCGGCAAAGCGCCGGTCACGCTCATGCTCACTGCGGAACAGCCGGATCCATCCCACGCGACGCACGAATTCCTCCGCCCCGCACTCGGCGATGAGCGCCTCGTGCTCGTCGACGCAATGCTCGATCAGCTTGGCATAGCGGCGCGCGACCTCGGCGTGCCGCGCGGGGCGGGAGTGCTTCCAGTACCGCAAGAGAAACGGGGCAAGTCGTGGCAGTGCCGACGGGTGGTAGTGCGCATCGATCGTGCGGTTGAGCGAGTAGCGCAGCAGCGCGCCGAAGTCGTGCGGGAAGCCGTAGGGATATACCCCTTCGCGCTGGATGAGGCCGGCATTGCCGAACGAAGTCTCCTCGGCGGCGCCGCGCCGGTCGACCAGGGCGACGGAGCGCCCCCGCTTCTGAAGGTGGAGCGCAACGCAGATCCCAACGATCCCGGCGCCTAGAACGACGGCATCGTGACGCATCAGCGACGGGACGGCGACCCTCCCTTGATGCCGGTCAGACGGCGGTACTCCGCCATGTGACGGATGGCGTCCCGCGGCCGGCCTAGCTGCTCGCACAGCAACGCGAGATTCTGGTGGCAGTCCGCGAAGGAAGGATCCGCGGCAAGGGCTCTCTTGTACGTCGTTGCCGCGTCCGGCTTGCGGCCGAGATCATCAAGCAGCACGCCGAGGTTGAAGAGAAGCCCCGGATCCTCGCCGCAGGCTGAGATGGCGTCGCGGTACACGGTCTCCGCTTCGGCGAGGCGACCTGAGCCGTGGAGCAACAGGCCGAGGTTGACTCGCGCGTCGAGAAGCGCAGGTTCGGCCAGGATGGACTGGCGATAAGCATCCTCGGCGGCCTCGGGATCTTCCTCTTCCAGTGCTGCAGCGACCTCGAGCCACCGCTGCGCGCCGGCCGGCTTCGCCGCCGTGCGTTCGATCACGCTCAGAGAGCCGCTCGCGGGATCACCCTCGAACACAAGCAGGTACTGGCCCGACTCGGCTTGCCATTGGCTGGCGCCTTCCTTCACCACCACGCGCTCGCCCACCGCCGAGATGCTGAGGCCCGAAAGCGGCATCGAAGCCGGAAGATGCCGGCGCAGCTCCTTGACCGAGCGGGTGATGCGCTTTCGCGACACCTTTGCGGTTGCGAGCGCCTGGGCGGTGCGCAGCACGATCAGATCCTGGAATGAGAAACGCAATGCATTTCTCGGGCCGCGCGCCGGGGAGACGAACCCCGCCTTTACCAGGCCGTTGATCATGCTGCGCGGCATGCGCAGCAGCTTCGCGACCTCGCGCACGCCGTACATGAAATGCCTATTTTTTCGCGGCCTTCCGTGCCGAGGGCTTGGCCGGCTCCGCCTTCTTGGCAGGCTTCTTCTCGAGGCTCGCCCGAAGCGCTTCCATGAGGTCGATGACCTGCGCGCCCTTCTCGGGCGCCTCGGTCATGGTGATCTCCTGACCTTCGACCTTCTTCTGGATCTCTGCCTCGATGCGCGCGCGCACTTCGTCGGTGTAGGCGCGGGGATCGAACCTGTCCACGGCCTGCTGCTCGATGAGCTGCTGCGCGAGCTTCAGCTCGGCGGGCTTCACGTCGGTTTTCGGAATATCGACATCGTTGATCGAGCGCACTTCTGCGGCATAGAGAAGCTGCTGCATCACGAGCCCTTCGACGAGTCCTGTATCGACGGGACGGATGAGAACGATGTACTGCTTACCGCGAGCCGCCCACCTGCCGAGGGCACAGCGGCCGGTGTCCTTCAGCGCCCGCGCGAGCAGCGCATAAGGTTTCGCGCCGCCCTTGTCCGGTCCGAGGTAGTACGCCTTGTCGAAATAGATCGGGTCGATCGCCTTGGCTGGCACGAACTCCGTGATGTCCGCGCTGTGCGTGCCGGCTTCCTCGAGCGCCTTCAACTCCTCCGGCGAGAACATCACGTACTGGTCCTTGGCGAACTCATAACCCTTGACCATGTCCTCGCGGGCCACGGGGACGTCCTCCTTGATGCAGAAGTATTGCTGCCTTAGTCGCGATCCGCAGCCCTTGTGCAGCAGATTGAACGACATTGCCCGGCCCGCCTCAGTGGCCGAGTAAAGCTTCACCGGGATCGAGACCATCCCGAAGGAGATTGTGATCGACGCAATGGAGCGGGCTGCCATGTTACACCTCTAAGTCAATGGGTTACGTCATTTTCCTCTAGCGAAACGTTCGGAGCATACCGCATTATGTGTTTGCCCGTTTGAGCATGCTCTCCAGGCCTTGTTTGCGCTCGAGCGCCTCGCGCCATCGGTCGCCCTCGCCCGCCACGAAGTCCACCGCGTTGCTAATGCGAAAGTCGAGCGGATGCGCCTTCGCGAGCTCGTCCCAGGTGAGGGGCATCGATACCGGGGCGCCAGGCGCTCCACGCGGCGAATATGCCACGTTGAGCGTCTTCCCGCGGACGTTCATGTTGTAGTCCATGAAGATCTTTCCCGTGCGCTTCGGCACGCTCCATTCGAGCGTCACGTCCCTCGGATGCAGCCGCATCAAATGCCGGCCCACCGTTTCGCTGACGGACCGCGCAGCCTCGAAGTCGAGGGTACGGCGGATCGGCACGAACACATGCAGACCGGTCTTGCCTGAGGTCTTAACGATGCACTCTAGCGAGAGCTGACCCAGGAGCTCACGCAGACGAAAGGCGACCTCCTTGCCTTTCTCGAAGGCCACGTTGTTCAACTCGGGCTCCTCCCCAGGAGCTTCCCGCCCCGAGTAGATGTAGGGGTCGATATCGAAGACCACGTAGTCGGGGTAGTTGAGCACCGAGTCCTCAAGGGTATCAAGGGAGGAAGCAAAGTCGGTGCTCATGGTGGCCGCGTCCGGTCCCGGTCGCGCGCGGGAATGCCAGACGTGGAACTCGAGCGTCCCGGACTGCGCCAGCCAAAGGAGCGTCGAAAGGTTCTGGCAGAGCAGGGCCTCGTGGCTCTCCTCCTTGTGGCTGGAGTACACGGTGATCGTATCGACGAACGCCGGGTGCTGCGGCGCCCAGTGCTTCTGGAAGAAACGCTGGCCCCGGATGCCGTCGGGCATGCGGATCATGGTCAGCGGCCGGTCCGCGAGGTGCGGCAGCATCGCCGGGGAGATCCGCGCGAGGTATCGGAGCAGATCGCGCTTGGTGAGGGGCGGCTGCTTCAGCGCCGGATCCGCGGGCCAATAGACGCGGTCCAGGTGCGTAAGCCGGATCGCGTCCGGTCCGACGGCCAGGGTGAAGCTCGCCTTGGGATTGTCGAGCTGCCGCAGCACGTCATCGATCGTCGAGCGCGTCGACGGGGCGTCGGCCGCCGCTTGCGGCTTACGCAAGGCCTTGGGGGCTTTCGGCTCGACGTCCTCTCGTAGCCGGAGGAACACCGGCGCCCTGAGCGAGCCGTCCTCGGTCCAGTCCTGGAACTTCACTTCGACCACCACCTTCGGCTCGACCCAGGTCGTCGGAGCATTCAGCGCCGGCTTCTCGGCGAAGGGACAACTCCTGCGTCGAAGCGGCTCCAGCCGCTCGCGCATCACGGCAAGCGTGCCGTCGTCAAATCCGGAACCCACGTGCGAGGCATAGCGCAGCCTTCCCCCATCCCACGTCCCGACCAGCAGCGCGCCCAGCGCCTTCCGCGCGCCCCTGCCCTTGGTATAACCGCCGACGACGAAGTCATCGCTTTGGATCGCCTTCACTTTCAGCCAGGACGCCGAGCGCCTGCCGGCCTCGTACTTGCCGTCCTTGCGCTTGCCGATCACGCCCTCGAAGCCGCTCGCCAGAGCCGCCTCGTAGAGCGCCGGCCCGTCCTCGGAGGCGTGCACGATCTGCACGCGCGGGGAAGGCAGCAGGCACTGTTCGAGATAGCGTCGCCGGTCGGCGTATGGCGCTTCGCGCAAGTCGACTCCCGCGAAGTAGAGCAAATCGAAGGCGTAGAACACCACCGGCGTGCTCCTCTCGGCCGCCGTGATGTCGCGGGCGCTGCGCAGCTGAAAACGGTTCTGCAACGCGTTGAAGGACGGTTTGCCGCCCTCGGCGAAGGCGACCAGCTCGCCGTCGATGATCATGCGCGTGCCCTGCTCCGCGAGCTCGGCGGCGAGGTCGGGAAACTGCTTCGCGAGCTCCAGACCCCGCCGCGAGCGCAGCTTCACCTGGCCGTCCACGAACGCGAGGATGCGGTAGCCATCGAGCTTCGGCTCCCACATCCAGCCGGTGCGGTTGAATGGCGCGTCGGCGACCTCGGCGTGCATCGGCTCGAGCTTCGTCGGCATCGGCCGGGCGCCACCGCCAGGAGCGAGACGAGACGCGTCCACGCGGCTTACCGGCATGGCTTTCATCTCATCCACGGCGATGCCCGAGAGGGCCGACCGGCGGCGTGTGGTGACGTCCACGCCCATGGCGAAGCGATCCTTGTGCTTGAGGAGAAGCCAGCTCTTGCGGTCCGACGTGCGCACGAGCGCGAAGGACCCTTTCAGCTTCTGGCCCCTGAGGGTGATGCCGAGCTTGCCGTTCTCGAGCCCGAGCCGCACCTGCGCCTCGGCGGCCTCGCGGTCCTCGATCCATGGTTCCTGCTCGTCGGGAGAATAAACGCCGCAGTCCCACACGATGACCTCGCCCGCACCGTACTGGCCGGGCGGAATGATGCCTTCGAACGATGCGTAGTCGAATGGATGATCCTCGGTCGGCACGGCCAAGCGCTTGTCGGAGGGGTCGAGCGAAGGCCCCTTCGGCACCGCCCAGGACTTGAGCACGCCATCGCATTCCAGGCGGAAGTCATAGTGCAGCCTTCGCGCCGCGTGCTGCTGGACGACGAACAGCAGCGGACCGCTGCGCGCCTCGGCGGCCAGGGAAGGTGCAGGCTCGGGCGTCGATGCGAAGCGCCGCTTCGCGGAATATTCGCTAAGCTTTCCCTTCGCCATGGTCAATTCTAAGAGGCTCTTTGCCGGCGCCAGTGGATACTCCTTCAAGGAGTGGAAAGGCGACTTCTATCCGGCCAACATGAAGCCCGAAGCGATGCTGGCCTGGTACTCCGCACGTCTGCCGACGGTGGAGATCAACAACACCTTCTATCGCATGCCGCGCGCGGAAGTGCTGGAGGGCTGGGCAAGGGCGACGCCGCCGGAGTTCCGCTTCGCCATCAAGGCATCGCGGCGCATCACGCATCTCGCGCGCCTCGATCCCGAGGCTGCCGCCGATTCGGTCGCGTTCCTCTATCAGAACCTCACCAGGCTCGGCGGGAAGCGCGGCCCGGTGCTTTTCCAGCTCCCGCCGTTCCTCAAGAAGGACCTGGCAAGGCTCAGCGCTTTTCTGCGCCTGCTTCCGGCGGGGCATCGCGCGGCGTTCGAGTTCCGCAACGAGAGCTGGTTTGGCGAAGACGTCTACGAGGTCCTCGGAAGCGCCGGCGCGGCCTTGTGTCTGTCGGAGCGCGAGGACGACGCGCCGCCGCCTCTCGTCGAGACGGCGCCGTGGGGATACGTCCGCTTGCGGCTCGAGGCGTATTCGGAGATCGAACTGCGGCAGTGGGCCGAGCGGCTTGAACGCGCGGGATGGGGGGAGGTCTACGTGTACTTCATGCACGAGCCCACCGCGCCGGCCTATGCCGCGTCCCTGATGAAGCACTTCGCCCGATAACGGTCCTTGTTCCCGTACCACGACGAGAATCAGACCCAGCGCACGCCCTACGTGACGCTCGTTCTGGTAGCGGTCAACGTCCTCATCTGGGTGCTCGTCCAGGGAGCGGGCGCCGCCCTTCCCCTCGCGCGCTCGGTGTGCGAGCTGGGGCTCATTCCCGGCGAGCTCACCGCCGCCCTGGCTCCGGGCACCCGCTTTCCAATGGGCGAAGGGCTCGTGTGCCTGACCGACCCCGGCCGCCAGGTCCAGAACGTCTTCACGTCGATGTTCCTGCACGGCTCCTGGATGCACCTGCTCGGCAACATGTGGTTCCTGTGGCTCTTCGGCAACAACATCGAGGACTCGATGACGCGGCCTCGCTTCCTCGCCTTCTACCTGCTCTCTGGTCTGGCGGCGGCCTTTGCGCAGGTCCTCTCGGATCCGGCTTCACCGATACCCATGGTGGGAGCCTCCGGCGCGATCAGCGGCGTCATGGGAGCGTACCTGGTGCTCTTCCCGCGCATACGGGTTTTCACGCTCTTTCCCCTCGGCTTCTACATCACCACCATCGCGCTGCCTGCGTGGGCCATGCTCCTCTATTGGGCCTTCCTGCAGTTCTTCGGCGGCATCACGAGCATCGTCGGCGCGCAGGAAGGCGGCGTCGCTTTCTGGGCCCACCTCGGGGGTTTCATCGCGGGCGTGGTGCTGGTGAAGCTGTTCGAGCGGCCCGAGCAGCTTGCCGCCCATCGCGCCCGTCACTGGCGACCGCGGCGCGAGGGATGGCGTTGAGCGCATAGGGCCGCCAGTCGTACCAAGGTCTAGTGTCCTTAGGTGACCTCCGCAGCTATTATCGCAACCTCAGGGAGGTCAAATGACACTGCGCAGCCGGCTGCTTGCCGAATTTATCGGAACCTTTTGGCTCGTTCTTGGTGGTTGCGGCAGTGCTGTACTCGCCGCGGCATTTCCGAGCGTAGGTATCGGCCTTCTCGGCGTATCGCTTGCATTCGGGCTCACGGTGCTCACGATGGCGTACGCCATCGGACACATCTCCGGATGCCACCTCAACCCCGCGGTAACGCTGGGACTTGCGACGAGCGGCCGGTTCAAGGGTTCCGAGGTCCTGCCCTACTGGATCGCGCAGGTGATCGGAGCAGTCGTCGCCGCCGTGCTGCTCTACATGATCGCAAGCGGCAAGGCGGGCTTCGATCTCGGCGGCGGCCTTGCGTCCAACGGCTACGGCGAGCACTCGCCCGGCAAGTACTCGCTCTACGCCGGGTTCCTCACCGAGCTCGTCATGACCTTCATGTTCCTCGTCATCATCCTCGGCGCCACCGACGAGCGTGCACCGCGAGGGTTCGCGCCGCTCGCGATCGGCCTCGGGCTGACGCTCATCCACTTGATCAGCATCCCGGTCACCAACACGTCGGTGAACCCGGCGCGCAGCACCGGACCCGCGCTGATGGTCGGCGGATGGGCGCTGCAGCAGCTCTGGCTCTTCTGGCTCGCGCCGCTTCTCGGCGCTGCGCTGGCTGGCGTGGCTTATCGCTGGGCCGGCAAGCCGGCCATGCGCACGGCTCCTTCGACCTGATTCGTCAGCGGCGACAATCCATCGCGGTCAGGATACCTCGAAGGCGTGGTAGCCCCACGCCGGCAGGTCGAGATACAGCCCGCGGGCAGCAAGCTCCGCGCCGTCGCGCTCATAAGCCGCGTCGCTCAGCTGGTCACGGAGCCGCCAGCGCCGCCCGGCAACGTCCGGCCACGGCGGCGCAACGTAGCACTGGCTTCGACGCTCGGCGTAGTTGACCGCCACCAGCCGCCTCGTATCGCCGGGGCCGGTCCAGGCAAAGGCGATGAACGCGTCGTTGGTGCCGTTCGCTTCCCACGCTCGGCGTACCTCTAGAAGTTGCCAACGCCCGTCACGGTAAGCGCGGTCCCTCAGACAGGCGAGGAGCGCGTCGTAGAACGCTCCGATCGATGCGTCCGCGGGCTCCATCGGCCCGCGTGCGAGGTGCATGGAGATACGCACCTTCCTGCCCTCGCGTTGCCCCTGGTGAAAGAAGCGTAGGCCGGGCGTGAGGAAAGTGATCACCGCGGCGGCGCGATGCACATCCGGCGCGAACGTCGTCGCGGCGCGGGGCTCGTCGTGGTTCTCGAGAAAGCGTGCGAGATGGTCCTGGAAGTCAAGCCCGGCGAGCAGATGCTCGCGTACTGGCCTCGCCGCGCGCTGCTCGAGCCGGTCATAGAGCCGCTTGTCGTAGGTGTAGTCGAACCCTTGCTGCTGCAGCGTCCACTCTAGATCCCAGTACACCTCAGCAATGAAGAGGAAACCCGGCTCCTGGACGCGGATCGCCGCAGTCGCGCGCGGCCAGAACGGCGCGGTCGCGATATCCCAGGTGCGTTGGAATACCTTGGGCAGTACGAGCATCGCCATGTCGCAGCGCACGCCGTCGCACTCGCCCGCGATGCGCTTCAGCTCGCCGAGTAGCGCGTCCTGCAGCGCGGGATTGCTGTAGTTGAGCTGGAGCGTATCGGGCCAGCCGGGGAAATAGGGGTCACGCCCGTAAGCGAGAATGCGGTTCCCCAAGCGCCGGTAGTTGTGCGGCTCGGCCGCGAGCTTCTCCGCGGTTCCGGCGACGAAGTACTCGGGATGCTCCGTAGCCCAGCGATGGTCGGGCGCTACGTGGTTCGGCACGAAGTCGAGGATTAGCCGCATTCCTCGCTTTGCGAGGCGCTCGCGCAGTCGCGCGAGCGCCCGGTCACCGCCGAAGTCCTCATGCACGTGGTAGTCGCGCACCGCGAAAGGCGATCCCGCGATATCGGACTCCCGGAGGTCGGGCAGCGTGCGCCGGAACTCGGCGAGCCATTGCGGATTCGATGTCGATACAGAGCGCGCCGCTTCACCCGTCTGCCACACGCCAAGGAACCACACAAGGTGGAACCCGTCGGCCGCCAGCCGGTCGAGCTCTGCTTCGGGAATGTCATCGAGGCTCGCGCGGCGCCCGAGGGCGGCCCCGAGCTCCGAGAGCCGCACTCGCGTGTTCACCTGGAGAAGCGACGGATAGCGTGGCGAGCGCCTATTTTCCATGCACCTGCTCGCGCACGAGCCGCGCCGAGAGCTTCTCGCTCGGCGTCGCGAGGGCGTCCTTGGCCTCCACGCGCCCGAAGAGATCGAGCAGGCGTGCGATCAGGCCGGTCCAGCCGGTCTGGTGGCTTGCGCCAAGGCCGGCGCCGTTGTCGCCGTGGAAGTACTCGTAGAAGAGGATCAGGTCGCGCCAGTGCGGGTCGTCCTGAAACTTCGCGGTACCGCCGTACACCGGCCGACGGCCGCTCGTGTCCCGCAGGAAGATGTTCGATAGCCGACGCGAAATCTCGCGCGCCACCTCGAACAGCGTCATGCGCTTGCCCGAGCCGGTCGGACACTCGACGGTGAAGGAGTCGCCGTAGAACTGGTAGAGGTTCAACAGGCCGCGCACGATGAGCACGTTGACCGGCATCCACACCGGACCGCGCCAGTTCGAGTTCCCGCCGAACATACCGGTGTTCGATTCCGCCGGAAGATACGAGACGCTGTGCGCCTGGCCACCCACCTGGAACACAAACGGGTGCTTCGCGTGGTAGCGCGAGAGCGAGCGAACACCGTAAGGACTGAGGAACTCGTTCTCGTCGAGCAGGTAGCCGAGCACGCGCTCGAGCCGCCTTTTCGAGAGCGGCGACAGGAGCCGGCGCCCGCGCTCGCCAATGTAGCCCTCCTCGGTAGGCGCGACATGGGCCACGACCTCCGGATGTCGCTCGCGGTAGAGGCGGATGAGGTCCATGAGCCTGGGGTGCTCGGCGAGCAGCTCGGGCTCGAACATCGTGCAGGCGCAAAGCGGCAGCAGCCCGACCATCGAACGCACCTTGAGGCGCGTCGCCGATCCGTCGGGAAGGCGCAGTACGTCGTAGAAGAAGCCGTCGGCCTCGTCCCACATCTCGTCGTGGTTCTCGCCGATGCGGTCCATCGCATAGGCGATCCACATGAAGTGCTGCAGGAACTTGAAGGCGTCATCCTCGTACTGCTGGTCATGGCGGGCGAGGATCAGAGCGATCTCGAGCATGTTCTGGCAATAGAACGCCATCCATGCGGTACCGTCGGCCTGCTCGAGCGATCCGCCGGTGGGCAGCGGCGCGCTGCGGTCGAACACGCCGATATTGTCCAGGCCGAGGAAGCCGCCCGCGAACACGTTGCGCCCCTGGGGATCCTTGCGGTTCACCCACCAGTTGAAGTTGAGCGTCAGCCCCTTGAACGCGCGCTCGAGGAACGTGCGGTCTTCGCGTCCGAGGTCGCGCTCCACCTTGTAAAGGAAGAGCGTCGCCCAGGCATGCACCGGCGGGTTAACGTCGCTGAAGTTCCATTCGTAGGCCGGGATCTGGCCGTTCGGATGGCTGTAGAGGCTGCGCATCATGAGGAGCAGCTGGTCCTTGGCGAAATCGAAGTCGACGAGCGCGAGCGCGACGGTGTGGAAAGCGAGGTCCCACGCGGCGTACCACGGGTACTCCCACTTGTCCGGCATCGAGATGACGTCGCCGTTGAACATGTGAAACCACTCGGCGTTGCGCACCCGCCGCCTCTGCGCTCCGACCAGGGGATGTGCCTCGTGCTCCTTGAGCCAGGTATCAACGTCGAAGAAGTAGAACTGCTTGGACCACAGCATTCCCGCGAGCGCCTGGCGGTGCACCCGGCGCTCGTCCTCGGTGAGCGAGCGCGGCGTGATGCGCTCGTAGAACTCGTCGGCCTCGGCGAGACGTTGTTCAAACGTCGCCTCGAAGCGCTCGCCGAAAGGCTTCGCGGCCGAACCCGCGGAGAGCCGAAGACGCAGCAGCGCCGCGCCGCCCGCGGGTATCTCGAGCGCGTAGCGCGCCGCGGCCTTGGTGCCCACGCCTGCCGGGTTGACCCGGCCCCTGTCGCCACGAATCACGTATTCGTGGAACGCGTCCTTCCGACCCGTCTCGTTCTCGGCGAAGAGCAGCTCCGGGCTGCCTTCGCACGAGAGCGTATAGTCGCCGAGCTCGAAATGCGAGGCGCTGATCGCCCCGCTCAAGGCCCGCAGCACGGGCTTTGGCGCATCCTTGCGCCACGACCAGGTGTTGCGGAACCAAAGCGTCGGCAGCACTTCCAGTTGCGCGGCCTCGGGCCCGCGATTGTGCACGGTGACCCGCACGAGGATGTCGTCGGCGCTTTCCTTCGCATACTCCACGAACACGTCGAAGTAGCGGTCGTCGTCGAAGACGGCGGTGTCGACGAGCTCGTACTCGAGCTCCTCGCGCGAGCGCGCACGGTTCTTCTCCACGAGGTCTCGGTACGGGAACTCGCGCTGCGGATACTTGTACAGATACTTCATGTACGAGTGCGTCGGCGTGGAGTCGAGGTAGAAGTAGTACTCCTTCACATCCTCGCCGTGGTTGCCTTCGCTGTTGGTGAGACCGAAGAGGCGCTCCTTGAGAATCGCGTCTCGCCCGTTCCACAGCGCGAGCGCGAAGCACAGCCGCTGGCCGTCGTCGCTGATGCCGCCGAGGCCGTCCTCGCCCCAGCGGTAGGCGCGCGAACGGGCTTGATCGTGGCTGAAGTAGTCCCAGGCGTTGCCGTCCTCGCTGTAGTCCTCGCGCACGGTGCCCCACTGGCGTTCGCTGAGATAGGGGCCCCATTTCTTCCAGGGGATGCCCGCCTCGCGGGCCTGATTGAGTCGCTGCTGCTCGATAACTTGCCGCGTAGTCGCCATGTCCAGTTCTCTTTTCGTGGTTTAAGGCAATGAGCTTTCAGAGTTGCATCTGCGGAACTTCGACGGGTATGGCGAGCTTCGCGTCGGTCGACGCGACCACTTGCTCGACGCTGACGCCGGGCGCTGTTTCCAGCAGCGTCGCGCGCCCCCCCGGAAAGGCGATCACAGCTAATTCGGTGACCACGAGATCGACCGGCCGCACCGAGGTGAGCGGTAGCGTGCACTGCTTCATGATCTTCGGCTTGCCCTTCGCGGTGTGCTGCATGGCGACGATGACGCGCTTCGCTCCCGAGACGAGATCCATCGCGCCGCCCATGCCGGGCACCATCTTGCCCGGAATCATCCAGTTGGCGAGCAGACCGCTCTCGTCCACCTGCAGCGCGCCGAGCACGGTCATGTCGAGATGACCGCCCCGGATAAGACCGAACGACATCGCGCTGTCGAACGTGGAGGCGCCCGGTAGCGCGGTCACCGGCTTGCCTCCCGCGTCGGTGAGCAGCCGATGGTGCATGCCCTCCTCGGGTGGAGCGCCGGTGCCGATCAGGCCGTTCTCGGACTGAAAGAAGACGTGGATGTTTGGGGGCACGAAGTTCGCGACCAGCGTCGGGATGCCGATGCCGAGGTTGACGAGCATTCCATCCCGCAACTCGCGCGCGATGCGTTTGGCGATGATGGTTTGCGGATTCATGACGTTTCGATCACGTAGTCGACCACCGGTGCCGGAGTGACGACATGGTCGGGCGCGATCACGCCGACCGGCACGATATTGTCGGCCTCCACGATCACGGTGTCGGCCGCCATGGCGATCACCGGGTTGAAGTTGCGGGAAGTCAGCGCGTAGTAGAGGTTGCCGAGGTAGTCGGCGAGAAACGCCTGTACCAGCGCGAAGTCGGCGCGCAGCGCCGTCTCGAGAAGAAAAGCCTTGCCGTCGACTTCGATACGCTGCTTGCCCTTCTCCACCACCGTGCCGACCCCCGTCGGGGTAAGCACACCGCCCAGACCGAAGCCCCCGGCGCGGATGCGCTCGATCAGCGTCCCCTGCGGCACGAGGTCCACCTCGAGCTCGCCGGCAAGCATCTTCCTCTGCGTCTCGGGGTTGAGTCCGATATGGCTCGCGATCGTTCTGCGCACCGCGCCGGCCGTGATGAGCTTGCCAACCCCAACGCCAGGCAAGGCATTATCGTTCGCGATCACGGTGAGGTTGCGCTTGCCCTGGCGCACGAGCTCGTCGACCAAACGCTCAGGCGTACCCACGCCCATGAAGCCGCCGACCATCACGCTGGCGCCGTCGGGGATGAGGGCGGCAGCATTCTTGAGAGAAATCGTTTTCATGGCATCCTACTGTGCGGTCCAGCCGCCGTCGATAGGAAGTGCGACGCCCCGGATCTGCGCCGCAGCGTCGGAGCAGAGGAACAGCACCGCGCCGCCGATCTGCTCCGGCGTCGCGAACTCGAGCGAAGGTTGCTTCTCCGACAGCAGCTCTCTCCTCGCGCGCTCGACCGGGATCCCGTCCCTTGCGGCACGGTCGTCGATCTGCGTCTGAACGAGCGGCGTGAGCACCCAGCCCGGACAGATCGCATTGCAGGTGACCCCGCTCGTCGCGGTCTCGAGCGCGACGACCTTGGTCATGCCGAGCAGGCCGTGCTTCGCAGCGACGTAGGCGACCTTCTGCGCCGAGGCAACCAAGCCATGCGCCGAAGCGATGTTGATGATGCGCCCCCAGTTGCGCGCCTTCATCTGCGGCAGTGCGGCGCGGATAGCGTGGAACGCCGCCGAGAGGTTGATCGCAAGCACCGCATCCCACTTCGCGGTCGGGAACTCCTCGACCGGCGCGGTGTGCTGGATCCCCGCATTGTTGACGAGGATATCGACGCGGCCGAGCTCGCGCGTCGCCTGCGCCACCATCGCGGCGATCTCGGCGGGCCGGGACATGTCGGCGGCGCTATAAGCGACTCTTACGCCGTACTGAGTTTTGATACCGGCAACAATCTTCTCGATTTCCGCTGTGTCGCCGAAACCGTTGAGCAGGATGTCGATCCCGCCCTTCGCGAGCGTGCTGGCGATGCCCAGCCCTATGCCGCTCGTCGAGCCGGTCACTATCGCGACCCTGTCTTTCATGGCGACCATGCTAGGGAGTGGCGTTCGCGATCAGTTGAGCTAGATCAAGCGACGCCGCGATCCGCGCGCGAGCAGGAAGCCCCTGTCAGCTTTGCGTCAGATGCAAGCCGGCCTGGTCGGCTCGCGAGTCCACCTCCGAATTCTGCTTAGTCCCAGGAAAAGCGGTAAAACACCCCGACGCTGCTCGTGGTTCCTGTCTGGCCGCGCAAGGAAAATCGCTGCGTGAGCGCGTAATCGAGCTTCACCAGGTACTCGGTGGTCGTGCTGATTGCCTGCTCGAAGCTGACGTAGACATCGTCGGACCAGCGCTTACCGAGCGCCACCACGTTGCCCTGGAGCTGGCTCGATCCGCGCACGGTGAGCTCGTCGAAGCCGAAGCGCCTGGCGAAGCGGCGATTCAGCGGCTCGTCGCCGCCGCGCCCGAGCACCGCGCCGCCGGCTGCCTGCAGAACCGCCAGGTCCGCGCCGCCCGCCTCAGACGGCGCGCGCCCGAGCACGAGCCACGAAAGCTTCTCGTTCTCGCCGACCGCCGGGTTGGAGACGAGCTGTACGCGCGGCGTCTGAACGGTGCCGGTGAGCCGCAGACCCGCTTCCACTTGCTGGTGCCGGCGCCAGGCTGTGATTTCGAGCGCGGGGTTGCTGATCGGGCCGCCGAAGATCACCGAGCCCGGATCCACCTCGAGCGCCTGGCCGTAGGCGTAGAACGTGGCCTTGACTGCCTCGACCCGGCCTTGCGCGAGGAGCTCGCCCGCCGGACCGGTGGACACGCGCAACTGGCCGGACAAGCCGCCGTTGTAACCGTAGGCGCGCAGCGTCAGGCGGCTGCCGAGGTCGAGCCTGAGGTCGAGATCGAGCGGCAGCGGGCCCTGCTTGCGGGCCACGCGCACCTCGCCGTGCGGAGCGCCGACCACTTCGACATCGTCATCGAGCTGCTGCAGCGAATCGGTGGCGATCTCGAAGTGTCCACTGTCAGCGCGCAGCTCTCCCTTCAGTCCGAAGCGCTTGCCGTCAAAGCTCGCGACGCCTTTCCCCGAGGCGATCAAGCGTCGGTCGGGCCTGCCCAGGGCGCGAAATTGTTTCGCTTCCCAACTGAGGGTTGTTGCTGCTTCGCCTCCGAGCGCCAGCGTGCCGCTCGCCGTGAATTCGCCCTCGCCCGAAGCGATGCGCGCTTCGGTCACGACCAGCCGGTTGGCCTCGAGGTTGGCGCGTACGCGGCCATCCTGGTAGCTGACGCCCCACGGCGGCATCTCCACACCGAGAACGTCGCCGCGCAGCACGCCGGAAACTTCGGGGGCGGCGATGGTGCCTGCGATTCTGAGGGAAGCAGTTACACGGCCGGATATGCGCGCCTGCGTAAACAGGGGCTCCGTGAGGCTGCGCAGCTCTGCGGCTTCGACCTCGGCGGTGGCGCGAAGCGCCGAGTCGCGTGTGAGTCCTGCCACAGTTGCCTCAGCCTTTGCGCTCCCCAGCCGGCTCGCGACTTCCGCCTTGGCCTCGACGGAATCGTCCTTGAAGCGCGCCTGCATTTGAGCTTGCGAAAGCCCCAGCGCCGTGTCGCCGAGCGCGAGGTCGCCGCTTGCGCGGCGTACCCTCACTTGTCCGTTAAGCTTCGGAGTCGCGGCGAGGTCCCATTCGGCGTCCAGCGTCAGATCGCCGACGATCTTGTCGTCGATCTTGGCAAGCGCGGCAATCCATCGTGCCGCGAGGCCCGTGATGCGGCCGCCGGAAGTTAGCCGGTGATCTTCCCACCGCACCGACTCCACCGAGGCGCGCGCGCCGGCGAGCTCGGCTTGGAATCCGCCGAGCCCCACGCGCTCGGCTGCCGCCTCGAGCGTCGCGGGGGTCTTGAGCTCGAACGGATAGTCGCCCGCGTTCGCGGCAGAAAGAATCTCGCCGCGCCACGCGTCGTCGCGCCAGCCGCCGCGCAGCTTGGCCCTCAGATCCAGGTGGTTATTGCTTGCCGTCACGTCAGCCTCATGGTGCTCGAGGCCGCCGGAGACGTTCACGCCGACGCGATTGAAGGTGAGCGCCTCGGTCAGGCGCAGGCCCGAAGCTTCGGCGCTTATCACGGCCCGCGGCTCCTTCCAGCTGCCGCGCACCGTTCCGCGGGCGCGAATCTCGCCCGCGAAATTGGCAGTGATCGCCGAGATGTCAGGGATGTGCGCCGTCCACGCGAGCTCGTCGCGCGGCCCGCCGAACGAGCCCCTCGCGGTTGCGCGGTTTTTTCCCAGAGTCGCCCAGGCGTCGGCTTTCGCGATCCTATCCTTGACGAGCTCCGCGGAGCCGGCGCTTGCGAGCGCTTCACCGAAGAGCCGGCTCTCGGCAATCTGCCAGCGCGCGGTGCCGCGGCCACCGAGGTCGCCGCTCGCCTTTAGCGTGCCGTTGATGCTGCCCTCGGGATAGTCGCCAAAACGGGCCGGATTAAACCGCGCGAGCCTCAGATCGGTCGCGAAGCGCAGCGGATCGCCGAGGTGCAGCCGGGCGCTACCAGTTGCTTCGCTGTCACCCGTGCGCGCGCGCAGCGAGCGGATCTCCACGTCGTCGCCTCGGCGCTCGGCGTCCGCCGTGAGGCTCATGTCCTCTTGCGAAACGCTGACCTTCACGCGCTGCCGGTCGGCCGCGAGCTCGAGATCGAGATCTCCGGCGAGACGCGTTTCACGCAGGCTCGAATGGATCGAGCGCAGGTCCAGATTCGCGATGCGCAGGTCGAGGTCCGCTCCTTCGAGGCTCGCGGCGCCTTTGCCCGTGAGCACACCACCGCCATGCGCAGTCGCTTGCAACGGCTCGAACACAACGGTCTTCATGTCGGTGGAAAGAGCGGCCTCCAGTCGCTCAAACGGCAGCCGCTCGCGGTCGATCGGCCCCGGCTGCGGATTCGTGACCGATAACTTGCCCGCGAACGCCGTCGTGCTGCCTTTTCCCTCGAGCATCAAGTCGAGAGAAGTCTGCGGCGCTCCCGGGTGCAGAACTGCGACATTCAGGCCCTGGATTCTCGCCGCGACCGAGATCTGCTCACCGAAAGCAGCCTTTACGCTCGCGCGCGCGCCTGCGCCGGAGAAGGTGATCTGCGCTTCGTGTCTCGATGCTCCGCCCGAGTATTCCGCGCTGAGATCATGGATCTCGTAGCCCTCGTAAACCACCGACTTCACCTGCGCGTCCACGACACGCACGCGGAAAGGAAAGAGGGTCGAGGGCTCGGAAGCTTTCTCGAGGCCGGGCTTCGCGAGGCTCAGGCTCACAATCCGGATAAACTCCACCGAGATCGTGTTGGCTAAGAGCGCCCGCAAGTTCACCTGGAACGAGACGTGGCGCGCCTCGCTCCCCTGGAAGGCAATCCGCTCGAACGAGATCGTCCCGACGAGCGCACCGCGCGGGGCTTCGAGCACGATGTCGTCGGGCACGAACCCGAGTGCCCAGCGCAGGCCGCTCTGGGTGCCGACTAGCCACACGGCACCCGCTACGGCGAGCAGCCCGACTGAGACCAGACCCAGCACTAGCCACTTCAGGAGCTTCATGATGAATCAGAACACGAAACCGACCGAAAAGTGCAGCCGCCAGCTGTCGACCATGTCGCCGTACGCCACGTCGGCGCGCACTGGCCCGATCGGGGTGCGAAAGCGCACGCCGCCGCCAATGCCGAACGCCGGCTCGAACTTGCCGGTGTCCCAGGCATTGCCACCGTCGACGAATGCAGCGAGGCCCCACACCGGCGAGAACCAGTGCGTGTATTCGACGCTGCCGAAGGCGAGATAGCGGCCGCCGAGCACGGCGTCGCCCTGCCTCACGCCGAGACTCTCGAAATCGTAGCCGCGCACCGTCTGGTCGCCGCCGGTGCGGAAGAGGAAGGTGGACGGAATGCCCTCGCGCGTGCTCGCAACCACGAGGCCGCCCTCGGCGCGCATGGTGAGATCGTCGTTGCGCCCGAGCGGGACGAGTACGGTGAGCCGGGCAGTGCCGCGCAAGAAGTGCTCGGTGGAAAGGTTTTCGGGCGCGACGCCGCCAGTGACCTGTCCGAAGTAGCCGCGCCGCGGCAGCACGACGGCGTCGGTCTCGCGGAAGCCGACGCGCAAGCCAAAGAACACCGCGTGCTGGTTGTCGACAAGCTGTCCGCTGATCTGTTGCTCCTCAAGGTGGAACGAGGCTAGAAGCGTGGTCGGCGAACCCTTTCCCGCCCAGTTGTGCGCGATGCCTGCCGAGAACTCGAGGTTTTCCTCGTTCTGGATAACCTCGTTCTTGACGGCTGTGAAGCCGCTCCACCAGCGCGCGCCGGAGAGCGGCGGCGCGTCCAGGTCGTAGCGCGCCTCCTGGGTAAGCTCGTCCCAGCGCAGTGCGCTGCGCCCGCGCCACGCCGAGTCGAACATGTCCACGTTGCGGTGCGCGGCCTCCAGGCGCACGCCGCGGTCGGTAGTAAACGACACGCCGCCCTCGATATTCTGCGAGTGGCCCTCGATCACGGAGACCTGCACAGGCGCGTGTCCGTCGGCGGCCGCCTCGGGGCCGAGATCGACACGTGCGCCGGCGAAGTAGCCGGTCTCGAGCAGGCGCCGGGTATAGAGCTCGAGCTCCTCGCGCTCGTAGGTGGTCCCGGGCTTCAACGGGCTCAGGTTCGCGCTGATGACTTCGGGGTAGCGCTCGGTGCCGCGCACTTGCACATCGCCGAAGACGAAAGGCAGCCCGCTCTCGAGGGTGACCTCGAGAATCGCGGTATTCGCCTGCGCGTCTACGCGCGCACGGCTCGAGGCGATGCGCGCGCTGGCGTAGCGCCAGGAGGAAAGCTTGCGCACCGCCTCGCGTTTCGCTTCGTTCCACGCTTCGCGCGTGAAGGGCATGCCCGGCCGCAGCAGCCATTCGCTGCGCACCTGGCCCAGATGCTTCTCCGCCTCGCGGTCCTCGGTCGCCGGGCCGGTGAAGGCAATCTTCACGTCACGAACGGTCGCGCGCGTTCCGGGCTCGACGCGGATCACGACCGACCACGGCGTGGCTTCGCTGTTAATCGTGTAGCTGACGAGCGCCGAGAAATAGCCCTCCGCGGCGAGCGCCCCTCGCGCTTCCATAACGGCCTCGTCGGCGAGGCGGCGCAGGAGTTCCAGGGTCATCTGGGGGTCATCCTGCCAGCGCGCGAGCTGCAGCCCCTTCTCAATCATCTCGCGTAGCTCCTTGGTCGGCGCCTCGACGCTTAGTCGGTACTTCGCTTCGGGCACCTGCGCGAGAGCGGCGCCGCACGCGAACAGCGTCGCGCACAGCCATGCTCCAATCAGGGCATGAACCCTCACCTTCATGCTTGGATTGCCCGCCTCGCCGTCGCCGCCAGCGCGGCCTGGGCGCGAAGAATCTTATCCTTCGGCGGCGCTATAAGCGGCCTTTACACTGTTTTGATCCTTGATGCCGTCTTTCATGCCGAGCATAGTAGAGAGTGGTGCTCCGGTGAGTTGAGCTAGGTCAAGCGGCCGTGCCACCCCGCGCGCCCATTTTGTACCGGTTCAAACGGGCCGCCAGCAAGAGGAACCGCAGCTGCATCGGACCCCTGTCCCAGTCGAGCGTCAGTACGAGGCCCGTTGAGCCCGCCCGGCTGGGGCAGCGCCTCAAGACACGCCGCCCTCCTTCGAATTGAATGCGACTGGCCGCGTGCATCGGTGCGCGTGGCGGGAGCAAGCACATGACATTCGAAAGGAGATCACACGATGAAATGCAACAAGACGCGGTCGCTTGCATCGGCCGCCTTCCTGGCCGGGGCGCTCATGGCTGCAAGCCCCGCCAGCCAGGCATTGCAGCAGCGCGGGGCGCCCGCGTGTCGCGCCGAGCACGCCCCCGGGCTGAGCCTGCATACGCTCGTGAGCGGGGGGCGCGAGCGGCACTACCTCGCCTACATCCCGCGCAGCAACGATGGAACGCGCCCGGCACCTGCGGTCATTGACCTGCACGGCTCGGGGAGCAACCCGGAGGAGGAACTCATGGTCAATGGCATGGCGAGCGAGGCCGAGCGTGAGGGCTTCCTCGTACTGCTTCCAGTCGCAGCCGTCGAGTTCCCGCTCGGCGGATACACCTGGAACGTGCCCGTGCGACCCGGCTTACCCGACGACGTCGGTTTCGTGCGCGACGTGATGGACGATGCCGCGGTGCGGCTCTGCATCGACCAGCAACGCGTATACGTGACCGGCTTCTCGGGCGGCGCGCGCCTCGCATCTCAAGTCGCGTGCCAGCTCGCCGACCGCGTCGCCGCGCTTGGTGCGGTGGGCGGGCTGCGCCGGCCGGAGGGCTGCGCGCCGGCGCGCGCCGTGCCGGTCATCGCGTTCCACGGCACGGCCGACCCGGTCAACCCCTGCATGGGCGGCGGACCCGCCTATTGGGGCTATGGGGTGGACGCGGCGCTGCGCGCCTGGCTCGAGCGAAACCGCTGCCCGCTCCAGGTATCACCGGAGCGGCTTGCGCCTTCAGTGGTGCGGTACTGGTTCCGCAGTTGCGATGGCACAGCCGACGTCGTCTTCTACCGCCTGGAGGGCGCGGGCCACGTCTGGCCGGGAAGCGGCTTTGCGTTTCCCGTGGAGCGCTTCGGCGCGATGAACGCTGAGGTCTCCGCCACGCGCGAGATGGTCGCGTTCTTCCGCCGGCAGGCAATTCCCTGAGCTCGCCCGCCGCGGCACGCGATTTGCGCACGCGGCGGCGCCTGATGGAGCTTCGCGCAAGCCGTGAAGCAGCACATCCACTTCTGCCCGGCCCGCGACGGCGTCCAACTCGCCTATGCGCGCATGGGCGCGGGTGCGCCACTCGTCAAGGCCGCGAACTGGCTCACATCTCGAACGGGCTGCCGCGCTTTGCGCTGCTGGGGATGGCAGTTCCTGGTCGAGCTGGTCCCGATCGCGGTGATCCCTCATCGGCGTTTTCGCAGACCCGACGACGCATGATTCGGCAAACGATTTACCGAGAGGAGCGCTCATGGAGCCGTCGCCAACAAAAAACCCCGGCACTCTTTCGAGCCCGGGGTTTTCTGTTTGCTGAAGATGGCCTGGCGGTAACCTACTTTCGCGTGCGAGATGCACACTATCATCGGCGCAAACCCGTTTCACGGTCCTGTTCGGGATGGGAAGGCGTGGTTCCAGGCTGCTGTGGCCGCCAGATAGAAGGCTGAAGAAGTGAAGACTGGGTCCCCGATGGAAAACGCTCGGGGACGACAAGCTGGGTAGAGATCGCGCCAAGCGCGTCGTCTAACCGTTGATGCTCACGGTTATAGGGTCAAGCCGCACGGGCAATTAGTACGGGTTAGCTCAAAGCCTCACGGCTCTTGCACATCCCGCCTATCAACGTCCTGGTCTCGGACGACCCTTCAGGGGGGTCGAGCCCCCGGGAAGTCTCATCTTGAGGCAAGTTTCCCGCTTAGATGCTTTCAGCGGTTATCTCTTCCGAACATAGCTACCCGGCAATGCCACTGGCGTGACAACCGGTACACCAGGGGTGCGTCCACTCCGGTCCTCTCGTACTAGGAGTAGCCCCTCTCAAACTTCCAGCGCCCACGGTAGATAGGGACCAAACTGTCTCACGACGTTTTAAACCCAGCTCACGTACCACTTTAAATGGCGAACAGCCATACCCTTGG
>DASRKB010000104.1:0-1985 GCA_035649175.1 Burkholderiales bacterium | reverse complement strand
TGCGCCGCAAGCGTTCTACGCTTGCCTTGACCAATTAAGCAGATAAGGGCAGGGCTGACAGCGTATGCAGTAGCCAATAACCTTCCGCTCTCGCCGTTAACTAGACGATCACGAATTTTCTCGACTGCTGCATCACTGAGTTTTGCGTTAGCGCGATTTTTTTCGCCAACATCCGGCCGGGGTTTTCCGATCTTCGCGAGCGAGATCTTATGTCTCGTCTCATCGCTGCGATTACAACCACGCAGAGCGAATGCGATGCGATGCTTACGCTCCTCGGAAAGCCGATAGCCTGAAGGCCCAAGCCCACCATCTGTCAGGTTGCACAGATCGCAACCAGCTAACCGCAACGACGCAATCCAGAACTGCTCCGCTTCTCGCCACGCGCTTTCATTGGACTCCTCCAGAATAAACATCTCCGGCTGAAGCCCTTTGTTTTGCAGATGGCGAATCCACGAGGAACATTTCGTGCGATTGCGACTGCGATGGCAAATGTGTTGCGAAAGCCTGATTGTCGGCGATTGCACAGTCTTGCCGACGTAACGCACTTGCCCGCTGATCGGGTCTGCTAACCCGTAGATGTAAACTGCTCTGGTCACTGCACTCGCTAAACTCTCGCGACTACTTGTTGATGGTGAAACCGTTTGCGCCTCTGTATCGCCGAGCGCTTGCGATTTCCCGTCCACTGTCGCAGGAGGGAGAGCAGCGAGTCCGACTACTGTCGTGAGTCGGCAACGATTAGAACATGCGCGCGAGTTTACCCCAGTCGTTACCAGTGACAAACTTCGCGAGGTCTTCGTCGTCCATTTCCGCGATCTTCTGCAGCGACAGCGGCGCGTCAGCCTTGCCCGTACCTAACGACTTGGCGGCTTCCTGGCCCTTCGCCAGCCGCTCGATGTGCTCCTGCGGCTTGTTAGTTACGTCAGCGGGCTTGTTAGTTACTCCCTTGTAGCCGAGAGCTTCCGCCGTCCGGTACAGGATCTCAGCCGGGTTCTTGCCGTTCTGCACGGCAGTATGCGCGAGCCCCATTTCCCACTTCGATACCTCGGCCTCTGCGGTCGCCGCGTCCACCCCGAAGGCCAGCAGCTCGGCCTTGCGGATGTTCCGAACGTGCTTGTAGGCGTCGCCGTAGTCAGGCTTCCCCTCCATGAACGCCGTGGTCTGGGACTGCACCAGCGCGCGGAACTCGGCCTCCTGGCGCTCCTGCACCGACAGGTTCTCGAACTTCTCAAGCTTCTCGCGCAGCGCCCGTAATTCGGCCTCGCTCGCCTCGGTCTTCGCCTTCAGGTGCCCGGCCGCGTCCTCTTCGTAGGCTGGCGGCTTGGGCTTCCTCGCCTCCTCGGCTTCCCGCAGGAAGGTATCCAGCCGCGCCTGCATTTCCTCGCGGCGCTTGATCTCCTCCTTGAGCTGCGACGCGATCTCCTTGCGACGGGAGCGCTCCTCCTCCATCGCTTTCTTCAGGCTCTCGCGTTCCTGCTCCTTCGGATCCGGTGGCGGTGGCGCCTCTTCCTTGGGCGACTCCTGCGCCTTTACCTCCGGCGCGATCGGGGCCTCGGGCGTCGCCTCGGGCGGCGCTTCAGCAGGCTTTTCAGGTTCCGGAGCCTTCTCGCCTTGTGAGTCGAAGTACGCTTTTACGTCGCTTGCAAGCTCGTCCATTTTTCTTCTCCGTTGCGATGCACTAGTTCGTGCTCGCGTAGTGAAAACACATCATCGGTTATAGGGATACCTCTTTCCTTCATGCGCGGCAGCCACTGCTCGAGGTCAGCGATGATCGTGTCTGCCTTGTCGGGCGCCCATGACAGCCGCTTGTACGGCCCCCAGTAGTCGTCCGGGCTCATGCCGGATACCTTCATGTGGTGCGCCGACGCGCAGTTGATGCCCTTCACGATCAGCTTCCAAGCCATGAGCGGCGCGTCCGACATCAGCGCCAGTACCATCGGCCCGCCGGTCGTCATCAGGTTAGTTACGCACTGCTCGTAGAGCGCAAG
>DASRKB010000103.1:0-4598 GCA_035649175.1 Burkholderiales bacterium | reverse complement strand
CCTTCGATCAGGGTGAGATGGGCCACTCTTTTAAGACCTGCGCCGGAGTGAGGGGTTCGGGAGTCGTCGGGACAGCGCTATTTTGCGAGCCGCGCGCAAAGATAGTCGCGCAGGACCACGGCGCTGTTGTGAAGGCTATCGTGGGCGCTGTAGAGCAGGGTCACCGTGCCGCTTCTTGCGGCCTCAAGGATGGGTCCCCAGGCGCTGGGATTCGCATCCAGCTCATCTCGGTATCGCTGCCCGAACTTCTCCCAGCGCTCGACCCGATGGTCGAACCACTTCCGCAGCCGCGTGCTCGGTGCGACCTCTTTCTGCCACGCATCCGCCTCGAGCGACTCCTTCTTCATGCCTCGTGGCCAGAGGCGTTCCACCAAGATTCGCCGGCCATCTCCGCGCGCGGGGGGATCGTACGTGCGCTTGATCCGAATCATGGTTTTGGCCATCGGGCCGCGACCGCCCGGCGAAGGGCGTAGGGCATGACAGCCATCGTCGCTACGCCGGCGAGCCAGAGGCTTTGCATGATTACCGCGACCCACTGTCTCGGTTTTTCCAAGCCGGGACCCGCGAGGACTACCGTCTCATCTTTTGTCATGGCCGTCTTGCCTATGGCGACGGCTGCCCGAGCGGTTCGGCCGCCGCTCGCGAGTCGGCGCCGTCCGCCAGTTGTCCGAGGACGTAGGGCATGATTCCGCCGGCCGCGAAGTAGGCCACTTCGATAGGGGTGTCGATCCTTATTAGCAGCGGCACCGCCTCGCGCCGGCCGTCGCGGCGCTCGATCTGCAGGGTGGCCTGCGCGCGCGGGCTCAATGTCCCGTCCAGCGCGAGCGCGAACCGCTCCGTGCCGTCGAGCCCGAGTGTGCGGGAGCTTACCCCTTCCTTGAACTGGCACGGCAGGACCCCCATGCCGACCAGGTTGGAGCGATGGATGCGCTCGAATCCGCGCGCGATGACCGCGCGCACGCCCAGGAGGCGCGTGCCCTTCGCGGCCCAGTCGCGCGAGCTGCCCGAGCCGTAGTCCTGTCCGGCAATCACGACGAGCGGCACGCCCTCGGCCCGATAACGCTCGGCGGCTTCATAGATGCCCATGCGCTCTCCGCCAGGCTCGTGCCGCGTGATACCGCCCTCGACGCCGGGAACCATCAGGTTGCGGACGCGCACGTTGGCGAAGGTTCCGCGAACCATGACCTCGTGGTTGCCGCGCCGCGCGCCGTAGCTGTTGAAGTCCGCCACCGGGATGCCCCGCTCGCGCAGGTAATCGCCGGCCGGCGAGGTGGCCTTGATCGCGCCGGCCGGGCTGATGTGGTCGGTCGTGATCGAGTCGTCGAAGATGGCCAGTGGCCGCGCACCGGAGAACTCGGCCGAAGGTGCCGCGGTCATCGAGGGTGCGAAGTAGGGCGGCTCGCGGATGTACAGCGACCCGGCATCCCATTCATAGAGCTCGCCCGTCCCGGCGGGAATCTCGTTCCAAAGCGGGTTCTGAGTGGCGAATCCGGCGTACACCCGACGGTACTCGTCGGGATCGAACGCGCTGTCAAGCAGCGCATCGATCTCCTGCATCGTCGGCCACACGTCTCGCAGGTACACATCGCGCCCATCGATGTTGCCCAGCGGCTCGCGCGTGAGATCGATGTCGATCCGTCCGGCGATGGCGAACGCCACCACGAGGGGCGGGCTCATGAGGAAATTCGCCTTTACGCTCTGATGAATGCGTGCCTCGAAGTTGCGGTTCCCCGAAAGAACGCTGGCGGCGATGATGTCGTTCTTCGTGATGGTCTCTTCCAGGGCGCGATCGAGCGGCCCGGAGTTCCCGATGCAGGTCGTGCAGCCGAATCCGACGAGATTGAAGCCCAGCCGGTCGAGGAACGGCTGGAGCCCGGTCTTGTTCAGGTACTCGCTCACCACGCGTGAACCGGGTGCGAGCGAAGTCTTTACCCACGGCTTGACACCGAGCCCGCGCTCGACCGCTTTCCTTGCGAGAAGACCCGCGGCCAGCATCACCGTTGGATTCGAGGTATTAGTGCACGAGGTAATGGCCGCGATGACGACGTCGCCGTGCGCCAGATCGCAGCTCGACGGGCGCGCTGACAGCGCGCTCGACGGATCGGGCCGGTTCGGCGTCGGCCGGTTGTTCATCATTTCGGCCTCGGTGTGGGGGTTGGTGTCGTTAGCGCGCCCCGCGGGGAGGGTCTCTTCCGACTGCTCGCCGCCGCCAGGCAGCGGCGCCTGGCCGTCTCCAAGCCGCACGTTTGCGCGCCGTGCGGCTTGCGGCTTGCCGTAGCCGTCGGCACTGCTGAGCAGCGCGAGAAATTGATCCTTGAGCTTGCTCAACGTAATCCGGTCCTGCGGCCGCTTGGGACCGGCGACCGAGGGCTCGATGCCGGCGAGATCGAGGTCGATCACCGTGGTGTAGTCGCACTGGCCGCGCGCGGGCATTCCGAACAGACCCTGAGCCTGGTAATAGCGACGCACCCGGTCGACCTGCTCGTCACTGCGGCCCGTCGCCCGCAAGTAGCGGCAGGTGGTCTCGTCGACCGGAAAGTAGCCGATGGTCGCGCCATACTCGGGCGCCATGTTCCCCAGTGTGGCGCGATCCGGCACCGAGAGATGCGCGGCGCCTGCGCCGTGGAACTCGACGAACTTGCCCACCACATGCGCCTGCCGCAGAAGCTCAGTGATGCGCAGGACCAGGTCGGTTGCGGTTACGCCTTCGCGCAGCCGTCCGTGCAGGTGCATGCCGACCACGTCGGGCAGGAGAAGGTAGACCGGCTGGCCCAGCATCGCCGCCTCGGCTTCGATCCCGCCCACGCCCCAGCCGACCACCCCGAGCCCGTTGATCATCGGCGTGTGCGAATCGGTGCCGACGAGCGTGTCCGGATACATCACGCCGTCCTTTTCCATGACCCCTCGCGCCAGGAACTCGAGGTTCACCTGGTGACAGATGCCGAAGCCCGGCGGCACGATGCACATGTTTTTGAATGCCTGCATGCCCCACTTGAGGAAGCGGTACCGCTCGCCGTTGCGGTGGAATTCCATCGCCATGTTGAGGTGCAGCGCATCGCCCTGGCCGAAATAGTCGACCTGGACTGAATGGTCGATCACCAGATCCACCGGCACCGACGGCTGCACCCGTGCGACGTCAAGCCCGCGCTGAGCCATCGCCGAACGCATCGCCGCAAGGTCTACGAGCAGCGGCACGCCGGTGAAATCCTGCAGCAGTACCCGCCCGACGACGAACGGCACTTCCGCCGCGCGCGCCGCGCCTGGTTGCCAGCGCGCGAGCGCCTCGACGTCCTCGTCGCGAACCCGCCGCCCGTCCAGGTGGCGCAGCACCGATTCGAGAAGGATGCGCAGGCTTACCGGCAGCCGAGAAATCGCGGCGAACCCCGCTTTCTCGAGCCGAGGGATTGAGCAATACGTTCGCGATGCCCCGGACGAGAGCTCCAAGCGCTGGCGTACATCGATCATCGTTCCCATGTGATGAGAACGGGGCCGAGTTCGTTCCCTGTAGTGGTTCGGGCGATTGTTTTCCTGTTTTTTCAATGCTATGTTGGCTCGTGATGAAAGCGCATCTTCTCCAGATCGCAGATTCCGCTCCACCGGGCGTCTTGGCCTTCCTCTCCGCGGCCCGGTAGTCGCTGCCGGGCCCGCTGAACCAGCGGGTTACCCGCCAGCGGCTTTCGGGACCCGACCTCAGCTTTCCTCGATTTCTTGCTGGCTCGAGCAAAGCTCAAACAATCGTTTTTCCTGGCTCTTGTGTTCCATACCGAAGAGACAATGAGCGGTGAAAAATATATGAAAAGTGGAGAAACCCCATGACCGATACCGAGCTCGTCGCCAGGACCCTGGCGGGCGACATGCGCGCGCAAACGGCGCTGATGCGCACTCACTACCGAATTCTTCACCGGACCGCGCGCGCTATCCTGCGCGATGACGCGGAGGCGGAAGACGCCGTTCAGGAAGCCTATCTTCAGGCGTTTCGCGCCTTGGGAACGTTCCGCGGCGAGTCCAAGCTCTCCACTTGGCTCGTGCGGATCGCGGCGAATGAGGCTCTGATGCGGCGTCGCCGCAACGCGAAGGCGGCGGCACGAATGGATGTGGAACCGGATGAGCTGGTGTCCGGCGAAGCCGGGCCCGAGAGCATCGCGCACGGGGGCGAAATGCGGCAGCTGCTCGAGGCGCGTATCGGCGCGCTACCCGAAGCCTATCGGGCGGTTTTCATGATGCGCGCGATTGAAGAGCTCACCGCCGAGGAGACGGCAGTCGCGCTCGGTATTCCGGAGGCCACCGTACGCACACGCTATTTCCGGGCGCGCGGCCTGCTGCGCAAGTTCATGGCCGGCGACGTTGATAAACGCTCGAGCCTGGACTCTCCGTTGCTCATCACCGAGGAAGACCGTGCGCGGCTGGCGCGGATAAAACCGCACGCGGCATTACTGCGCGAGATCGACCGGGCCAAAGTAATCTCGCCCAAAGTAGCGATTCTGGCGGATGCCGTTACGATGAACACTCAGGTCTTCTACACCAACGAGACCACCGGTGCGCATCAGCACTTGAACCTCGTCTATCCGCAAGAGGCCGGCAGCTGCGCTTGCTGCGTT
>DASRKB010000102.1:0-81761 GCA_035649175.1 Burkholderiales bacterium | reverse complement strand
GAGAAAAAATGACCCCCGGGACAGGCTTCCATCGTAGCTACTCCGTCGCGCAGTCATTTGATTCGGGAAAGGTCGTATGACGAAAGTTATTCGCCGCGTTTCGCCGCCCCGCTTTTGGATTCCGACGACAAAGGCAAATGTCGTCCAGATTGGCGAACGGATTACCAGGCGCAAGCCCAGGGAAACGGTCTCTGAGCTGCTGGAGCGGGCGATCCGCGACTATCCGAACCGCAGTGCCGAGTTAGTGGTGATCGGCTGGCGTTGAGCGGCCCCACGGGATCCGCGCAGCAAGCGAGTGCGACAATGGTGGTATGAAACCGATGTCTTCCTGCGGGCGACTGTCCCAAATTTGTCCCGCAGAACGGAAGGGCCCACGGTGTTGCGGCGTAAGTCCTTGTTTAATTTGGTGGCGAATCAGGGACTCGAACCCCGGACACACGGATTATGATTCCGCTGCTCTAACCAGCTGAGCTAATTCGCCAAGTGTCGAATCAACGCCGCCATTATAGACCAGTCGACTTCGAGCTCGTCGTCGTCGGCGGGGGGCCGGTCGGCGCGAGCCTCGCGCGCGCGACCCGGGGGCTCGCCACGGCGCTGGTGGCGCACGAGCGACGCGAGCCCCCCGCCCGCGTCGCCGGAACCTTCGACGCGCGCGTCTACGCCCTGAGCCCGGGGAACGTCGAGTTTCTCGCCGCGCTTGGCGTCTGGCAACGTCTCGCGCCCGGGCGCCTTTGCGCCGTGCGCGCGATGCGCGTGCGCGGCGACGACGGCGCCTCCAGCATCGAGTTCGATGCCTACCAGGCCGGCGTGGCGGCGCTCGCATGGATCGTGGAGGACGCTGCGCTGCAGGATGCCCTCTGGGACGGGCTCGACGCCGAAGTGCTGGCGCCCGCGCAATGCGCCGCGCTGCACATCGAGGAAGCATCGGCGCTTCTCGAGCTGAAAGATGGCCGGCGCATTCGCGCGCGGCTCGTGGTCGGCGCTGATGGCGCAAGCTCGTTCGTGCGGCGCGAAACGGGCATCGAGGCCGCACAGTCCGACTACGGTGAAGCCGCGGTGGTCGCCAACTTCCGATGCGAGCGGCCGCACCAGGGCATGGCGTTCCAGTGGTTCCAGCAGGGCGCCGTGCTGGCGCTGCTGCCCCTTCCCGACGAGCAGGTGTCGATGGTCTGGTCGCTGCCCGCGGCTGAGGCGGCGCGCCTCGAGCGGCTCGAGTCGCAGGCGCTTTGCCGCGAGGTCGAGCGCGCCTCGCGCGGTGCGGTTGGGGCGCTCGCGGTCTCCACGCCGGCCAGGTCGTTCGCGCTCAGGCGGCTCTCGGCGCGGCGTCTGGTCGCGCCGCGCGTTGCGCTCGCCGGGGATGCCGCGCACGTCGTGCATCCGCTCGCGGGACAGGGGCTGAACCTCGGGTTGCAGGACGCGCGCGCGCTGGCATCGGTACTCGCGGCGCGCGAGCCGATGCGCGACCCCGGCGATGTGCGGCTCCTGCGCCGGTACGAGCGAAGCCGCGCCGAGCCTATACTGGCGATGGACGGCATGGTCGACGGCCTGCATGCGCTCTTCGGCGCGCGCAACCCGCTCGTGGCGCGGCTGCGCAATGCCGGATTGAACCTGACCGGGCGCCTGCCGGTCCTAAAGAACATTCTTATGCGCCATGCGATGCGCTGAAGGGGGAGACCGATGCTGAGGGCTGTGGTGCTTGCGCTGGGCGTCGCTTCGCTTCCGGCGGCGGCGAACGAGGCGCAGATTCGCAAGGCGCTCGAGGAGAAGCTGGAAGGCGTGCGCATCGAGGGCATCGTTCCGGCGCCGGTGTCCGGACTGTGGGAGGTCCGCTATCGCACCCCGCGCGGCATGCGCGTGCTGTACACGGACGGCGCCGGAAGGTTCGCGATCCAGGGAAGCATCCACGACCTGCGCACCGAACGCGACCTCACCGCCGAGCGCCTGGAGCAGCTGAACGCCATCCAGTTCAGCGCGCTGCCTCTGCAGCAGGCCGTCAAGGTGCAGCGCGGCAACGGCAAGCACGTGCTCGCGATGTTCTCCGATCCGTATTGCCCGGCTTGCAAGCAGTTCGAGCGGACGCTGCAGCAGGTCGACAACGTCACGATCTACGTCTTCATGTATCCGGTGATCCGGCCGGAGCTCGTACGCCACTCGGCGGCGGTGTGGTGCTCCGCGGACCGCGCCAAGGCATGGATCGACCTCGCGCTGCACGGCAAGCCGCCGACCGCGCCGCCGGACTGCAGCACGCCGATCGACGAGATCGTCGGTCTCGGCCAGGGTCTGGGCGTGAACAGCACGCCGACCCTCGTCTTTCCGAACGGCAAGCGTGTGTCTGGCGGGTTGAATCTCGCGGACCTGCGCCAGCTCCTCGAACAGACCGCGGCGTCGCGCTAGGCGCCTCTAGGTAGCGGCGCGCCGCGCGGCCAGAGTAGCCACAGCTTTCCCTGCTGACGCATTCGCCCGGCCTGCTCGCCGGCCGCTGCGCCGCTGCCCCAGAAGAAATCGGCGCGCACCGCGCCGCGAATGGCGCCGCCGGTATCGTGCGCCGCCATCAGGCGTTCGAGCGGCTCCTCGGAGAGCGGCTGAGTGGTTGCGAGGTAGACCGGCGCACCGAGAGGCAGGAAGCGGCGGTCCACCGCGAGGCTGTGGCCCGCGGCGAGGGGTACGCCGAGCGCGCCGATGGGACCGTCCTCTGGCGGCAGCTCGCGGAAGAACACGTAGCTCGCGTTATGGTTGAGGGCCTCTTGCAGCTTCTCCGGATTGCGCTCCGCCCAGGCCTTGATGCCCTGCATCGAGGCGTCGTCGAGGGCGAGCTCGCCGCGCTCGACGAGGAAGCGGCCGAGCGAGCGGTAGGGATGTCCGTTCTGGTCGGCGTAGCCCAGGCGGATGTGCTCGCCCGAGTCCAGGCGCATCTGCCCGGAGCCCTGGATCTGAAGGAAGAAGAGCTCGATCGGGTCGGACGTCCAGGCGATGACCGGTGCCTGGAACTCGCGCTTCCCGCTGATCTCCGCGCGGCTGTAATAGGGAATGAGACGGCGGCCCTCGAGCCTGCCGCGCAGCCGCCGGTGCTTGAACTCGGGGAAATCCACGACGATCAGATCTTCCGGCACGCCGAAGACCGGATAGCGGTGGAGCGGTCCCGGCGAACGGCTGCCCTCGAGAAGCGGCTCGTAGTAGCCCGTGACGAGCCCGACATCCGCGCCTTCCGGCGCGATCACGCCGTAAGGAGTGAAATGCTCCTCGAAGAACGCTCTTGCGGCCGGCTCGTCGCCCGGCGCGACGCCGCGCGCCGCCTCGCACGCGCGCGCGAGCGCCGCGAGGCGGTGGCATCCGCGAAGAAATGCGCGGAGGCTCGGCTCGAGCGCCGCCCGCTCCCAGCCGGGCAGCGCGCCGAAGCTGTACTCGAGGTAGTAGGGCTCCTGCGCCGGGGCGGGCGGCGGCGTCGGCGGCACCGCGAGCGGGGCGCACCCCGCTAGAATCAGGCAGGAAAGCGCGCGCGAGAACATGTGGGTCATCTATCTCGAGATGCTGGCGGCGCTCGCAGTCGCCGCGCTCATCGTATGGTGGACCTGGCCGAGGAAAAAGTAGCCTTCCTCAATGCAGCACGCGTGGCACCGAAAGCGTGAACTGCGGAATCGGCGCCTCGAAGCGCGTGCCGTCCTCGGCGACCATCTGGTAGGCGCCTTTCATCGTTCCCACCGGCGTGCCGATGGAGGTGCCGCTCGTGTACTCGAAGCTCTCGCCCGGCTGCAGCAGCGGCTGGGCACCGACCACGCCCAGCCCGCGTACTTCCTGCACCAGCCCCTGCGCATCGGTGATGACCCAGTGCCGGCTGATGAGCTGCGCCGCCACGCTGCCGGCATTGCGGATGGTGATGGTGTAGGCGAACACATAGCGCCCGGCGCTCTCGTCGGACTGCTCGGCGAGGTACTGCGTCGCGGCGCTCACGGCGATCTCGTAGTGTTTCTCCTGCGCCATCGGGAGCCATTGTAAACTGCCCCGCCATGACGTTTCGCATCGCGCCAAGCATCCTTTCCGCCGACTTCGCGCGATTGGGAGAGGAAGTGCGCGCGGTCGCGGCCGCGGGCGCCGATCTCATCCATTTCGACGTCATGGACAACCACTACGTGCCGAACCTCACCGTGGGCCCGCTCGTGTGCGCAGCGCTGCGCCCGCACGTGAAGATTCCCCTGGACGTGCACCTGATGATCGAGCCCGTGGACCGGCTGATCCCGGACTTTGCCAAGGCGGGCGCGGACATTATCAGCTTCCATCCCGAGGCCTCGCGCCATGTCGATCGGACGATCGCCCTCATCAAGGAGCAGGGCTGCAAGGCCGGCCTCGTGCTCAATCCGGCCACGCCCGTCTCGCACCTTGACCACACGCTGGAGAAGCTCGATCTCGTGCTTCTCATGTCCGTGAATCCCGGCTTCGGGGGTCAGCAGTTCATTACTTCGGTCCTGCCGAAGATCGCGCACGTCCGCAGCCGTATCAAAGCAGCCGGCAAGCCGATCTGGCTGGAAGTCGACGGCGGCGTGAAGACGGAAAATATCGCCGAGATCGCGCGCGCGGGGGCCGACACTTTCGTGGCGGGATCGGCCATCTTCGGCTCCAGGGACTACGCCGCGACGATCCGCCAGATGCGCGATCGCCTCGGCATGCTATAGTCCGCCGTCGTGCAACCTCTTTCCATCACCGTCCGTTCCCTCCGCTGGCGTCGCTGGCGCCGGTAGTCCGCACTCGGCGCGCTCGCGCCTTTCGGCTGGTTGAAGCAGTGCAGTCACGGACGGAGAGGTTGTCGTGGTACAGGAAGACTTCAGCAGGCTCGCAGACGCAGGCTACACGCGCATCCCGGTGCTCGCCGAGGCGCGCGCGGATCTCTACACGCCGCTCGCGGTTTACGTCCAGCTCGCGAACGGTCCCTACACGTATCTCCTGGAATCGGTGGTCGGCGGGGAGCGCTTCGGTCGCTACTCGTTCGTCGGCCTTGCCTGCGCGGAACGGATCGAGGCGCGCGGTACGACCGTACGCCGCCTGCTGCGCGACGCGCGCGGCACGGATGTGTGCCTTGAGAAGCTCGACGACGCCGATCCGTTTGAATACGCGCGCGGCTGGCTGAAGCGCCATCGCGTCGCGCCCGCCCCGGCGCAGCTGCGCTTCGCCGGCGGCCTGGCCGGCTACTTTGGATACGAAACGGTGCGGCACGTCGAGCCGCGCGCGCTTTGCGCCGCGAAGCCCGACGCCATTGGCACGCCCGACATGCTGCTGCTCGTCTCCGACGAGCTCGCCGTGCTCGACAACGTCCTGGGCAAGCTGTACTTCGTGGTCTACGCCGACCCCGGGCAGCCGGGCGCCTTGCGCAGCGCGCACGAGCGGCTCGCGAGCCTTCAGTCGCGCCTGACGCGGCCGCTGCCGGAGAAGCTCGTGATGCCCGAAGCGGGTCGACGCGCCCCGGGGGCGATCGAAGGCACCTTTACCGAGAAGGATTTCCTCGAAGCGGTGCGCCGCGCCAAGGAATACATCCTTGCGGGCGACGTGATGCAGGTGCAGATCTCCCAGCGCGCTTCGCGCGCGTTCGAGGCGCAGCCGCTCGAGCTCTACCGCGCGCTGCGCGGGCTGAATCCGTCGCCCTACATGTTCTATTTCGACTTCGCCGACCACCACGTCGTCGGCGCTTCGCCCGAGATCCTGGTGCGCCTTTCCGGCGACACGGTCACGCTGCGCCCGATCGCGGGGACGCGCCCGCGAGGGCGTACGCCGCAGGAGGACGTGGCCATCGCCGAGCAGCTGCTCGCCGACCCCAAGGAGCGCGCCGAGCACGTGATGCTGATCGACCTCGGGCGAAACGACGTCGGGCGCGTCGCTGCCACGGGAAGCGTCAAGGTGACGGAGCAGATGGTGGTCGAGCGCTATTCGCACGTCATGCACATTGTGTCGAACGTCGAGGGCCGGATCCGCCCGGGACTCGACGCCATGGACGTGCTCAAGGCGAGCTTTCCCGCCGGCACCGTCACCGGCGCCCCGAAGGTGCGCGCGATGGAGATCATCGACGAGCTCGAGCCGGTGAAGCGGGGCCTCTACAGCGGTGCGGTCGGGTACCTCGGCTTCAACGGCGACATGGACGTGGCGATCGCCATCCGCACGGCCGTGCTCAAGGACCGCCGGCTGCACGTGCAGGCAGCCGCGGGCGTGGTCGCCGACTCCGATCCGCAGGCCGAGTGGCAGGAGACGCGTCACAAGGCGCGCGCACTGCTCGCGGCCGCGGAACAGGCGAGCGGGGAGGCGCGATGATCCTCATGATCGACAACTACGACTCGTTCACCTGGAACCTCGTGCAGTATCTGGGCGAGCTCGGCGCGGACGTGGAGGTGCATCGCAACGACGCAATCTCGCTCGACGAGGTGAAGGCACGCAGGTTCTCGCACATCGTGCTCTCGCCCGGTCCGTGCACGCCCGACCAGGCGGGCATCACGCTCGAGCTCATCGGGCAGCTGGCCGGGCAGGTGCCGATTCTCGGCGTCTGCCTCGGGCACCAGGCCATTGGCCAGGCGTTCGGCGGCAAGGTGATTCGCGCGCAGCGCGTCATGCATGGCAAGGTTTCCCGGGTCTCTCATGACGGGCAGGGCGTGTTCATCGGGGTCCCGCAGGACTTCGTCGCCACGCGCTACCACTCCCTGGTGGTCGAGCGCGGGAGCCTGCCGCGCGAGCTCGAGATCACGGCGCAATCCGAGGACGGCGAGATCATGGGCTTGCGTCATCGCGCGCTGCCAGTCGAAGGGGTCCAGTTCCATCCCGAGGCTCTGCTCACCGAGCACGGGCACCAGATGCTGCAGAATTTCATCGCGGGGAGAAGACCATGAAGCAGATCACCATTGCCGAGGCGATCCAACGCACCGTCGAGCACCGGGAGGTGTTCCACGACGAGATGCTGCACGTGATGCGCCAGATCATGCGCGGGGAGCTGACGCCCGCGCAGATCGCCGGCTTCATCATCGGGCTGCGCGTGAAGAAGGAGACCATCGGCGAGATCGCGGCCGCCGCGCAGGTGATGCGCGAGCTCGCCACGCCGGTCGAGGTTGACGACGACCGGAACCTCGTCGATACCTGCGGTACCGGCGGGGACGCGGCGCACACCTTCAACGTCTCGACCTGCGCAGCGTTCGTCGCGGCCGCCGCGGGCGCCAAGGTCGCCAAGCACATGGGCCGCTCGGTGTCCTCCGCCTCCGGCAGCGCGGAAGTGCTCGAGGCGCTCGGCGCGAACATCGCGCTCACGCCCGCGCAGACCGGGCAGGCGCTCGACAAGCTCGGCATCGGGTTCATGTTCGCGCCGGCGCACCACGCGGCCATGAAGCACGCGGCGCCGGTGCGCAAGGAGCTCGGGGTGCGCACCCTCTTCAACATCCTCGGGCCGCTCACCAATCCCGCCGGGGCGAAGCACCAGGTCATGGGCGTCTTCCACCCCGACCTCGTCGGCATCCAGGTGCGCGTGCTGCAGCGCCTGGGCTCCAGGCACGTGATGGTGGTCTACGGCCTCGACGGCCTGGACGAGATCTCGATTTCCGGGGAGACGATGGTGGGCGAGCTCGTCAAGGGCGACATCAACGAGTACATCTTCCACCCTTCGCAGGCCGGCCTCGAGCTCTACGACCGGCGCGCCATCCAGGTGAGCACCGTCGAGGAGTCCCGGGCAATGATCCAGGCGGTGCTCGAGAACCAGCCGGGCCCGGCGCACAACATCGTCGCGCTGAACGCCGGCGCGGCGATCTATGTCGCGGGCGTGGCGAAGACCTTCAAGTCCGGCATCGAGCGCGCGGCGCAGGCGATCAAGAGCGGCGCGGCGAAGCAGAAGCTCGAAGAGTTCGTCGCCTTCACGCAGAAGCTGAAAAAGGCGTGACGATCCTCGATCGGATCGTCGAGGCGAAGCGGGCGGAAGTCGCCTCCGCAAAAACTCGCGTTCCGGAACATCGCCTTTCCGAGCTCGTGCGCGAGGCGCCCCCGCCCCGAGACTTCACAGGCGCGCTGAGGGCGAGGAACCCGGCAGTCATCGCCGAGATCAAGCGTGCCAGCCCTTCCCGGGGCGTGCTCCGAGCCGACTTCGATCCCGCGTCGATCGCGCGCAGCTACGAGCGCGCCGGCGCTGCGTGCCTGTCGGTGCTCACCGACCGTGAGTTCTTCCAGGGCGCGCCCGAGCATCTTCGGGCGGCGCGCACCGCCTGCGCGCTCCCGGTGCTGCGCAAGGACTTCGTCATCGACCCTTACCAAGTGCTCGAATCTCGCGCCATGGGCGCGGACTGCGTCCTGCTCATCGCGGCGTGCTTGGCCCCGGACCGGATGGCGCAACTCGAGTCCGCCGCGCACGCGCTAGACATGGCGGTGCTCGTCGAGGTGCACGACGCCGATGAGCTCGATGCGGCTCTCCACCTTCATACGCCGCTTATGGGTGTGAACAACCGCAACCTGAAGACCTTCGAGACTCGGCTCGAAACGACACTGGAGCTCCTGCCCCGCGTGCCGGAAGGGCGGCTCCTCGTCGCAGAAAGCGGCATCCTCGAGCGCGCAGACGTGTCCCGCCTGCGAAGCGCGGGTGTGGACGCTTTCCTCGTCGGGGAGGCCTTCATGCGCGCTCCGGACCCGGGTGCCGCACTGCAGCATCTCTTCTTTTTCTCTTAAGTAATTGAAAAATTGTGCAAATATGCTTGTCGTACGAACGCAACAGGAATTCGCCTAAGCCACTGTAAATCCATCATTTCCATTGCTCGCACGAGTCCGCCCTTGGGAGAATCGGGCCAGACTTCTCGATTCGGAGAGGTTTGAACAACCACCAACCCTGGGGGAGTACTTCATGAATAAGAAGCTTCTAGCAGCAGCAGTCGTGGGGGCGCTGGCCTCGCCGGTCGCCTTCGCGCAGACGCTGTACGGTATCGTCGACGTCGGCTATCAGAACGTCGACAACGGCGCCGACGACGTCAATCAGGACTTCATCGTCACCGGCCAGCACAGCAGCTCGCGCCTGGGCGTGCGCGGCAGCGAGGACCTCGCGGGCGGCCTGTACGCGATGTACCAGATCGAGTTCGACATCCAGGCTGACACCGGCGCGACGGCGGCCGCGGGCATGACGCACCGTCTCACGTTTGTGGGCCTGGGCAGCAAGCAGTGGGGTGAGCTCACGCTCGGCCGCCAGTACACCCACGTCTTCCATTCGCGCGTGCTCGGTCTGTCGGCGGGCACGTCGACGTTCGGTACGGCGTATGGCCAGCAGCCAGGCACGACGCGCGCGAGCAACTCGATCAAGTACTCGAGCCCGGCAATGAGCGGCTTCAGCGTCGGCGCGATATGGGCGCCCGGCCTGGCCGACCAGAGCGGCAACGAGGCGACCGCGACGGGTGCGGATAACAACTACTGGGATGCGGCGATTCGGTGGACGCCGGGACCCTTCGGCGCCGCAGCCGCTTACGGTGTACAGACGGCCGAGGCAGCCGGGGTTGAGGTCGAAGATACGTTCACCACCTTTTCGGCGTACTGGGACAACCGGGCTTTCGGCATCTATGGCAACTACACGTTGCATGAGACTGACAACCCTGGCGCGATCGCCGACCCGGAACGTACGTATATGAGTATCAGCGGCGTCGCGCGCTTCGGTGGCAACAACGAGATCCACGTGCACGTTGGCGAGCGCGAAGACGACGCCGGGGGTGCCACTGCTCCCACCTCGACGTTCTGGGGCGTGTCGTTCGTGCACCGGCTGTCCAAGCGCACGCTCACATATGTCGGCTACGGCAGTACCGACAACGAGGCGGGCATTGCCCTCAAGCACGTCGCGATGGTGCCTACGGCGATTTCGGGCGAGGACATCACCGGCTTCCAGGTCGGTCTCGCGCACTCGTTCTAATAGATAAGCAGCAAGCTGCAACCTTAAACGGGCGCCCTCGGGCGCCCGTTTTCTTTGGTGCGCCCGTAGAATCGGCGCATGTTGGATCGGCTGATCACGGAGTTCGACCGTGCGCTGCGCGCCGTCGCGGGGGTGCATCGCGCTGTCCGTGCTTCCCCTGCCGAAGGTCTTCCAGACGTGGAGATGGAATCGACCGATCGGTCGCATGCAGCGGCGCTGATGCGGGTCAACCACGTGGGGGAGGTCTGCGCGCAGGCGCTGTACCAGGGGCAAGCGCTCACTGCTCGCGACCCGCACGCTCGCGAGGCGCTCGAGAAGGCGGCGGGCGAAGAGGAGGACCACCTTGCTTGGAGCGCGCAGCGCATCCGGGAGCTCGACGGGCGGCCGAGCCTCCTCAACCCCATCTGGTATGCCGGCTCGCTTGTGATCGGCGCGGCCGCGGGGGCGTTGGGTGACCGCTGGAGCCTTGCCTTTCTCGCCGAGACCGAGCGGCAGGTCGAGGACCATCTCGCCGGCCATCTCCAGGCCCTGCCCGCGGAGGACGCGAGGACGAGGGCGGTCGTGGAAGCCATGAAGGCGGACGAGGCAAAGCACCGCGCTGCCGCCCTCGAGCTTGGCGCGGCGGAGCTTCCGGGGCCCGCAAAGGTCGCGATGCGGCTCGCCGCCCGGCTGATGACCACCGTCGCGTACCGTCTCTAAGGCAGCCGAGACTCCGAGCGCCGCCAGATGAAATAACGCCCTGGCGTTACCCCCTCCGGAAGCGCGAGCGTTTGCCAGCCGGGGGCCATGTCCTGGTCCGAAACAATCAACGCGCCGTCGACGAGCAGCGGCTCTAGAAGCGCGGGCAGCGCGCGTGCGGCGCCACGGCTCGCCGCCGCGTCGCCCGAGCCGGTGTCTGCGTGCACGAGGGCGACCGCGCGGCCGATGCGGCGCACGAGCGCGGGCAGCGTGTCGTGGAACTCACCGAGGAGCAGCTCCCGAGGGATGCAATCCGGATGGGCCGCGAGCTGGCGGTCGAGTGCGTAGATCGTGCGCGAGCCGCCGAAGCGCTCGCGAATGTGATCGAAGGTGCGGCCGTTTCCGAGGCCGAGCTCGACGATTGCGCCGGGAACGAGGTTGGCTAGCGCGAAATCGAGGCAGGCGCGCTGCGCCTGCAGCCGCCGGATGAAGCTGTCGAGCCGGCTCAAGCCGCCGCGAGCACGTAGCTCTGCACGGGCTGCTCGTATCCCTTGAGGTGCAGAGGCTCGCCTTTGCGAAGCTCGTGCGCCTCGGCGGGGGAGCCCAGGAGCTCCCGCGTGCGCTCGTCGATGAGCACCTCGGCGTGCTCGGCCTCCCCGCAGAGGCGGGAGGCGAGGTTCACCGCCGGACCGACGGCGGTGTACTCCAGACGCGAGGCGCCGCCGATGACGCCCACGGTGACGAAGCCGCTCGCCACGCCGACGCCGACGCCGAGGCGGAGCTGGGCATCCGACCAGCGCGCGATGAGCGCGATCGTCTCGCCGCGGATCGCCTTTGCCATGTCGAGCGCGCGGCGGGCGTGGTCGGCGAAGGGCACGGGCGCTCCGACGAGGATGAGCACGCCGTCGCCTGCCTGGTCCTTGATGGTCCCGCCGAAGCGCGCCGCGGCCGCGCCGACCACGTCGTAGTACTGGCGCAGGATCTGGATCACCTTATGGGGCGGCGTGTCCCTGGAGAACGCGGTGAAGCCGCGCAGGTCGCAGCAGACGACCGAGAGGTCGAGCGAATTCTCCTGGGTGGCCGCTCTCAGGCCGCGCTCGTGCACCAGCTCGGCCACCTGCGGCGCGAGGAAGCGCGACATGAACTGCGCGCGGCGGCCTTGAATGACGTGGTACTGCACGGCGCCATAGAGGAAGATCAGCATGCCGACCGCCGTGGGAACTGGCGCGATCGCCTGCGGCACCAGCATGCCCGATGCCATGAACGGCGCGCCGAGCAGGAAAGCGACGACGCGCAGTCCTTCCGCCTTGTCCGGACGGCGCTTGAGCAGCAGCAGGCCGGAGAAGGTGGCAAGCGCGAGCGAGATGCCAAGCGGCGCGAAGAAGAGATAGAACCACCACTGCCGGCTCGCCCCCGCTTCCAGCAGCAGGTCGCCGGCGAAGAACGCTTCGCGCTCGGCCGGGAAGATGAACGACAGGACGCCATAGAGGACCGCCAGGCCTTGCGCGATGCGCAGGAGCCGGTCGGGGCCCTCCGTGTAGAGGTTGCGCGTGGGCACCGTGCGTCGAACGCGCAACAGCCATTCGTAGGCGAAGATGAATGCCAGCATTTCCGGAATCGCAAACAATCCGCCCCACGCCGGGACGCCGTGGCCATGGCGGGCGTAGACCTCGGGGGCGAGGAGCGATCCGATGGCGATCGCGATGCCCACGGTGCCCAGAAACAGTCCAAGCGCCCGGCTGGTGGGTGAGCGCCGGTCGGCGGCGGTGAAGGCGATCGCCATGCCGAGCGCGAGGAGCGCAGTGATGACGTGCGGCGTGGTGGCGGAATTCATGGGCGGGATGTTACGCCGCCCGGCGGTGCGTTTCCTCTGCCAGCGTGCGAGCCGCGACCTCGATCGCGCCAAACTGCGACGCAAAATCCAGACCGTTCGCCTGCTCGATCATGCGTCCCATGACAGATGAAATAAGCCAGGCATCCCCGCGCGGGTTGCACTCGAGGAGATGGAGCGACCCGGATTCGGCGTCGCGGGCGATGTCGGTGCCGAGCAGCGGCTGGTCGGGAAACGCGGCGTGCGCCTTCTCCGCGAGCGCGATCACGTCGGGCTCGCTCGCAAGCGTGTAGCGGGAGTCACGCTTGTTGGACACCACGGTGATTCCTCCGCGTGCCTTGAAGTCCCACCTCGACTCGAGCGGAACCAATCGATGGTTCGCCTCGCAGCGCCAGCTCATGAGCGTTCGCCCGAAGAGCGTCACGACGCGGTAGTTCACCGGCCAGCGGCCGGTATAGACGAACTGCTGCGCCAAAAAGCCCGGGCTGCGGTAGCGTACGCGGCCGGTTCGCTTGATGAAGATCTCCGCTCCCTTTCGCCCGAGGTCCGGCTTCACGACGACATAAGGCCCCCATTCCCGGGCGTCGAGGGAGATCCCGGGAGAGATCGAAATCCAGCGCGGCACGGGCAAGCCGAGGCGGGCAAGGCGCTCGTACTGCTCGCTCTTCGGAAATTCGAAACCCTGGCACACCGGGCCACGGGGCGGCCGGAACTTCTTGATCGGCATCGGGGAAACGGTGAGCGTCGGTTGGGCGGCGTCGAAGCGCGGGTCATCGATTCCCGGGTCCTTCGTGTCGACGATGAAGACCTCGACATCCACTTTGCGCGCGATCGCCGCGTAGTCGGCGCGATCCTGCTTGTCCTCCTGGTGGACGAGGATCAGGTTGGGCAAGCGTCAGGCTTCGACGATCTCGAAGTCGCGCGTCATCTCCGCGGTCTTCGCGAGCATGGCCGAGGCGGAGCAATACTTCTCATGCGAGAGCCGGATGGCGTGCTCCACGACGTTGCGCTTGAGCGAGCGCCCGCGCACCACGAAGTGCATGTGGATGCGGGTAAAGACCTTCGGATCAGTCAAGGCGCGCTCCGCGGTCAGCTTCAGCTCGCAGCCGCTGACGGCCTGGCCGCTTTTCTTCAGAATCACCACCACATCGTAGGCGGTGCAGCCGCCCGAGCCGGCCAGCACCATCTCCATTGGGCGCGGGGCGAGGTTGCGCCCCCCGCCTTCCGGGGCCCCGTCCATCGCCACGACGTGGTTGCTCCCCGTCTCGGCAAGGAAGGTCATGCCCTCGCCGGTCCAGCTCACCCTGCATTCCATCCGCGCGTCCTTTTCGTGTAAAATCCGCGGCTTTCTCGCGTTCCCCCGCGTCTTCGTTCCAATGACAACCTATACCGCAAAGGCGGGTCAAGTCGAGCAGAGGTGGCTGCTGGTCGACGCCCAGGACAAGGTGCTCGGGCGCCTCGCCTCGCAGATCGCCTCGCGCCTGCGCGGCAAGCACAAGCCGGAGTACACGCCGCACGTCGACACCGGCGATTTCGTCATCGTGGTGAATGCGGCGAAGGTGCGCGTCACCGGCCGCAAGGCGCAGGACAAGACTTACATCCGCCACACCGGGCATCCCGGCGGCCTGCGGCAGACCAGCTTCACGAAGCTTCGGGCCACGCGCCCGGAGCGCGCGATCCAGCACGCCGTCAAGGGCATGCTGCCCAAGGGCCCGCTCGGCTATGCGATGCTGAGAAAGCTCAAGGTGTATGCGGGCGCAACGCATCCTCATGCGGCCCAGCAACCTCAACCTGTGGAGCTCTGATGGTCGGTGACTATTACTACGGAACCGGAAGGCGCAAGAGCGCGGTGGCGCGCGTGTTCCTCAAGCCCGGTAAGGGCGCGATCAGCGTGAACGGCAAGCCGGTGGATGATTTCTTCGGCCGGGAGACCGGCCGCATGGTGGTGCGCCAGCCCCTCGAGCTCGTCAAAGGCACCTCGAGCTTCGACATCATGGTGAACGTCTACGGCGGCGGCGAGAGCGGCCAGGCGGGGGCGGTGCGCCACGGCATCGCGCGTGCGCTGATCGAGTATGATGCAGGCCTGAAGGGCGCGCTCAGCGCCGCCGGCCTGGTGACGCGCGACGCGCGAGAAGTGGAGCGAAAGAAGGTTGGCCTGCACAAGGCGAGGCGGCGCAAGCAGTATTCGAAACGCTGAACGCATGATTCCGCGAACCGAAAGCCGCCTCCGGGCGGCTTTTTCATTTCCATGATCAGAGTCGGCATCGTCGGAGGCACGGGGTACACGGGCGTAGAGCTCCTTCGTCTGCTCGTACAGCATCGCGACGTGGAGCTGAAGGCAATCACCTCGCGCAAGGAGGCGGGCAGCCCCGTCGCCGCCATGTTCCCGAGCCTGCGCGGCCGGGTCGACCTCCCGTTCACGCAGCCTGGCGTACCTTCGATGCGCGGTTGCGACATGGTCTTCTTTGCCACCCCGAACGGGGTGGCGATGGGGGAGGCACGCGCGCTGCTCGACGCGGGGGCGCGGGTCATCGACCTTTCCGCGGATTTCCGGCTGAAGAACATCGCCGAGTGGGAGCGCTGGTACAAGGCGAAGCATGCGGCGCCTGAGCTCGTCGCCGAAGCGGTCTACGGGCTCCCCGAGGTCAATCGCGCGCAGATCCGCGGCGCGCGCCTGGTGGCGAACCCCGGCTGCTACCCGACCGCAACGCAGCTCGGCTTCCTGCCGCTCGTCGAGGCGGGCGTTGTGGATGTGGAGCACCTCGTCGCCGACGCAAAGTCTGGGGTGAGCGGCGCGGGCCGCAAGGCCGAGCTGCACCTGACGTTCTCCGAGGCCTCCGACAACTTTGCGGCATACAACGTGGCCGGCCATCGGCACTGGCCCGAGATCCGCCAGGGCCTGGCGCAAGTCGCAAAGCGCGAGGTCGGACTGGTGTTCGTGCCGCATTTAACACCGCTCATCCGCGGAATTCATGCAACCTTGTACGCCAGGGTGACGCGCGAAATCGATTTTCAAGGCCTTTTCGAGAAGCGCTATGCGCACGAGCCGTTCGTCGACGTGATGCCGGCGGGCAGCCTGCCGGACACGCGCTCGGTGCGCGCAGCCAACATCTGCCGCATCGCCATCCACCGGCCGCCGGAAAGCGCCGGCCGAGGCGACACGCTGGTGGTGCTCTCCGTCATCGACAACCTGGTGAAGGGCGCGGCGGGACAGGCGGTGCAGAACATGAACCTCATGTTCGGCCTGCCCGAGACCACGGGTCTTGAGCACGTGCCGGTGGTGCCTTGAAGCGCGATCTGAGCGGGAGTTTCTGGAACCTCCGCAGGCGCTTCGGCATCGCGGCCCCGCGCGTCAAAGTGCATTCGCACGTGCCGTGGTATTGGCGCTGGACCGGCGTCGCGGTCGTTCTTGGCGTCGCCGCGGTGTCCGCCGCATGGTTCTACGACGCCGGCCGCCGCTACGCCGGCTTCGACCGCAGCGAACTCGCGCAGGAGCTGACCGCTCTGCAGAGCGAGCTGCAGAGCGCGCGCGCGGAGCTCGAGAGCCTGCGCGCGGTGGCGGGCGCCGTGGACAGCCGCGTCGCCATCGAGCGCGCTGCGCAGCAGAAGCTCGCCCAGCAGATCCGCTCGCTCGAGCAGGAGAACGCCCGCGTGCGTGAGGAGCTGGCCACCTTCGAGAGCATGGTTTCGTCGGACACACGCCAAGCGAGCACGCTGTCCATCTATCGCTTCGAGGTCGAACCCGAACTTCTTCCCGGGGAGTACCGCTACCGGCTGCTCCTGGTGACGCCCAGCGCGCGGCGACAGCGCGATTTCAACGGCAGGCTGGAGCTCGTGGTCAATCTGACGGAGGGCGACCGGAGTGCTATGATGAGCTTCCCCGAGCCGGCGGACGCCGACGCGGGGGCTTTCCGGTTGGCATTCAAGTACTTCCGGCGGGTGGAAGGCACCTTCCGGGTCAACCCGAAGGCAAAGGTCGAGAGCGTGCAGGTGCGGATTTACGAGACTGGGTCCACCCAGCCGCGCGCCACGCACAGCGTGAGCCTTTGAGGGCACAAGCGCAAGGGAGAAGACGCGATGTTCAACAAGATGAGCAAGCCCCAGAACCGGATCGACAGCCTGATCGGAGCGACGACGCGCATCGAAGGCAACGTGATCTTCAGCGGCGGACTGCGCGTGGAGGGCATGGTGCGCGGCAATATCGCCGCTCTCCCGGACCAGCCTGGAACGCTGGTCGTCTCCTCCGATGCCCGCATCGACGGCGAAGTGCAAGCCGCCCACATCGTCGTCAACGGCACGATCCACGGGCCGGTGCACGCGACCGAGAGCCTCGAACTACAGGCGGGATCGCGGGTCAAAGGAGACGTGTACTACAAGAGCATCGAGATGCATCAGGGCGCGGTCGTCGAAGGGCGGTTGGTGCATCATGGTGCAGCAGAGGTCAAGGGGGTCGAGCTTAAGCTCGCCTCATAATTCACGCACAGGAGCCAGGGATATATGAACGCCGTCACCGAAATGCCCTCGCCGCTGGTCTTCAGCGACAGCGCCGCAGACAAGGTCAAGCAGCTGATCGACGAGGAGGGCAATTCTGAGCTGAAGCTGCGCGTATTCGTCACGGGCGGCGGTTGCTCCGGATTCCAGTACGGCTTCACCTTCGACGAGGTGCAGAACGATGACGACGCGGTGTTGCAGAAGAACGGCGTGACGCTGCTCATCGACCCGATGAGCTACCAATACCTGACTGGGGCCGAGATCGACTACCAGGAAGGACTGGAAGGCGCCCAGTTCGTCATCAAGAACCCGAACGCCCAGAGCACCTGCGGCTGCGGGTCGTCGTTCTCCGTCTAGAAGCCACGCCGCCGCATGCGACGCCCGGGGCAAGCCCGGGCGTTTTGCTTTCTACTCGGCCCGCGCGAGGGTCGTGCGGTTGGAGAGCAGGTCGAGCTGGGCGACGAGCGGCTCGGCATGCGCCAGGAACGCCGGCAGCTCGCGCGTCGGTACGGGATTGGCGGCCGGCATGGCGATGCTGAAGGGATTGCGCGCCTTGCCGGCGACGTGAAACTCGTAATGCAGGTGCGGACCGGTCGCCCAGCCGGTCTGGCCGACGAAGCCGATGGTGTCGTTCTGCTCTACCCGCTCGCCGCGCCGCAATCCGCTCGCGAAGCGGCTGAGGTGCGCATAGAGGGTCGAATACTGTCCCTGGTGACGCAGGATCACCACCTTGCCATATCCGCCCTTGATGCCGGCGAACTCCACGACCCCGTTGCCGACGGCGCGCACGCGCGTGCCCGTGGGGGCGGCGTAGTCGATGCCCTCGTGCCGGCGCCATTTGCGGGCGATCGGATGCCGGCGCATGCCGAAGCCTGAACTCACGCGGGAGAACTCCAGCGGCGCCCGCAAGAATGCCTTGCGCATGTTCTTGCCGTCGGGCGCGTAATAGCTCGAGCCATAGTGCACCGCGCGGTAGGTCTTGCCCTGGTTGACGAACTCGGCGGCCAGGACGCGGCCCGCGCGCACCGGCCGGCCGAGGAGCGTGTGCATCTCGTACACCACAGTGAAGCGGTCATCCTTGCGCAGGTCGCGGTGGAAGTCGACATCGCCGCTGAAGACATCCGCGAGCTGCATGGCCACGTTGTCGGGGATTCCCGCGTCGTCGGCGGCGGCGAAAAGCGACGAGCGGATCACGCTCGATCTCATGACCGCGCGCGTCTCGAAGTCCGCGCGCCGCTCGGCGGCGCGCCCGTCGGGGGTGATCTCCACCAGGGCGTCGCGGCCGTTGAGGAAGCTGACGGAAAGCGGCATGCCCTCGGCGCTCACGACCGCGCTTACGTGAGTGCCGGGCCGCAGGCCCTTCAGGACGGGTAGCCGCGCGAGGCGACCTAGGTGCTCGTCGGCGATGCCCAGCCGGCTCAGGAAGACCGGGATGGTGTCGCCGCGCTGAAGCTGCTCTTCACGGATGTAGGAGGCCGGCGCCGGGAGCAGCGCATCTTCCGTGTCGATGGGCAGCGCCTCCACGAAGGCGCTCTGCGACAGCCGCGGGTCCGCGCCGGGTGCGGGCGCCATCGTGGCGAACGCCGCGACCGCGCCAGAGACGCCCAGGACGGCGATGACCACGCCGATGCGTCCGAGTGAACCAGCGACTCCCATGGATCGGCTAGAATCCCTTTGTTATTCAGAAGCCTGCGCAGTCTAGCAAAGAAGACGCGCGGCGCAAATCGCACATGTCGTCCATCGAGCAGGCCATTCAGACCATCCGTCGGGGCGCGCACGAGCTGATCGTCGAGGAGGAGCTCGCGAAGAAGCTCGCGAGCGGCCGCAAGCTGCGCGTGAAGCTCGGTCTGGATCCGACCGCGCCGGACCTGCATCTCGGGCATACGGTGGTCATCAACAAGCTGCGCCACTTCCAGGAGCTCGGCCATCAGGTGCAGTTCCTGATCGGGGACTTCACCGGAATGATCGGCGACCCGACCGGGCGCAACCAGACCCGGCCGCCCCTGACCCGCGAGGAAATCCTGCGCAACGCGAAGACCTACCAGGATCAGGTGTTCAGGATCCTCGACCCCGAGCGCACGCAGATCCTGTTCAACTCGGAATGGTCCGACAAGCTCGGCGCCGAGGGCATGATCCGCCTCGCGTCTCGCTACACGGTTGCCAGGCTGCTCGAGCGCGACGACTTCAACAAGAGATACAAGAATGGTGAGCCCATTTCAGTTCATGAGCTGCTCTATCCTCTGATGCAGGGCTACGACTCGGTCGCGATGAAGGCGGACGTCGAGCTTGGTGGCACCGATCAGAAGTTCAACCTGCTGGTCGGCCGCGAGCTGCAGAAGCAATACGGACAGGAGCCGCAGTGCATTCTGACCATGCCGCTTCTGGAGGGACTCGACGGGCGAGAAAAGATGTCCAAGTCGCTCGGCAACTACGTCGGCATCAGCGAGCCGCCGGGCGAGATGTTCGGCAAGCTCATGTCGATCTCCGATCCGCTGATGTGGCGTTACATCGAGCTACTGTCCTTCGAATCTGCCGCGTCGATCGGCAAATGGAGGGAGGAGGTGTCGTCCGGGCGCAATCCTCGCGACATCAAGGCGAGGTTTGCGAAGGAGATCGTCGCTCGCTTCCATACCCTGGACGCAGCCGCGCGCGCCGAAGAAGCCTTCGAGGCGCGTCACCGGCACGGCCAGCTCCCCGAAGACCTGGCCGAGCTCACCGTGGCGGGCGGGGATGGCGGGGCAAGCGTCACCCAGGTCATCAAGCAGGCCGGGCTTGCTCCGAGCGTCTCGGAAGCGCAGCGCTTGATCGATCAGGGCGGGGTGAAGATCGACGGCGCGCGGGTGTTGGACAAGTCGGTGCGCTTCAAGGCGGGCCAATCGTTCGTCCTGCAGGTCGGCAAGCGCAAGGCCGCGAGGATACGGATCTCATGAGCGAGCCCCGGTACGAGGTGTACGCGATCAAGTATGCGCACCACGCGCGGCGCGCCGCCGAGAATTTCATCGGCGGCGATCCTCACGACGGGCCGATGCCGCTCGACTACTTCGTCTGGCTGATCCGCGGCGAAGGCCGCGAGATCGTGGTGGACACGGGTTTCTCGGCCGCGATGGCGGCGAAGCGCGCGCGCGAGCACATCCGGTGCCCTACGGCAGGGCTGCGCCTGCTCGGGTGCGACGCCTCCACCGTGAAGGATGTGGTGATCACGCACCTGCACTACGACCACGTCGGCAACTTCGATCTCTTCCCGACGGCGACGCTTCACCTGCAGGAGCTCGAGATGCGCTACGCGACGGGGCCGTACATGTGTCACGCGTGCTTCCGCGGCGCTTTCGAGGTAGAAGACGTGGTCGGCATGGTGCGCAGGGTGTACGAGAACCGCGTGCGCTTCCATGCGGGCGACGCGGAGATCTTTCCCGGGGTCTCGCTGCACCTGATCGGCGGGCATACGATGGGGCTGCAGGCGGTGCGCGTCGCGACGCGCCGCGGCTGGCTGGTGCTCGCTTCCGATGCGAGCCACTTCTACGCCAACATGGAAGAAGTGCGGCCATTCCCGATCGTGTGGTCGGTGGCCGACATGGTGGAGGGCTACCGGAAGCTGCGCGCGCTGGCCGAGTCTCCCGGCCACGTCATTCCGGGTCATGATCCGCTCGTGCTCGAGCGCTATGAGGCTCCGGCGAGGGACCTGCAGGGAATCGTAGTCAGGCTGGACTGACGCGCACGAGCGCGTCCTTGCGTTCCCAGAGTTCCGGCAACAGCTCCGCACCCAGACCCGGGCCTGGCGGTTTTGCGAACGATCCCTTCTGCGGCTGGGGAACGTGCGTCACGAGCTCACGGTACCAGCCCGTGTAGAACGCGCGCACCGATTCCTGCACCAGCGCGTTCGGCGCGTGGATCGCGAAGTGCAGCGAGGCGAGGAAGACCAGCGGTCCCGTGCAGTCGTGCGGCGCGACCGGAAGCTGCCAGGCATCGGCGAGCGCGGCGATGCGCCTTGCCTCGCTGATGCCGCCGCACCAGGCGAGATCGAACATCACGAACCCGACCGCCCCGGTTTCCAGCAGGTCTTTGAAGCTCCAGCGGCCGGCGAGGATCTCCGAGGCGCACACCGGGGCGCGCGAGGCCTCGGCGTACTGCCTGAGCAGCGCGAGGCTGTCCATGCGGATCGGGTCTTCATGCCAGTAGGTATCGAACTCGGCGAGCGCGCGCGCGATGCGCTGCGCCGCCGGCAGGCGCCAGAGCGAATGGAACTCCACCATGATGTCCATCCGGTTGCCGACCGCCCGGCGGATGCGCCGGAACGGCTCGAGGGCGCGGTCGAGGTCCGCACCGGAAATGTGCAGCCCTTCGCTGCCTTCCGCGCAGGTGTCGAACGGCCAGATCTTCATCGCGTCGATGCCCTGCTCGAGTAGCGAGTGCGCGAGCTCGTCGGCCCGGTGCAGGAAGGCCTCGAGGTCCTCGTAGGGCCCGCCCTTGCCCTCGAGGCCCCAGTTCGCGCTCGTCTGCTGCCGGGCATCCCGGATATAGCGGTACCCGGCGCAGGTGTTGTAAGTGCGAATCGCTTCGCGGCTCGCCCCGCCCAGCACCTGGTAGAGGGGCTGCCCGCATACCTTCCCGAAGAGGTCCCAGAGGGCGATGTCGAAAGCCGAGACGGCGCGCGTCTCCACGCCGGATCCCCGCCAGCCGAGATACCCGGTCAGGCCACGGCTGAGGCGCTCGATCTCGAGCGGATCGCGGCCGAGGACGCGCGGCGCGACGAACTCGTGGAGGTAGCTCTCGACGCTCGCGGCGGCGAAGCAGGTCTCCCCCACCCCCGCCAGGGCACCATCGGTGTGCACTCGCACCCATACGAGGTTGGGGAACTCGCCGAGCCGCAGGGTCTCGAGGCTGGTGATCTTCATTGACACTCCCCCGTATGGGCTCCTAACATCCTCATCCCTCAGGAGGAGGAGCCATGAAACGAGCATTGTCGCTTACTGCGTTCGCGGCTGCCGCGCTCGTCGCGTTTCCCGCGGCTGCGCAGACCAAGAACCTCAAGATGCAATCGACCTGGCCGGCGAGCCTCACGCTGCAGGATAACTTCCGCATGTTCGCCGAGCGCGTCGACAAGCTGACGAGCGGTCAGGTCAAGATCGAGGCGATGGCCGCCGGGCAGGTCGTTCCGGCCTTCGAGATCCTCGATGCCACGCACAAGAAAGTGCTCGACGGCGGCCACGGCGTCGCTTACTACTGGGTCGGAAAGAGCAAGACGGCGACGCTCTTCTCGGCGACGCCCGCCGGTCCCTTCGGCATGGACCACTTCGACTTCCTGGGATGGCTGCATGAAGGCGGCGGCAACGAGCTCTATCAGGAGTTCTACCGCGACCAGCTCAAGCTCAACATCATCGGCTTCCCCATCGGCGGCTCGAGCCCGCAGGCCATGGGCTGGTTCAAGCGCCCGATCAAGAACCTCGCCGATTTCAAAGGCATGAAGTGCCGCCAGACCGGCATCGTCGCCGAGATCTACCAGCGCATGGGCATGCAGACCGTCAACATGCCGGGCGGCGAGATCATCCCTTCCGCCCAGCGCGGCGTGATCGACTGCGCCGAGTGGGTAGGCGGGATCGAGGACCTCCGGCTGGGCCTTCCCGGGGTTTGGAAATACCACTACACCCCCGGCATGCACGAGTCGAACTCCATGCTCGAGCTGATCATCAACACGGACGTCTGGGCCGGCTTCACGCCGCAGCAGCAGGAATCGGTGCGCGTGGCGACCTTCGACACCTTCGTGCGCTGGGGTATCCGCTGGCAGAAGCAGAACGCCGACGCGATCGACGAGATGCGCACGAAACACGGCGTGCAGATGCTGCGCACACCGCCGGCGGTCCTGATCGAGTTCCTCAAGACCTGGGACAAGATCGCGGCGGAGGAGTCGGCAAAGAGCGCGTTCTTCAAGAAGGTGCTCGACTCGCAGCGCGCGTACGCGGCAAAGGTCGTGCCGGCGAAGCGCTTCATGTTCCCGCCGTACTCGTTCGCCGCGAACTACTACTTCCCGGAGCAGCCGTCGAAGCCGGCGGGGAAGAAGGCAAAGTAGCCGGGAGCAAGCATCGGGAAGAGGGCGGCCGCGGCCGCCCTCTTTCGTTAAGTTGACCGGGTTGGGGGCAGCGTGTAGGCTGGCCTTCGCCTTGCAAAACCACTTTTGAGGAGGAGGGTCAATGAGGCATTTCGTTCGTTCGGCCGTCGCTGCTGCGGCCATCGCGGCATTGTCCGCAGGCGCGCAGGCACAGACGAGCCTGAAGATGCAGGCCACCTGGCCTGCGAGCCTGACGCTCTACGAGAACTTTACCTATTTCGTCGATCGCGTCCACAAGGTTTCCGGCGGTCAGCTGAAGATCGACGCGATGCCGGCCGGCCAGGTCGTGCCGGCGTTCGAGGTGCTCGACGCCACGCACAAGAAGGTGCTCGATGGCGCGCACGCCTGGTCGGGCTACTGGGTCGGCAAGAACAAGGCCGCCATCCTGTGCACCGGCGGCCCCGGCGGCACCTTCGGCATGGACATGATCGATGCGCTGGGCTGGATGCACCACGGCGGCGGCATCGAGCTGTGCAACGAGTTCTTCCAGAAAGAGCTCAAGCTGAACGTGCAATGGATCCCGATCCTGCCCTCGGGCCCGCAGGCGTTTGGCTGGTTCAAGCGGCCGGTGAAGAACCTCGCGGACTTCAAGGGCATGAAGTGCCGCCAGACGGGAATGGCCGCGGAGATCTGGCAGCGGATGGGCATGACGACGGTCAACATGCCCGGCGGCGAGATCATCCCCGCCGCGCAGCGCGGCGTGATCGACTGCGCCGAGTGGGTCGGCGGCGTCGAAGACCTGCGCCTGGGCTTCGCCAACGTCTGGAAGTACCACTACACCCCGGGAATGCACGAGAACGTGACCATCGGCGAAGTGCTGATGAACATGGACGTGTGGAAGGCGATGAAGCCCGAGCACCAGGAACTGATGAAGTCGGTGGCCTCGGAAACCTTCGTCGTGTGGTGGGCCAAGTGGCAGCGCCAGAACGCCGACGCCCTGAAGGAGCTGCAGGAGAAGCACGGCGTGCGCATCCTGCGCACCCCGCCCGACATCCTGATCGAGTTCCTGAAGACCTGGGACAAGGTCGCGGCCGAGGAGGCGGCGAAGAGCCCCTTCTTCAAGAAGACGCTCGAGTCGCAGCGCAGCTATGCGTCCTACGTGGTGCCGGCGAAGCGCTTCATGTTCCCGCCGTACTCGTTCGCGGCGAACTACTATTGGCCGGAAGGCAAGCCGGCGGCAAAGTCCGCCGCCAAGAAGAAATAGCAGGTGTTTCCCGGACGGGGGCGGCGAAGACCGCCCCCGTTTGCTATTCGGGGGTAGCGCGACATGGCTGAGCCGTCCGCGGGGCTGGTCAAGACCGTCCGCGTGATCGACAAGTTCACCGACACCACCGGCACCTGGGTGGCGTGGCTGCATATCCCGCTGGTCGCCGTGGTCGCTTGGGAGGTGTTCGCCCGTTACGGCTTCAACGCCCCGACCATCTGGTCGTTCGACCTCACCTACATGCTGTACGGCGCGATCTTCATGCTCGGCTGCGCGTACGCCCTGCACAAGGGCGCGCACATCCGCACCGACTTCTTCTTCGAGAAGTGGACGATCCGCACCAAGGGCGTCATCGACAGCACCGCATACATCGTCTTCTTCTTTCCGTCGATCTTCATCTTCCTCATCGTCAGCTGGGAAGAGGGCTGGTACGCGTACACCATCAACGAGCTCTCGGAGCAGACCCCGTGGCGGCCGATCCTGTGGCCCTTCAAGATGGTGGTGCCGCTCGCCTGCCTGCTGCTGCTCATCCAGGGGATATCCGAGACGATCAAGAGCGTCTACGCCGCGCGCACCGGCATCGAGCTCGAGCACAAGGAGAAGATGGAGGTATGACCGGCATCACGCTCGTGGGGATGGTGATGCTGGTGGTGATGATCTTCGCCATCTTCATCGGCTTCCCGATCTCGTTCACGCTGCTGTTCCTCGCGCTCACCTTCGGCTACTTCGCGCTCGGCGACACGGTCTTCAGCCTGGCGTACTTCCAGACCATCGGCATGATGAAGGAGTCGCTGCTCGCGGCGGTGCCCCTCTTCATCTTCATGGGCTTCATCACCGAGCAGGCGGGGTTGATGGAGCGGCTTTTCAGCGCCTTCCGCATGCTGCTCGCGCAGGTGCGCGGGGCCCTCTTCCTGGTGGTGATAGTGACTTCCGCAGTGTTCGCCATGGCGACCGGCATCGTCGGCGCGGCGGTGACGGTGCTCGGCATCATGGCGGCACCGATCATGATCAAGACCGGCTACGACGGCAGGCTTGCCGCCGGTGCGATCACCGCCGGTGGCACGCTCGGCATCCTCATCCCGCCCTCGGTCATGCTGATCGTCATGGGGCCGGTGCTGGGCGTTTCGGTTGCCGACCTCTACGCGGCGGCGATGGGCCCGGGCTTCCTCCTCGCCAGCATCTACTTCATCTACCTGCTCGGGCGCAGCACGCTCAACCCGGCCCTTGGACCTCCGGTGCCCAAGGAGGAGCGCGTATCGAGCCTGCCGCTGATGATCAAGGAGGTCTTGATTGGCGTGGTGCCGCTCTTGGGCCTCATCGCCGCGACGCTGGGCTCGATCCTCGCAGGTCTCGCGACGCCGACCGAAGCCGCCGGCATCGGCTCGCTGGGCGCGCTGATCCTGGCGACGGCCTACCGCAGGTTGACCTACGCGGGACTCAAGCGCGCGGTGCTCAGCTCGACCGCGACCTCCGCCATGGTGCTTCTGCTGGCGGTCACCTCGAACATCTTCGGCGCGGTGTTTGCCCGCATGGGCAGCGCGAACTGGATCACGGAGTCCCTGCTCGCGCTGCCCTTCCCCGCGGTGCTGATGCTGGTCATGGTGCTGGTGATGGTCTTCCTGCTGGGCTGGCCCTTCGAGTGGCCGGCGGTGATCCTCGTGTTCCTGCCGATCTTCTACCCGGTGATGGTCGGGCTTCAGCAGCCGCTCTCCGCGTCGCTCGGGATCGCGCCCGACATGCTGATGGTCTGGTTCGGCACGATCGTCGCCGTGACGCTGCAGACGGCATACCTCTCACCGCCCGTGGCGATGTCGGCCTATTACCTCAAGCAGGTGGTGAAGGAATGGTCGCTGCTCACCATCTACAAGGGCATGTTCGAGTTCATGGGACTGCAGGTGATCGCCATCGCGCTGATCGTGATGTTCCCGGCGATCGCGACCTGGCTGCCGGAAAAGCTGCAGGAGATCGCCCGCGCGGTCGTCACCGAGGAGGTCGAAGGCGGCGCTTCCCTCGAGGATTACCAGCCCGATGGGGGCTACGGCGCGCAGCTGCGCGAGGCGCTCGAGGATGCCCAGGAGGCCGGCACGGAGCAAGAGGAGGAGGAGAGCGCGGGAGACAGCCTGGAGGAAGACGAGCTGTCGAACACCAAGAAATAACAACCGCCACCACTCGACGCCGGGCGCTGCCCGGCGTTATTTTTGACGATGCCTTTCGACTTCGACGCGCCGGTGGAAAGGGCGGGGACCTGGAGCACGCGCTGGGACCGCTACGGTCCTGAGGTCATCCCGCTGTGGGTCGCCGATACCGACTTCCGTGCCGCGCCGGCGGTGCTCCGTGCGCTGCAAGAGCGGCTGGGGCACGGCGTCCTGGGCTACACCGCGCCGCCGGAGGCCCTGCGCGAGGCCATCGTGGCGCGCTGCCGCACCCGCTACGGCTGGACGATCGATGCCTCATGGATCGTGTTTCTGCCTGGCGTAGTACCTGGCCTGCACCTCGCCGCGCGCAAGCTCGTGCCGCCCGATGGCCATGCGCTCGTACCCAGGCCCGTGTATCACCACTTCAAGCGCGCGCTGGAGCTCGCGCCGCGGGCGCACGACGAGGTGCCGCTCGTGCTCGACTCCGGCAGGTGGGTGCTCGACCTCGACGTGGTCCACCGGTCGACGGGGTCCACGACGCTCTTCCTCTGCAACCCGCAGAATCCCGGCGGCACGGTGTTCCGCCGGGGCGAGCTCGAGCAGCTCGCCGGCCTTACGCGCGGCATGACGATCGTCTCGGACGAGATCCACTGCGACCTGGTGCTCGAACCCGGAGTCCGCCACGTCCCGATCGCCTCGCTCGGCCCGGAGGTATCGCGGCGCTCGGTGACCCTGATGTCGGCCACCAAGGCGTACAACTTTCCGGCCGCCGGATGCGCGTGGGCGGTGATCGAGGACGCGGGGATGCGCGAGGCGTTCTCGGCGGACGTGCGGGCGCACGCGTTGCCTTCGCCATCGGTGTTCGGCTATGTCGCCACGCTGGCGGCGTATCGCGAGGGCGACGACTGGCTTGCCGCGCAGAACGAGTACCTGCGCGCCAACCGAGAGATGGTGCTCGACGCGCTGAAGCCGCTACCGATCGCGCGCCCGGAAGCGACCTATCTCGCTTGGATCGACTGCTCCAGACTGGAGGGTAAGGACCCGCACCGGCTCTTTCTCGAAGCGGGCGTCGCCCTGTCGCCGGGCAGCCAGTTTGGCGAGCCCCGCTTCGTGCGCCTCAACTTCGCGACTCAGCGCGCACGTCTCGCGCAGGCTCTGGAACGGATGCGATCAGCGCTCACCCGCCTGGCGTAGCTCGAGCGCGGCGTGGAGCACGCGCTCGAGATGCGGGTCCCGCACGCCGAGCTCGTGCATGTGGTCGAGCGTATGGCGGATATAGTCCACGCAGGCGCCGCGCTGGCCTATGCCTTGCGCGACGAGCTTCGCGCGGCCGTGCAGGTCCAGCTCTCGTACGCAGGCGGGGTGCGCCGTATCGGCGACGAACGCGAGCCCGCGCACGGTCTGCCGCGCCGCCAGCCGCACGGGAACGAGTCGTGGGCGGTAGACGCGCCGGATCATCTCCCGGCTCCAGAGCCTGTTCAGCGCGCGCCGCACGTGCGCCACATCGATTCGATACGCCATGCCCCAGCACGAGCCCCCGGGGCAAAGGCCGACCACCAGCCCGGGCCGCTGCCGCGTGCCGCGATAGCGGGTCGAAAGGATGCAAAGGGCCCGGTGGTAGCCGTGGATCCGGCCGAGCTTCCTCGCCTTGTAGGGAAAGCAGGGCGACCAGATGAGCGAGCCGTAGCCGAAGACCCACAGGTCGCCGGACGGCAGGGCCGACATGAACTCGTCGTCAACGCTCATCGCGCAGGATTCAACGCGCGACGCACCTCCGCGGATGACGCGAGCCGGCCTCCCGCCTCCTCGATGGCGCGGCGGGCCGCGATGGTCCACTCGACGTTCGAGCGCGCCGAGCCGAGCGGCGCATCCTCGAGGCCGACCCGTACATGTCCGCCTCGCTCGATCGCCGCCCGCACGAGCGGCAGGACGTCGACCGAAAGGCCAGCAACCATCCACGGCGCCCCGGGGGCGCTGTCCCCGAGGAGCCGCAGGTAGGCCTCGAGCGCGTAGAGCGCGGGGGGGAAGCCGAAGGGCAAACCCTCCGAGAACATGAAGCGGTAGATCGGCTGCGGCACCGGGCCGGCCTCGCGGGCGCGCAGGGCGCCCAGGCGCACGAACCCCGGCTCGTAGATCGCGTAGCCTGGATGGAAGCGGTGCTGCGCGGCGAGCCCGAGCCCGTGGCGCACATGCTCGTCGGGGTTGACGTAGACGAAGCTGTCGAGATTCACCGAGCCCGGATCGACCACCGCCCACTCGAGCAGGCCGCGGCGCGCGAGCGCCTCGATCGCTCGAAAGCGCTGCTCGGCCGACATGGTGTCGCCGCCCACCGGTATCGTCGGGTAGACGATGCAGTCGGCGCGGCTGCGGATTCCCTCGATGATGCGCGCGTAGGTGTCGGCGTCGTCGTGCTGACGCCCGCTTTCCGCATCGTAGGCATGCACGTGCACGATCGCCGCGCCCTCGGCCGCGCACGCGACCCCCTGGGCGACGATGTCGTCGACCCGCATGGGGATCTGCGGCTGGAGACCCTTGCCCCATGCCCCGTTAAGGGCGACCTCCAGCCAGGTCTTGTACATGCCGGGGGCATTATAGATTCGGCCGGCCGACACCCTGCCCAACACAGCGGAACGCGGGGCGATATTCCGCGAGACCATGAAGCGTCTCGGGTTTTCTTTCGGCGGTCGAGCCGTTAGAGTTGACGGCCCGTCCACGCCCCGCTCGGCACCCTGCCGCATTTTCCTTTAGTTCAAGTCAGGAGTACTCATGGACCGCAGAGCGTTTCTTACATCCTCCGCTGCTTCCGCGGCTGTCGTCTCGCTCCCCTGGCGCATCGCCCACGGCCGGAGCGGATGGCGCAGTTTCGAGATCACCACGCGCCTCGACATCCAGCGACCCGCCGGCCTTTCGCGCGCGTGGATCCCGCTGCCGATGTCCGGATCCCTCGACTGGCACCGCGGGCAGGGCAATGCCTGGCACGGTAACGCGGCGCGCGCCGAGCTGATGCGCGACCCGAAGTACGGCGTGGAGATGCTCTACGTCGAGTGGTCCGCGTCAGAGAGTGCTCCCTATCTCGAGCTCTCGAGCCGGTTCTCGACGCCGGTACGCGACCGCAGCGTGGACCTCTCGGGCCCGGCCGGCGGCGCGGCGCTGAGCGCCGCCGAGCGCAAGTTCTTCACCGCGCCGACCGAGCTCATCCCGACCGACGGCATCGTGCGCGAGACCGCCGAAGACATCGTCAAGGGAAACCGCGGCGATGTCGGCAAGGCACGCGCGATCTACGAGTGGGTGGTCGACAACAGCTTCCGCGATCCGAAGGTGCGCGGCTGCGGCTGGGGCGACATCAAGGCCATGCTCGAGACCAGGAACCTCGGCGGCAAGTGCGGCGACCTGAACGCCCTTTTCGTCGGCCTGGCGCGCGCCGCGGGCGTGCCGGCGCGCGACGTGTACGGCATCCGGGTCGCGCCCTCGGCCCACGGCTACAAGAGCCTTGGAACAGGGTCGCCGGTCATCAGCAAGGCCCAGCATTGCCGCGCAGAGTTCTTCGCGCCGGGCTTCGGCTGGGTACCCGTCGATCCCGCCGACGTGCGTAAGGTGGTGCTGGAGGAGCCGCCCGGCAACCTCCCCATGGATGACGGCAAGGTCGAGGCGGCGCGCAAGCGCCTGTTCGGAAGCTGGGAGATGAACTGGCTGGCCTACAACATGGGCCACGACATCTCGCTGCCGGGTTCGCGCGGTCCGCAGCTGCCCTACCTGATGTACCCGAACGCCGAGACCGGCGGCGATCGCCTCGACCAGCTCGATCCCGACTCGTTCAAGTACGTCATCACCGTTCGCGAGCTCAAAGCCTGATGCGCGCACGCTGGCTCCTCGCGCTGCTCGCCTTTTGGGTCGCCGGCGCCATCGCCGGGCCGCCGAAGCTCGAGCTCGAAGACCTGGACGGTCGCGTGCACCGTCTCGCGGACTACCGTGGCAAGGTGGTGATGGTGAACTTTTGGGCGACCTGGTGCGGTCCATGCCGGGAGGAGATGCCCAGCCTGGAGCGGCTGCGCCAGGCGCTGGAAGGCCGGCCCTTCGTGGTGCTCGCCGTGAACGTCGCCGAGGGCGGCAGGGTGGCCGGCGATTACCTGAAAACGATGCCGCACAAGTTCACGGTGCTGCTCGACCGCGACGGCAGCCTGACCAAGGCCTGGGGGGCGCGCATCCTGCCGGCGACCTACGTGCTCGGGCCCGAGGGCGAGCTGCGCATCCGCCACGTGGGCGCGCTCGACTGGGCGAGTCCCGAGGCGCAACAAAAGATCGCGGCGCTCATGCCGTGAGGGCGGCGCTGCTCCCCCTGCTTCTCGTCGCGTGCCAGGCAAGCGCCGACGACGCGGACCTGCGCCCGCCGTTCATCACCACCCCGGACGCGGTGGTCGAGCGGATGCTCGAGCTCGCGGGCACGCGCGCCGATGACGTGGTGATGGACCTCGGCTCCGGGGACGGCCGCATCGTCATCGCTGCCGCGCGCAAGTTCGGCGCCCGCGGCATCGGGATTGAGCTCAGCCCACCGCTGGTCGAGGAATCCCGCCGCAACGCCCGCCTTGCCGGCGTGAGCGATCGGGTTTCGTTCGTGCAGGGCGACGTGCTGCTCGCCGATATCTCCCCGGCGAGCGTCGTGACCCTCTACCTGCTTCCGGGGCTGATTGGCAAGCTCGAACCGCGCTTCATCTCCGAGCTGCGGCCTGGCACGCGCATCGTCGCCCATGGCTTCGCCATGGCGGGGTGGAAGCCCGACCGTACGGAGGTCATGCGCATCGCCCAGCCGCATCCCGGCCAGGGCCCCGAAAGCCGGCTCTTTCTGTGGATCGTGCCGGCCGAGGTACGCGGGACCTGGCGCGTCGACGGACGCGAGGTGCGCATCGAGCAGAACTATCAGCAGATCGACGTATCGGGCGCCGAGGACGCCCGGCTCTCGGGGCACGAGATCTCGTGGCGCTCGCGGGAGGGACGCTTCAGCGGCCGCGTTGAGGGCACCCGGATGAGCGGCGAGCTCGTCGCGCCCGACGGCCGGCGGCAGGCCCTCTTTCTGACGCGCTAAAGCACCTTGCCCGGGTTCATGAGGCCCTGGGGGTCGAGGGCGCCCTTCAGCGCGCGCATCAGCTCGAGCTCGATGGCATCCTTGTGCTTTCGAATCTCCTCGCGCTTGAGCTGCCCCAAGCCGTGCTCCGCGGAAATCGAGCCGCCAAGCGCGGATACGGCGTCGTAAACGATGCGGTTCACTTCTTGCCGCCGGCGGATCAGATCAGCGCCTCCCACGTTGTAGTGGATGTTGCCGTCGCCGACATGGCCGAAGGCATAGCGCGGGGCGTCGGGAAAGGCCTGCCCGATCCTCTCGCCGAGCGCCTCGAGCAGGGCCGGCACGCGGGAAACCGGCACCGAGACGTCGTGCTTCACGTTGGCGAACTGCGCCTCGGGAATCGACTCGCGAATGCGCCAGAGCGAGCGCGCCTGCTCCGCGCTCTGCGCGATTGCCGCATCGCTCAGCGTGCCGCGACCCGCTTCCGCCGCGAGCGCCTCCTCCAGGCGCGTACGCAGCGAATCGGACGAGCCGCTGTCGGAAGCCTCGAGCAGGACGTACCAGGGATAAGCCGCGGTGAGCGGATCCCGGAGGTCCTTGGCCCAGTCGAGGACCGCGCGCAGGCATTCCCGCGAGACGAGCTCGAACGCGCTGATACGCTCGCCGAGCCGCGCATGCAGGCTGGCGAGCAGCTCCACGGCAGAGCGCGGCGTGGCAAGGCCGGCCCAAGCAGTCGCGCTCGCCGTCGGCAAGGGGTGAAGCCGCAGCACCGCAGCCGTGATGACGCCGAGCGTGCCTTCCGCGCCCAGGAAAAGCTGCTTCAGGTCGTAGCCCGTATTGTCCTTTCGCAGGCCCCGCAAGCCGCTCCACACCCGCCCGTCGGGCAGGACCACCTCCAAGCCGAGCACCTGATCACGGGCGCTGCCATAGCGCAGCACGTTCACGCCGCCGGCGTTGGTGGAGAGATTGCCCCCGATCTGGCAGCTGCCTTCTGCCGCGAGCGACAGGGCGAAGAGCCGCCCGGCGTCTTCGGCCGCACGTTGCACCGCCGAGAGAACGCATCCTGCTTCGGCGGTGAGCGTGTCGTTGAGCGCGTCCACCTCGCGGATGCGGTTGAGGCGGCTGAGCGAGAGCAGCACCTCGCGCCGCACACCGGTGGGCACCGATCCCCCGCAGAGCCCGGTGTTGCCGCCCTGGGGCACGATGGCTACACCCGCCTGCGCGCAGGCGGCCACGACGCGCGATACCTCCGCGGTGCTGGAGGGCCGCACCACGCACTCCGCGGGGCCGGCGTACTGCCTTCGCCAGTCGGTCAGGTAGGCTGCGGTATCCTCGGGCGAGGTGAGGAGGTTCGACCTCCCTACAATCTTGCCCAGGATCTCCTTCAAATCTTCCACGGAACGGATTCTCACACATGGTCGTAAGAGCAAAGGAAGTGGGCCCGCGGCGTTACCGCGAGTCGGCGGGCCGGCATTACGAGGACTTCGAGCTCGGCGAGGTGTATGAGCACCGGCCCGGACGCACCCTTACCGAGACGGACAACACCTGGTTCACGCTCCTTACCATGAACCAGCATCCGCTGCACTTCGACGCGGTGTACGCCGCGGGCACCGAGTTCAAGCGCCCTCTCATGAATTCCGCGCTGACCCTTTCCATCGTCACCGGCATGAGCGTCTCCGACGTGAGCCAGAAGACGGTCGCCAACCTCGGGTGGGACAAGATCCGCCTCACCGCGCCGGTGTTCGCCGGCGACACGATCTACGCCGAGTCGGAGGTGATCGCCAAGCGCGAATCCAACTCGCGCAAGCACCACGGCATCGTGACGGTACGCACCACCGGCAAGAAGGCCGACGGCACGGTATTCATGACCTTTGAGCGCTCGATGCTGATCCCGATGCGCGGCCACGCGGTCGATGACAAAGTGGATCAGTACTAGGGCGGCGCTCGTCGCGGCCGCCCTTACGAGTGGCGCGGCCCTCGCTCAGCCGATCACCGTGGGCGCGGTGGTATCGCAGAGCGGCTCCCATGCCCGGCTCGCTGAAGGCTACCGCCAAGGGCTGATGCTCTGGGAGGCCGAGGTCAATGCGGCAGGCGGGCTGCTCGGCCGACCGGTCGAGCTGCGGCTGCGCGACGACGGCTCGCAGGCAATTCGCGCTGGGCGAGAGTACGAGATGCTGGTTGAGGAGAAGGTCGACCTGCTGGTCGGACCCTATGGCTCGGCGGCGACGCTCATGGGGGCTGCGGTCGCGGAGCGGGCGGGGCGCGTGATGCTCAACGGGGCGGGCCCGGCGCGAACCGTGCACCAGCGCGCGCCCCGGTATCTCTTTCAGGCCGGCGTACCGTACGCCGCCTACGGGGCGGGCGTGCTCGACCTGGTCAAAGCCCAGCGGCTCGAGCGGCTGTTTCTCCTCGCACGCGACGATCCCCGTTCACTCGACATGGCGGAGGCGGCCGCCGAGCTCGCGAGCGCGCAGGGCTTCGGCAAGCCGCCGGTTCGCGCCTACGCCCCCGGCACGGTCGACTTCGCGCAGCAGATCGCGGCGGCCCGCGCCGAGGGGGCGGAGGCGTGGATCGCCTTTGGCGAGGCACGCGAGGCGATCGGGATGGTGCGGACATTCAAGTCGACGGGCTACGCCCCGAAGCTCTTCTTCTCGAGCGCTTCCGACGAGCCGCCCTTTGTCGAAGCTCTGGGACAGTACGCCGAGTTCAGCCTTGGCGCGCTCGAGTACGAGCCGTGGCTCGCGACTCCGGGGAACGAGGCCTTCGCACAGTCGTTCGCTACCCGCTGGGGCAAGCGGCCGGACGATGCTGCCGCCCGCGGCTACGCCGCAGGGACGATCCTCGGTGCAGCAGTGCGCCGCGCGGGGACGCTCGAGCAGGAGAAGCTTCGCGAAGCGCTCGCGAGCCTCGAGGTCGACACGGTGGTCGGCGCCTACAAGGTCGATCCGAAAACCGGGGAGCAGGTGGCGCTCAAGGCCGCCGTCTCGCAGATCCTGTTCGGCCGTCCGACCGTGGTCTGGCCGCCCGCGCTTCGCGAGGCCGCGTCGCAGCCCTATCCCGCCTGGGAAGAGCGCAAATACATCGAATAGGAGGCTGCATTTGAACCGATCCTTCCTCTTTGCGCCGGGAAACGTGGCGCGCCGGGTGGAAAAGGCCTTCACCCTGGATGCCGACGCGGTGATCCTCGACCTCGAGGACTCGGTTGCGCTTTCCGACAAGGTGTCCGCGCGCAAGGACGTCGCGGCGGCGCTCGGCCGGAAGGGCCGCGCTCGGGTGTATGTGCGCGTGAACGCGCCGGCAACACCGTTCTGCTACGGCGACCTCCTCGAGACCGTGCGGCCCGGCATCGCGGGCGTGCTTCTGCCCAAGGTCGAGAGCGCGGCCGACCTGCACGCCATCGACTGGCTACTTGCGGCGCTTGAGCGCGAGCGCGGCATCGACGAAGGGTCGCTCGATCTCATGCCCATCATCGAGACTGCGGCCGGACTGCAGCGCATCGACCGCGTCCTGCAGGCGCGCAGCCTGCGCCCCTATCGCGGTCCCTGGCGCGTCAAGCGGGTCGCGTTCGGCGCGGCCGACTACTCCAACGACCTAGGGCTCTCGCCCACGCTCGATGAGCCCGAGCTCGCCGGCGCCCGCGAGCGCGTGGTTCTCGCCTCGCGGGCCGCGGGGATGGAGAATCCGATTGACAGCCCCTGGTTTCACTTCAAGGAGGTGGAGGCCTTCCGGCGCGCGCTGGAACGCAGCCGCCGCACCGGGTTCCAAGGCCGGCTGTGCGTGCATCCGGACCAGATTGCCCCGGTGAACGCCGCTTATCTTCCGAGCGACGAGGAGCTGGCGCGGGCACGGCGCATCGTGGCCGCGTTCCGCGAGGCCGAGGCGCGAGGCGAGGCAGCGGTGCAGGTCGACGGCCTGATGGTCGACTACCCGGTGGCTTACCGCGCGCAGGCGATGCTCGACCTCGTGGAGAGGAAGTGAACGCTCCGGAGGGCTTCCGCGCCATGAAGGGCCTGAGCCCGTTCAACGCGCTGGTGGGCCCGCTCTACCAGCGTCGCGACGCGACCGGCGTCTCGATCGGGCTGCGCGTGGAGGAGAAGCACACCAACTCGCGGGGCGTGTGCCACGGGGGGCTGCTCGCGACCCTGGCCGATCTCGCGCTCGGCTATGCGCTGCTCGCTGAGAGCGAGAAGCTTTCCGGCAACTTCTTCACGGTGCACCTCGCCGTCGACTACGCCAGTCCCGCCCGGGTCGGAGACTGGATCGAGTCGGCCGTCGAGATCCAGCACGCCGGCGGGCGGCTCGCCTTCGCGAACTGCTATCTTCTCGCCGCCGGCAGGCGCATCGTGCGGGCGAGCGCCATATTCGCGCGGGCGTCGCAGGGCGGCTGATGCGCGACGTGGTCCTGGTGCCGGGGCTGTGGATGCCCAGCGTCGCCATGGCCGTGCTGCGTGGCCGCCTCGCGAGGGCGGGTTGGGCACCGGTGGTGTTCGTCTACCGGGGAAGGGACGCGCTGGAGGCGAACGTCGCTTCGCTTGCGGCGTTCGTGCGCGAGCGGCTGGGCGGGCGCAGCGCCCACTTCGTCGGGCACAGCCTCGGGGGCGTGCTCATTCTGGAAGCGCTGTGCCGTCATCGTGAACTGCGCGCGGCCTCGGTGGTCTTTCTTGGTGCGCCGGTGCGCGGCTGCCTTGCCGGGCGCCGGCTCGGCCGGCACGCGTTGGGACGCTGGATGCTCGGGGCCTCGTGCGCGCGCTGGTCGGAGTGCGAGGCGCGCTGGCCGCGGCCGGAGCCGCTTGGAATCATCGCGGGGACGCTGCCTTTCGGCCTTGGGCGCGCGCTCGGGGCGCTGCCGGGGGAAAATGACGGCGTGGTGCGCGTCGCAGAGACCGAGGTGCAGGGGATGACGCAGCGCGTGCTGGTGCCCGAGGGCCACAGCATGCTGGTTCTATCCTCGCGGGTCGCTCGTCTCGCGACGCGGTTTTTCGAGCAAGGAAGGTTCGATTGAAGCGGCTGCTCATGCTCGCGCTCGCGACGCTGCTCGCCGGCTGCGAGACGTTCTCGTACTACTCGCAGGCGATCGGCGGCCATCTCAAGGTCGTGAACGCGGCGCGGCCCCTCGACGAATGGCTGGCCGATCCGCGTACGCCGGCGGACCTGCGCGGCCGCCTCGAGCTCGCGCAGCGCATCCGCGCGTTCGCTTCGCGCAACCTCGCCCTCCCAGACAACGGGAGCTACAACAGCTACGCTCACCTCGATCGCCCCTACGTGGTGTGGAATGTCTTCGCCGCGGCCGAGTTCTCCGTCGAGGCGAGGCAGGAATGCTTCCCGTTCACGGGCTGCGTCGCCTACCGCGGGTTCTACGACGAGAAGGACGCGCGGCGCCACGCGGAGAGGCTGCGCAGCCAGGGCTACGACGTGCACGTGGGCGGCGTGCCCGCGTACTCGACGCTCGGCTGGTTCAACGACCCGCTGCTCTCGACCTTCATCGGCTACCCTGACACGCAGCTCGCGCGGCTCGTGTTTCATGAGCTCGCACACCAGATCGCCTACGCGAAGAACGACACCACGTTCAACGAGTCCTTCGCGGTGGTCGTCGAGGAGGCCGGCGTGAAGCGCTGGCTCGAAGCCGAGGGGCGCGCCGCGGAGCTCGAGTCCTTCCGCGCCGCACAGGCGAGAAAGCAACGTTTCGCCGCGCGCGTGAAGGAGGCCCGTGACCGGCTCGCCGAGGTCTACGCGGCCGGCCTTACCCGTGAGGTGCTGGTCCAGGCGAAGCGCGAGGAGTTCGACCGCCTGCGTGCGGAGTACGGTGCGATCATCCCGGCCGAGCCGAACAACGCATTCCTCGTTTCCATCGCGCTCTATAGCGACCTGGTGCCCGCCTTCGAGCGCTTGCTCGCGGCGGAGCAGGGCGACCTCGGCCGCTTCTACGAGAAGGTTCGCGCGCTCGCCGCCATGGACAAGGCGGGGCGCAGCCTCGCGCTAGGTCAGCGGGACGTCGACGAGCTCGAGAAACGCCGGCCGGGCGCGTAGACGCTCGAACCACGCCTCCACCGCCGGCAGCCGCGGGCGCTCGATCGGCACTCGCATCCAGCGCTGCACCTCGCATCCGACGGGAATGTCCCCCATGGTGAACGACCCGCCTGTCACGTAGGGCCGCTTTTCCAGATTCTTCTCGAGCACGGCCTGCAGCAGCTCCCTGCTGCGTCTCGCCCCGGCCTCGATCGCTTTCCCGTCGCGCTTCTCCGGCGGCGTGCGGATGAGGCCCCAGAAAACGTCGCGCATCGCCCCCTGCAGCGTGAAGGCCCAGTCCATCCAGCGCTCGGCGTCGGCGCGCTGGCGCAGGTCGGTGGGCCACAGCGTCCCGGCGCCGTGCTTCGCCGCGAGGTAGCGCACGATCGAGTGCGACTCCCAGAGGACGAAGCCGTCGTCCTCGATCGTCGGCACGAGCGAGTTCGGGTTCATGCTGATGTACTCCGGGGTCCTCGTCACGCCGAACTGCATGCCGGCGTCGACGCGCTCGTACTCGAGGCCGAGCTCCGCCGCCGCCCACAACGCCTTCTTCACGTTCACCGAGTTCGTGCGGCCCCAGATCTTCAGCACTCTCAGAACCCCACGGCCTGCCCGTCCCTTCTCGGGTCACTGGCCGCGTAATAGCCGCCGTCGAGCTTCCAGATGAGCTGGGCGCAGCCGAACTGGTTGTAGTCGTCGGGCATCGAGACGATCCTGTGCCCTCGGCTGCGCAGCGCCTCGACCGTCGCCGGGGGCATCGCCGTCTCGACGCTCACCTCCATGCCCTGCACGATGCGGAAGCGGGGCCCGTCGCACGCCGCTTGCGGGCTCTGACCGTAATCGGCGATGCGCACCATGACCTGCGCGTGGCCCTGGGGCTGCATCGTGCCGCCCATCACCCCGAAGCTCATGACGGGCTTCCCGTCCTTCGTGACGAAGGCAGGGATGATCGTCTGGTACGGCCGCTTCCTCGGCCCAACCCGGTTGGGATGCCCCTCGGTCAGGACAAAGGTGCCGCCGCGGTTCTGCAGCGAAATACCGTCGACCACCACGCCCGAGCCGAAGCCCATGAAGTTCGACTGGATGAAGGAGACCATCATGCCGGAGGCGTCCGCTGCGGCGAGGTAGACCGTGCCGCTCCGCGGTGGCGTGCCGTGGCCGAAGTCCTGCGCCCGCTCGAGGTCGATGAGCTTGGATCTTTCCCGGAGGTACGAGGGATCGAGAAGCGACTGCGGCGTGACCTCCTTCATGTAATCGAGGTCGGCGACCCAGCGTCGCGCGTCGGCGAAGGCGAGCTTCATCGCCTCGATCTGCAGGTGCAGGCTGTCCGGGCCATCCACCGGATGCGAGCGCAGGTCGAAGCGCTCCAGCATCCCGAGCGCCATCAGCGCCACAATGCCCTGGCCATTCGGCGGAAGCTCGTGCAGCGTGTAGCCGCGGTAGGCGATTTCGAGCGGTTGGACCCAGTCGGCGCGGTGCGTCGCCATGTCGGAGGCGCGCAGCGCACCGCCGTCGCGCTTCGCCGCCGCCTCGAGGCGCTCGGCGAGCTCGCCTGCGTAGAAGGCCTTTCCTTTCGACTCGCAGATCGTCTGCAGCGCCGCAGCATGCGCCGGGAAGCGGAAGCGTTCCCCCGGTTTGGGCGCGCGTCCCTCCGGCATAAAGGCATCGGCGAAGCCCGGCTGCGACTTGAGTTCCGACACCTGCGCGGCCCACTGCCCGGCGATGGTCGGCGAGACGAGAAAGCCTTCGCGCCCATAGCCGATTGCGGCCTCGAAAAGGCGCTCGAACGGCAGCTTGCCGAAGCGGGCATGGAGCTCGACCCACGCCGAGACGCAGCCCGGCACGCTAACCGTATTCCACCCTCGCATGGGCATGGCTTTCTGGCCGGCGAAGTAGTCAGGCGTCCAGAGCGCGGGCGAGCGGCCAGATGCGTTCAGACCATGCAGGCGCGTCCCGTCCCATACGATCGCGTAGGCATCCGAGCCGATGCCGTTCGACACCGGCTCGACCAGCGTCAGCGTGATGGCGGTCGCGAGGATCGCGTCGACCGCGGTGCCGCCCGCCGCGAGCATCTGCAGTCCGGCTTGCGCGGCGAGCGGCTGCGAGGTGGACACGACGTTCGGCGCGAGCAGCGGCTTGCGCGGCCAGGGGTAAGGATTCGCGAAGGAGAAAGGGATCATCGTCGCTATTCTAAAAGGCGGGTAAACTTTCGACAGAATGCGATCGCGGTTGCTGGGGTGGGGCATGCTCCTGGTGCTCTGGTGCGCGGCGGCGGTTGCGCAGGAGCGCTCGCTGCGCATCGAGCCGAAGAACGCGCCCGACGGTGAGAGGCGCACGGCGCTGGTGATTGGTAACGGCGCCTACAGCGACGCGCCGCTGCGCAACCCGGTGAACGACGCGCGCGCGATGGCGCAGGCGCTCGAGCAAACCGGCTTCCGCGTGCGCCTGCTGGAGAACGCCAAGCGCTCGACCATGCGCGCGGCGATCCGCGAGTGGGGCGACGAGCTGGCCGAAGGGGGCGTGGCGCTTTTTTACTTCGCCGGCCACGGCATGCAGATCCGTGGGCGTAACTACCTCATCCCGGTAGGAGCGGACATCCAGCGCGAGAACGAGGTCGAGGACGAGTCGGTCGACGCGAACACCGTGCTCGCCAAGCTCGACAGCGTCAAGAACTCGCTCAACCTCGTCATCCTGGACGCCTGCCGCAACAACCCCTTCGCGCGCAGCTTCCGCTCCGCGCAGCAGGGTCTGGCGCAGATGGACGCGCCCTCGGGGACACTGGTTGCCTTCGCCACCGCCCCGGGTTCCGTGGCCGCCGACGGCGACGGCGACAACGGCATCTACACCAAGCACCTGCTCGCCAACATGGGGCGTCCCGGCCTGCCCATCGAGCAGCTTTTCAAGGACGTGCGCATCGGCGTGGGCCGGGAGACGCGCGAGCGCCAGATTCCGTGGGAATCCAGCTCGCTCCGAGGCGACTTCTTCTTCGTCGCCCCGGATCCTGGTAGCGCCCAAGCGGTGCAGCAGGCGGCGGTGCAGAGGGCGGTAGCCGACGCGGTGCGCCTCGAGCAGCAGAAGCTCGCCGCCGAGCAGCGCAAGATGCAGGAGACGATCCGCGAAATGCTGGCCAAGCAGCGCGCCGAGCTGGAGGAAGAGATGCGCCGGCGCGCCGAAGCGCTAGGCGCCAAGCCGCCCGGCGCGTTGCCTGTGGCCGCGGCACCGGCCCCCGAGCTGCCGGCACCCTCCGGCGATCCGCTCGGGGATCGAAACGATCCGCTGCAGCAATCGACCCAGATGGCTTCCGTAGCGCCTACGCCGGTCGCCGCCGAAGTGCTCGACCCGCGCTTTCCCAAGGCCGGCGACCGCTGGCAATACGCGTACAAGGACATACTTACGCGCGAAAGCCGTACCGTCGACGTGCACGTGGTCGGTGTCTCGAAGGACGGCATCCTCGACGAGGACAACCTCTTCGGCTCGGTTCAGCGCGCGTACGGCGCCGGGGCCGACCTGAACATCCTCCAGGACGTGTGGATGTTTTCGCCCTATTTGCACATCCTCGACGCGGTAGGGCCGGCTGCCCAGTGGGACGACATCCATGTGCGCAACGACTATTTCTGTTTCCGCCAGCCGACGTGTGCGTACACCGCGCGCGTTGTCGGCCAGGAAAACGTTACGACGCCTGCTGGGACTTTCGATGCGGTGAAGGTCGAGATCAACTTCACTGTCGGTAGCCCGACCCGCCCCAGCGACTTCGTGCAACGCCGTGCAACCTTCTGGTACGCTGAGGCCGCGAAGCGGCTGGTGAAGTCCACGATGCGCACCTATTCGCAGGGCGGGCAGGCGCCGGACTACGATCTCGAGCTCGTATCCTACAAGCTCAACTAGAGCGCGCGCTTATGTGCGAGGGGGGCCTGATTCAAATCATCCTGCCCGGCGCGTCGATCTTCCTCTGCAGTTCAACGGCCGAAACTCCTTAATCCACACTGAGCGTCTTCAGCCGCTCGTCGCGCGGCCGCTCGCTCGCCACTGCCTTCCAGTACTTGCGCGCTTCGTCCTTCAATTCCATCTGCTCCAGCCACAACGCGAATGTGACTTGCGCGGATACCGGTGCGGTGGCAACGGGCCGCAGAGCTTCCGCCTCCGAACGAAGCTCGGGTGACGCGACGCTGAAATCGCTGGCGCCTACATAGCGCCGTCCGTTGGACAACCGCGTCGACACTTGCCAGGTGTATCGCGCGCCTTCTCGCAAGCGCAACGAAGCGGGCAAGCGCAGCGAGGATGCCGCCACGTTGGCTTCGTAGAGGGGCTCCCCGGTGTCGTCGGTAAGCTCGAAGTGGTATCTCAGGGCCGACTCTACCTCGGTCCAGCGGAATTCGGGGCTATGCTCGAGCGTCAGGGTGCCGGATGGACTTAGCAGCTTGACCCGCGCGGTATTGCGCCAACTGCGCATGACGAAACCCGCTTGGGCGACGCCGATTGGTTTGATCGCGACGTTTCTTCCGCTCCTGGCGAGCGGATTGGAGCGCTTCTCTGCTTTTGGGCCGCTCAATACTTGCGGCTCACCGGGGCGAAAGTGGATCTGTGCCGGACCCGTGAAGGTGTATTCCTCACCAGACGAGAAATAAACCGCAACCATTCGCGTCCCGTCGGTTACTTCAACACGGGCGTCCTCCCGTATCTCAAAAAGAATGGCGACGTTCATGCCTTCGGCGGTCGCTTTGCCGGAAAGGTCCGTCACGATCGCCACACTGCTCGCCATTGCGGGCAACGCGAGCACAGTCAATGCCCAAACCAGAACGGTGCACAAGGGCGGCAGCGACAGCGTCACTTCCTCCACTCCCCATTTGGTGGAAGACCAGCACGGCGCAAGCATGGGCGCCGCTCCAGTGTAGCGCCAGAAAATCAAATGCCGGCGCGGGCCCTAATGCTCTTATAGCCGAAAACTTCAACAGGGGTATGGCCCTTGATCGCCGTGGGTCCAAGGAACTCGAGTTCGGCAGGCTCCCGCAGTTGCTCGACTACCGCTCTCGATAAGACGATACAATAGCCGGCTTCCTTGGTAAGTCCTTCCAGGCGAGAGGCGACGTTGGTTGCGTCCCCAATGGCCGTATAGTCGTGACGGGCGGAAGACCCGACGTGGCCAATCACTGCCTCTCCGGCGTGGAGTCCGACGCCGATCTCTATCGCTGCTTTCGCCTCGAGCTGCTCGTTCAGTCCGGCAACATGCTCAAGCATGTCGCGCGCGGCGTCGAATGCGCTCTGGCAGGGATTCTCGAGCTGTTTCGGCGCACCGAATACCGCCATGATGCCGTCTCCCATGAAGCTCACGACGCTCCCGCCCCGCGCATGGATGAGTGTCACGACCTCTTCGAAATAACAGTTGAGAAAGCGAATCACCTGCTGCGGCGCCATCTGTTCGCTGCGAGTGGTATAGCCGCGAATGTCCGAGAACATGATGCATACGAAGTGGTTCTCGCCGCCGAGGTCCGGCTGCACGCGCCCGGCAAGGATCTCCTCCATGACCGCCGGGCTGACATAGCCCGAGAATGAACTGCGGAGCCGCCGCCGCTCGCGCAGCTTCTGCAGCGTGTCCGCGACATTGCGTCCGGCGAGGGCGAGCGCAGCGCCGAGAGCGGGGGCCGCGGTCGGCAGGAACCATCCATTGGCGAGGAGCCAGGTCGAAACCGCGAGAAGCATCGCTGACATGACGATGAAGACCGCGAGAACGGCCAACGTGCTGGCTGAGACAAGCCAAAGCAGCGCGCTTGCCGCGGTCAACGCGAGGGTGACGCCGTGCGGAACGTCCCGCACCAGACCGTTGCCGAGGATCGTGCGTAACGCCTGGGCATGAAGGACCACGCCAGGCACATCGAGCGCCGCGCTGTCCCATGCGGCAAGCTTGGTGGGGACGCGCGTTCGATCCTCGTACCTCCATACGGTTCCGAGCAGCACCGGCTTGTCGCGAAATGCCTGCTGGAGCGCGCGGTGGTCTCCGCTATCGGACCATTGCGCGAGCTGGTGAAACGGAATGTAATCGAAGGGCGAGCCGCGCCAAAAATCAATGAGGCCCGCCCCTGGCTCCACTTGCAGATGCCGCGCCATCTGCCCTGCCAATGTCGGTACTCGTTCGCGGTTCGCGCCTAGCCTTTCATCGAAGCGCCTGACGTGTCCGTCGTGGTCGACCGGCATGAGTACGTACCCGGCCCCGGCCGGTCCCGCTACCGCCAGAAACGGCGCATGTATAGGGCGTCGATTTCCTGAGAAGTCGACGGTGAGACCAAGCACCACCGGATGGCTGCGTCGCGCCTCGAGCAATCCTGCAAGCAGCACCTTGTCAATGCCTGGCACGACTGCGTCGAAGCTGCGGTCTGGCAGGACGATGTCCACGCCCACGACCGCAGGCCTTGCCTGTGCCATGGCGAAGAAGAACTTGGCGAGGTGGCTATGCCAGAGCGTAATCGGCTCGGCGATGCTGCGTGTGGTCTCCTCATCAATGCCGACTATCACCACTTCCCGCGCTGCGGGGCGTGGAACCCAGGTTCTCAGCAAGGCGAACTGTGCATCGAGGAGACGGTACTGCGGCGATGCAGAAAGATCGACAGTTTCGAAAAAGACCGTGGCTGCCGCAATGATTATTACGGCTGCGATCTTCGTTCTTGTCTGCACGCTATCCCCCTGGACGACGCCGACCCGGTCGACGCGAGAGTACCACCCCGCCCCCTGTGCACCGTTGGTATAGGGTACCCACTAGAAGCCGCTGCGCCTGCTTTCGCATCCGGAACCGAATAGGCACGCGGAAAATATCCTCATATCATGTGAGCAAGGGGGCGCGACCAGAAGACCAGAAGAACTGCCGCTGACGGAAGTGGCGTACCCGCCCTCGTGAGAAGGGATCATGGCCACGAAGCCCGGCATGCGCTGGGACGACATCGATGTCCAGCTGACCGCCTCGCGGGGCGGATTCCATACTCAGCGCCGCGGCAGGTTTTGGTACGCCGACTCGCCCAAGCGCCTGTTCAAGTCCAGCCTGCGCACCCTGAGCGGCAACCCCTGGGGTCCGGACTACGATCTCGAGCTCGTATCCTACAAGCTCAACTAGCGGGCGGGGCGTCGCTCAAGCGGCGAGGCTCTCGAAGTCGAGCACCACGCGACCGAAGACGCGCCCGGCCTTCAAGTCCTCGAGCGCTGCGTTGGCGCGCTCGGCGGCGCGCGTCTCGATCGGCTGGGGCTTGAGCTTCTTGCGCTTCGCGAGCCCTACCACTTCCTTCAGTTCCTGGAGATTGCCGACATACGAGCCGACGATGCCGATGGCGCGTTGCGCGAACGGCGGCAGTGGATGGACGAGCTCGCCGCCGTAGAGGCCAACCAGGACGTAGCGTCCGCCTTTGCGCAGAGCGCCCAGCCCGAGCGCGGCAGTGGCGGGGGCACCCACGAAGTCGATGACCCCGGCAATCCCGCTCAGGCGCGCTGCTGCATCCGGCGCGCGCGTATTCACCGTGTCATGCGCCCCGAGCTTCGCCGCAACCGCGAGCTTTGCGGGATCGATGTCGCAGGCGATGATGCGCTTGGCGCCTCGTGCCCGCAGCACGGAGACGCCCGAAAGCCCCACGCCGCCGCACCCGATCACCGCCACGCGGTCCTTCGCGCCGAGCGTCGGCAGCTTCGAGGCCGCGCTGTAGGCGGTGAGCGCAGAGCAGGCGAGCGTGGCCGCGAAGGACTCCTCGACGCCCGCGGCGTCTACCAGGTACTTCGCATCCGGCACGAGCACATGGGTCGAGTACGCGCCGGCGACGTTGACGCCGAGGTAGCGCGACCCCGAGACGCAGTAGTTGTCCTGGCCGGCCTTGCACACGGTGCACTTGCCGCAGCCGATCCAGGGATAGATGATGCGTTTCTGGCCGACCCGCACTCCCTTCGCGCGGGGACCTACCGCCTCGACGACGCCGAAGGGCTCGTGTCCCAGCGTGAAGGGCGGCACGCAGCCGCGCTCCTTTACGTAAAAGCGCTTGCCGCCGCCCCAGTCGAAGAACCCCTCCCAGATGTGCAGATCCGAGTGGCAAACGCCGGAGCGCGTGACGCGCACCAGCACCTCCGTGCCCTTCGGTTTCGGCTTCTCCAAGACCACCTTCTGCAGCGGCTTGCCATGCTCGACGACCTGATAGCTGATCATGCTTTCCCCGCCTCGTTCAGTGCTTGGTCGATGTCCCAAAGGATGTCGTCGAGGGTCTCGATGCCGACCGAGACGCGGATCATGTCGGGCGTCACCCCGGCCTTGAGCTGGTCGGCCTCGCTCATCTGCCGGTGCGTGGTCGAGGCGGGATGGATGACGAGGGTCTTGGCGTCGCCGATGTTCGCCAGGTGGCTCATGAACTGCGCTGCCTCGATGAACCGCTCGCCGGCCTGAGCCGCCGCCCGTGGAGTTTCTCCCTTGATGCCGAAGTTCAGCAAGCCCGACGCGCCTTTCGGAAAATACTTCTGGGACAAGGAAAAGTATCTGCTGTCGGGCAGCCCGGGGTAGTTTACCCATGCGACGCGCGGATGGTCCTTGAGGAACTTCGCGACCGCGAGCGCATTGGCGCAATGGCGCTCCATGCGCACATGCAGGGACTCGAGGCCCTGCAGCAGCAGCCAAGCGTTCATGGGCGAGAGCGCAGGGCCGAAGGTGCGCATGATCTCCATGCGCGCCTTCATGGTGTAGCCGAAGTCGCCGAAGGTCTCGTGGAAGATGACGCCGTGGTAGCCCGGGGAGGGCGAGGTGAACTCGGGGAACTTGCCGTTGCCCCAGTCGAACTTCCCCGCCTCGACGATCACCCCGCCCATCGTGGTGCCGTGGCCGCCGATGTACTTGGTCGCGGAGTGCACCACGATGTCCGCACCCCACTCGATCGGGCGGCAGAGGTAAGGCGAGGGCACCGTGTTGTCGAGGACGAGCGGAATCTGCGCGTCGTGGGCGATCTTCGCCAGCGCTTCGATGTCGATCACATTGATGAGTGGATTCCCGAGCGTCTCGGCGAACACGAGCTTGGTATTCGGCCGGATGGCCTTTCGCAGGTCCTCCGGATTGTCAGGATGGACAAAGGTCGTCTCGATGCCGAGCTTGCGCAGATTAACGTGCAGCAGGGTATGCGTGCCGCCGTAAAGCGTCGAGGCCGAGACGATGTGATCGCCGGCGCTGCACAGCGTCAGGATGGCGGTCGCTTCCGCGGCCTGCCCGGTCGCAGTAGCGAGCGCCGAGCGGCCGCCCTCCACGGCCGCCATGCGCTCCTCGAGCACCGCCACGGTGGGGTTCGAGATGCGCGAGTAGACGTTGCCGAAGGTCTGGAGGTTGAACAGGCTCGCCGCGTGCTCCGCGGAGTCGAACACGAACGAGGTCGTCTGGTAGATCGGCGCCGCGCGGGCGCCGGTGGCAGCATCGGGGATCTGCCCCGCATGCAGGCAGAGCGTCTCAATGCCGAACTTTCGGTCGGCCATCGACTAGTCGCGGTCGCCCGGATCGCTCTCCGGCTCGTCGGCCTGCTCGCCCGCCGCAGCGCGGCGGTACTTGGACGGCGGCACCCCCACCTGGTTCAGGAAGAAGCGCGTGAAGTTGCTCTGCGCGGAGAAACCAAGCTCGGCCGCCACGTCGGCGATCGTCTGCCGCGTGGAGGACAGGCGCGAGATCGCGGTCTGGACGCACAGCATGTCGAGATAGGCCCGCGGCGAAAAGCCGGTGCAGATCTGGAAAAGATCGTAGAAGCGCGAGCGCGACAGGCCGACCTTGCTGGCGAGGTCGTTCATGTTGAGGTCCTTGTTCGGATGCGCGCGCAGCAGCGCGATCGCCTCGCGGATGCGCGTGTCCTCAAAGCGCGATCCCTCCCAGAGCGTGGAGGCCTTGCGCGGCGCGAGGTAGGTCTCGACGATCGAGAGCAGGAGCTCCTGCAAGATGAACTCGAGGCGCTCGGGCGAGAGGAACCGGTCGTTCAGCACCTCGATGGCGAGCGTTTCGGCGAGCTGGCGGATGCGCGGCGTGATTGTTTCGCGGCTCTGGGGAAAGGGGCGGCGATCCTCCTGTCCGAAGACCGCCGGGAAGCTCTCGCCCAGCCAGGATCCGGCCGCGTGGAACACCACGACGCGGCGAGTGTCGAGGGCAATGTAAAGCTCTCCCGGGTTGAGGAACACGACCTCCGCGTCGCCCTGCTGCAGCACGATCGCCGGATCGTTCTGGGCCTGGACCGACTCATGAGCGCCGAGCTCGATAAGCACCAGGCGCCCGAACCGCCCCTCGAACAGCCGGACTGTCCTCCCCATGACGGAAAGCATACCTCAGTAAGCGAGCCAGCGGGGTCGTTTCGCCGAGATGACGCGGGTGTTGACCCCCACCCAGTTGAGTCCCCCGAACAGCCGGCCGTGCTCGATCTTCACGCACCGATCCATGACCGTTTCCAGACCGGCGGCGCGCGCCCGGGCCGCCGCCGCCTCGCTCTTCACTCCGAGCTGCTGCCAGAGCACCCTCGCGCCGATCGCGATCGCGTCCTCCGCGATCGGCGGTACATCCTGCGTCTTGCGGAACACGTCGACGAGCTGAACCTTCTCCGGAACGTCGCGCAGGGAGCGATAGCACTTCTCGCCCAGAATCTCCGCGTACTTGGGATTGACCGGGATGATGCGGTAGCCGTGCTCCTGCATGTACTTGGCGGCGAAATAGCTCGGCCGATACCAGTCCGCCGAGAGCCCGACGACCGCAATGACGCGGTTCTCCCCGAGAATGCGCCGCAGCGTGTTGATGTCGTCCATCGCCCGGATACTATAATCGAACGGACCTTCCGTCGGCCGCCCACATGACAATCCATCCGCAAGTGAAGGCCCTTCTCGAGCGCGTGGCGCGCTCGCCGCTGCCGCCGTATCACACGGTGCCGGCCTTCGTGGCGCGGCGCATCTATCACGACACGCGCGCGGCCTTGGCGCCTCAGGCCCCCGCGCTGGCCGACGTGAAGCTACTGGTTATCGACAATCGGATCGCCGTGCGCGTGTACCGGCCCTCAGGCGATGTGCTGCCCGCCCTGGTCTTCTTCCACGGCGGCGGCTGGACCATCGGCGACCTGGACACGCACGACGTGCTGTGCCGCCAGCTCGCCGCCGGGGCGAGCTGCGCGGTGTTTTCGGTGGACTACCGGCTCGCGCCGGAGAATCCGTTCCCGGCGGCGGTGGAGGACGCCCTCGTGGCGACCCGCTACGTCGCCTCCAATCCCGGCCTCTTGAAGATCGATCCCAAGCGCATCGCGGTGGGCGGCGACAGCGCCGGCGGCAACCTCGCCGCCGTGGTGGCGCTCGAGCTCAGGAAGCACGACCTCGCCTACCAGCTCCTCATCTATCCCGCCACCGATCAGCGCTGCGAGTTCGATTCGCACAGGCGCAATGGCGAGGGCTATCTGCTGACGCGCGAGGCGATCGACTTCTTCCGGGGCGCCTATTTGCCAGACCGAGCGCACTGGACCGACTGGCGCGCCTCGCCCCTGCTCGCCGCGGACCACCGCGGCGTCGCGCCCGCCTATATCGTCACCGCAGGTCTCGACCCGCTCCTCGACGAAGGCCATGCGTACGCCGACAAGCTCATGAGCGCGGGCGTACGGGTCGATTACCGCGAGTATTCCGACATGGTGCATGGCTTCATCCTTTTCGGCGGCGTCGTCGATACCGCGAATGCCGCCGTGGCGGAGTGCTGCGCCCGGCTGCGGGACGCATTCGCTCAGGTCGAGACATGAGGAGCGACCTGAAGACCCGCCACGGCGGGAAGATCCTCGTCGACGCGCTCCTCGCCCAGGGCGTGAAGGTTGCGTTCGGCGTCCCGGGTGAGAGCTACCTGCCGGTGCTCGACGGGCTGCACGAAGTGCAGGACGCGATGCGGTTCATCGTGTGCCGCCAGGAGGGCGGCGCCTCCTACATGGCGGAAGCGAGCGGCAAGCTGACCGGCGAGCCCGGCGTGCTTTTCGTTACGCGGGGGCCGGGGGCCACCAATGGCGCCATCGGCGTGCACACCGCCTTCCAGGACTCCACGCCGATGGTGGTCTTCATCGGGCAAGTGCCCAACGAGTTCGCCGACCGCGAGGCTTTCCAGGAGATCGACTACCGCCGCATGTACGGTCGGATGGCGAAGTGGGTCGCGCAGATCGACCGCGTCGAGCGCATCCCTGAATACGTGAGCCGCGCCTTCCACACGGCGATGGCCGGCCGCCCGGGGCCGGTGGTCCTCGCCCTTCCGGAAGACACACTCTTCGCCGAGGCGGCGGTGGCCGACGTGCCCAAAGCGCATCGCGTCAGGCCGGCGCCCGCCCCTTCGGACATTCACGAGCTCCAGACTCTTCTGGAAAAGTCCGAGAGACCCTTCGTGCTGCTGGGCGGTGGCGGCTGGGACGGCGAGGCGACCCGCAGGCTGCAGCGGTGGGTCGAGGGCGCCGCGCTGCCCGTTGGCACGGCGTTTCGCTGCCAGGACCTCTTTGACAACCGCAGCCCGTGCTATGCCGGTGACGTGGGCATCGGCATCAACCCCAAGCTCGCGCAGGGCGTGCGCGAAGCCGACGTGCTGCTCGTCATCGGTGCGCGTCTTGGCGAGATGACGACGAGCGCATACACGCTGGTCGACTCGCCCGTGCCCAGTCAGGCGCTCGTGCACGTCCACGCGGGCGCCGAGGAGCTCGGCAGCGTGTACCGTCCCGCGCTCGCCATCAATTCAGGCTATCCGCAGTTCGTGCGCGCGCTCGAGGGCGTCATCCTGAACAAGAATCCCTCCTGGGAGACGCAAACGCGGATGCTCCGGGAAAACTACCTGGACTGGACGAAGCCCCAGCCGATGCCGGGGAAGCTGCACTACGGCGAGATCATTCGCTGGCTCTCGGATAACCTCCCCGAGAACACCATCGTTGCCGGCGGCGCGGGCAACTTCGCCGGGTGGCTGCACCGGCATTTCCGCTATAAGGGCTTTCGCACGCAGCTCGGGCCCGGCAACGGCTCGATGGGTTACGGATTCCCGGCGGCGGTGGCGGCCAAGCTCGCGCATCCAGAGCGCCCCGTGCTCGCGGTATGCGGCGACGGCGACTTCCTGATGAACGGCCAGGAGCTTGCCACGGCGGTGCAATACGGCGCGGCCTTTGTTGCGCTCGTCGTGAACAACGGCCTGTACGGCACCATCCGGATGCACCAGGAACGCGAATACCCCGGACGGGTCTACGGCACCAGCCTCAGGAACCCCGACTTCGTCGCGTACGCGCGCGCCTTCGGCGGGCACGGTGAGACGGTGGAGCGCACGGAGGACTTCGCAGCGGCGTTCGAGCGGGCGCGGGCGAGCGCCAAGCCGGCGCTGATCGAGCTCAGGATCGATCCGGACGCCATCACACCGACGACGACGCTTTCCGCGATCCGCGAGAAGGCGCTTAAGTCAAGGCGATGAACTTGGGATCGTCCTGGTGGGCGCGCTCGAACTTAAGGAACTCGTAGTACCCGCAGCGATTGCTGTCGGGATACGCGCGGCACACTGCCGGGCGAGCGTCGTAGACACTGCAGCGCCGGGTCTTCTGGTCGAGCAGGGCGCACACCGAACCGAAGATCCGGTCCTTCTGGTGCCGTAGCAAGCGCACTTTCTCCTTGGGGTCGAGCTTCGTGAACCGCTCTTCGGCCTGGCGAGGGGCCAGGCCGAAGTACTTCGCCAGGCGCTCGATGTCGCGAGCCGTGACCTCGATCTCGGGATAGCTGCAGCAGTAAGCGGGGCACTTCTCGCAGGAATACTTCACTTTGACCGGGATGGGGAATGCTTTGCCGTTTTTCATGAACCTGCTGCTGGAGCGAAAGCCGCGCATTCTACGCGCTCGCAATCGAAAACATCATCTCGACCCTTTCCGGGGCGCGCTGCGTTTCACCTTTCGTGGGAGCGATTCTTGCCGCGCTGGCCGGTGGCGGTAGACTGCGCGCCGTGGACGGCGCCGACGAAGAGTTGATGCTCGCCTATCGTGACGGCGACGCCCGCGCCTTCGAGGCGCTCTATGGCCGCCACCGGGTCCGCCTTTATCGTTTCGTGCTGCGCAGCGTGAAGGAGCGCGGCCTGGCGGAGGAGCTATACCAGGACGTATGGATGCGCGTCATCGAGGCGCGCCGGCGCTATGCGCCCAAGGCCCGCTTCACCACCTGGCTCTATTCGATCGCCCACAACCGGCTGGTCGACCACTGGCGTCGCAAGGGGCTTTCCCTGGTGGACGTGGACAGCGCGGAGGTCGAAGGCAACAATCCGGACCCGCAGCGGCAGGTGCAAGCCCGGCAGGACCTGCAGCGCTTCGCAAGCGCGCTGGAGGCGCTGCCGCCGGCGCAGCGCGAGGCTTTTCTGATGCATGAAGAGGCCGGCATGAGTGTCGAGGAGATCGCCGGGGCAACCGGCATGGCCGTGGAGGCGGCGAAGAGCCGCCTACGCTATGCGGTGGCGAAGCTCAGGAAGGCGGTTGACGATGGCTGATGAGCGCGATCCTCAGGTGTCGCGCCGCTACCGCGGGCTCGGCGCGCAAGAGCCGCCGCGTGCGCTCGATGAGGCGATCCTCGCCGCCTCGCGGCGCGCCACCGATGCGCCTCCCGCGCCGCTCGTGCCACCGGCTGGCCGGCGGCGCTGGTACTTCCCCCTGGCGGCGGCCGCGGTCATCATGCTCTCCGTCGCCGTTACCTGGCACATGCAAATGGAGGAGCGACCGGACCCCGAGTCCGCGATGCTCATGCGGGCACCGCATCCCGCTCAGGAGCTCGGCAGGGAGGAGAAGCAAGCGGATGAATCGCGCCGGGATGCCGCTGCGCGCCCGAAGCGAGAGCTCCCACCGGCCGCACCGGCCGCACGGGATGCCGCCCCTGCCGGGCGCGCGCTCGAGGCGCCGTCCGCCAGCATGCTTGCGAAGCAGCTCGCTGAGGAGCCGCCGGAGAAGGTGCTCGAGCGCATCGCCGAACTGCGCAGGCTGGGTCGGCACGAGGAGGCTGACAGGATGCTCGAGGCGTTCCGCATGCGCTACCCGGAATACAAGCTCCCGGATTCGGTGCTGAAGAAGTAGATCGGGGTCTGACCCCGATCTCTAGTGGTGCAGGATCTTGGAGAGGAACTGCTGCGCGCGGTCCGAGCGCGGCTTGCCGAAGAAGTCTTCCTTGGCCGCGTCCTCGACGATGCGCCCTTGGTCCATGAAGATGACGCGGTGCGCGACCTTGCGTGCGAAGCCCATCTCGTGGGTCACCACCATCATGGTCATGCCTTCCTGGGCGAGCTCGACCATCACGTCGAGCACCTCGTTGATCATCTCGGGGTCGAGAGCGGAGGTCGGCTCGTCGAAGAGCATGGCGATCGGGTCCATCGACAGCGCGCGCGCGATCGCCACGCGCTGCTGCTGCCCGCCGGAGAGCTGTCCCGGGTACTTGTCCCTTTGGTCGAACAGCCCGACGCGCTGGAGCAGCTTCTGCGCTTTCTCGACCGCCGCTTCCCTGCTGCGCTTGAGCACCTTGGTCTGGCCGAGCGTCAGGTTCTCGGTGACGCTCATGTGCGGGAAGAGCTCGAAGTGCTGGAACACCATGCCGACCCGCGAGCGCAGCTTGGGCAGGTTGGTCTTGGGATCGCCGACCGGGATGCCGTCGACCACGATCTCGCCCTTCTGGAAGGGCTCCAGCCCGTTCACGCACTTGATCAGTGTCGACTTGCCGCTGCCCGACGGGCCGCATACCACCACGACCTCCCCCTTGGCTACCTCGGTCGAGCAGTCGCCCAGCACCTGGAAGCTGCCGTACCACTTGCTGATGTCGCGGATCGAGATCATGGGGTCTCCGGTCAGCGGGAAGCCACGAAACGCACGCGCTCGGCGGTCGCGGCGAGGAGCGCCACCCCGAACTCGGGCTGCGTCTTCACGAGCTGCAGGAACACCGCCCGGTTCAGGGTGAGGAGAATGCTGGCGGTTTCGGCAATGGCGGTGGCGGCGCGCGGGGACTGGTCCACCAGCGCCATTTCTCCGAACGCCCCGCCGACGCCCACGCGCTCCACCACGCGGCCCCGGATGGACACCGCCACCCGGCCTTCCTGCACGACGTACATCATGGCGCCGGCCTGACCTTCGGTCATGATGGTCCGGCCTTTCTCGTATCGGGCGATGTTGGTCGGCCCGAGGCCCTTGGCGAGCGCCGCGAGCAGTCTCTTGTCGAAAACGCGGGACTCCTTCTTCGCCTCGCCAAGCGAGCCGGAATCCTTGGCGCGCGCAAGCATGCCGCGCAGGCGATTGATCATCATGCCGAGCAGCGTGAGCGCGAAATCGGGCTTGGCCTTCAGCGCAGCGCGGAAGCCCTTCTCGTCCATCGAGATGAGCCGGCACGGGGTTTTCGCGACCGCAGTGGCGGCGCGTGGAGAGTCGCTGATCGCCGCCATCTCGCCAAAGATCTCGCCCGGCTTCAGCACGGCGATGAGCTTGTTCGCCGCAATCAGGTTCACTTCGCCCTCCATCAGGAGATACATCTTGCGGGCCCTGCGGGAGAAGAGGCGGCTCTTCTCGTCCTCGACGAAGATGTTGGTTCCCAGGTCCACGTTCTCGGCCACACCGGCGGTGCGGAAAAAATTCAGCGCGGCGGCGAGATTGACCGGCTGCGGCCTCTCTGCCGGCCTGCTGAAATCGAGCTCCTCCATGACTCCGATGATAGTGCCAGAATGACCCCATGACGCAGCCCGTGCGCATCGAGCACGACCTCCTGGGCGACCGGGGCGTCCCGGCCAGCGCCTACTATGGCATCCATACGCTGCGCGCGCTGGAGAACTTCGCGATCACCGGGATGCCGATCTCGACCTACCCGGACCTGGTGCGCGCGCTCGCCTGCGTCAAGCAGGCGGCCGCGATCGCGAACAGCGAGCTCGGCTTGCTCGATGACGGGCGGGCCATGGCGATCCGGCTCGCCTGCGAGGAGGTGCGCGAGGGCAAGCTCGCCGCCGAGTTCGTGGTCGACGTAATCCAGGGCGGCGCCGGCACCTCCACGAACATGAACGCCAACGAGGTGATCTGCAACCGGGCGCTCGAACTTCTGGGTCATGCCCGCGGCGAGTACCAGCAGCTGCATCCCCTGGACCACGTGAATCTCTCGCAGAGCACGAACGATGTCTACCCCACCGCAATCAAGGTCGCGCTGCACTTCGCGATCGCGCGGCTTCTCGGAGAAATGGCGAACCTGCGAGAAGCTTTCCAGGGGAAAGCGGCGGAGTTCGGCGGCGTGCTGAAGGTCGGCCGCACGCAACTCCAGGACGCGGTGCCGATGACGCTTGGCCAGGAGTTCTCCGCCTACGCGGTCATGCTGGGCGAGGACGAGCAGCGCCTTGCCGAGGCGCGCGAGCTGATCCACGAGATCAACCTTGGCGCGACGGCCATCGGCACCGGCATCAACGCGCACCCGGACTACGCGCCTTTGGTCACCCGCCGGCTTTCGGAAATCTCGGGCATCTCGCTCATGGTATCGCCCAACCTCGTGGAGGCCACGCAGGACGCTGGCGCCTTCGTGCAGCTCTCGGGCGTGCTCAAGCGCATCGCCGTGAAGCTCTCCAAGACCTGCAACGACCTGCGGCTGCTCTCAAGCGGCCCGCGCGCGGGCATCGGGGAGATCGCGCTCCCTGCCGTGCAGGCCGGCAGCTCCATCATGCCGGGCAAGGTGAACCCGGTGATCCCCGAGGTCGTGAACCAGATCGCCTTCGAGGTGATCGGAAACGACATGACGGTCACCATGGCGGCGGAGGCGGGCCAGCTCCAGCTCAACGCGTTCGAGCCCATCATCGCCCATAGCCTGTTCGAGAGCCTCCAGCACCTCACCGCGGGTTGTCGCACGCTCGCGGATCGCTGCGTGAAGGGCATTGTTGCCAATCGCGAGCGCGCCGCGCGCCTGCTCGAGGAGTCCACCGCGCTCGTCACGGCGCTCACGCCTTTCCTCGGATACGCGCAGTCCACCGCGATCGCCCAGGAGGCGCTGGCGACGGGTGAGAGGGTGTACGACCTCGTGCTCGCGAAAGGTCTGATCGACAAGGACCAGCTCGAGAAGCTGCTCAAGCCCGAGATGCTGACCCGGCCGCACTACTGGTCGGTGCAGAAGCCGCGGGAATGAGGCGTCGGATCACGGTCCGGGACCGGATGCAGAAGGGATACCGGTACTTTCGCACCGAGCCTCCCGGCAGTCACTTCTCTCCGCAGTTCCGGCCGGAGCTCACGCCCAAAGAGATGTTCGCGCTCGGCGTGTTCGGCGGCAAGTACATGACCGACTGCCGCCGGGAGTTTCCCGCATCGTGGTTCAAGGGCGCCAAGCTCTCCCCGAAGCGGTACGACGCAAAGCTCAACTTCTTCGGCGTGCGCGCTTCCCAGCCGCTTTCGGTCTGGCGCGAGAAAGGCTGGATGCATCCCGACGACCCGCGCGGCTGGTTCCAATGGTACTGCCGTTACTACATGGGCCGGCGCCATGCGGACGATGCGCGGCAGATCGCCCGCTGGCGCGCGGTGCGCCGCCATGTCGTCCAGCTGAAGAAGCACTGCAGGAAAGGCAGCCTGCTCTGCCGTCCGCGCCAGCGCCAGGCACTGCTGCACTGGGCTTACGATTCCCGCAAGATCTAGCTTCGATCGCGACTCAGTAGCTCGGTCACACCGCCGATGGCGGCTGTATTGACCGTCAGGGTTCGCTCGGTCGCGAACCGCGGCAGGTAATGGGGGCCGCCGGCCTTCGGCCCGGTGCCGGAGAGCCCCTCTCCGCCGAAGGGCTGCACGCCCACCACGGCGCCGATCATGCTGCGGTTCACGTAGATGTTGCCCACCCGCGCGCCCGCGAGCACTGCCTCGACGAAGCCCTGGATGCGGCTGTGGATGCCGAGGGTCAGCCCGTAGCCCGTATCGCGCAGCCAGGCGAGGACGCCCGGCAGGTCCGAGCGCCTGTAGCGGCACACGTGCAGCACCGGTCCGAAGATCTCGACGCGAGGAAGCTGCTCGAGCGCGAGCTCGAAAGCGACTGGAGCGATGAAATGGAGTCCTGGGATGGCGGGCGGTGTCGCGGCTTCCCCGATTCTCCGTGCGACCCGGTTCATCCTCTCGATATGTGCCGACAAGGCTCTCCAGGCCGGCTCGTCGATCACCGGCCCGACGTCGGTGTCGGGCTCGGCGGCGTCGCCGACCTTCAGTTCGCCGAGCGCTCCGGCGATGAGCGCCATGACACGCGGCGCGGTGCCTTCATCCAGGAAGAGAATGCGCTGCGCCGAGCAGCGCTGCCCGGCGCTCTGGAAGGCGGAGGCGACGACGTCGTCCACCAGCTGCTCCGGAAGGGCCGAGGAGTCGGCGATCATCGCGTTCACGCCGCCAGTCTCGGCAATGAAAGAGATGATGGGTCCCTCGCGGCGCGCGAGTGCCTGGTTAATGCGCCGCGCCGTGTCGATGGAGCCGGTAAAGGCCACGCCCGCGATGCGCGGGTCCGCGACGAGCGGTGCGCCCACCGTCTCGCCATCGCCGATCGCGCACTGGATTGCATCGGCGGGGATGCCGCTCTCGCGAAGCAGCGAACCTGCGCGAAGCGCGGTGGCGGGCGTCTGCTCGGCCGGCTTGGCCACCACCGTATTGCCCGCCGCCAGCGCGGCGGCGACCTGGCCGGTGAAGATCGCGAGGGGAAAATTCCATGGGCTGATGCAGGCGAAGACGCCGCGGGCGTGCAGGTGCAGCTCGTTCGTCTCGCCTGCCGGCCCGGGCAGCTCGAGCGGCAGGGCGCTCTTGCGCGCCTGCAGCGCGTAGTAGCGGCAGAAGTCCGCCGCCTCGCGTACCTCGGATACGGCATCGGCGTAGGTACGCTTGCCCTCGCGCACGATGAGCGAGACGAGCTCTAGCATGTGCGTCTCGACAGCGTCGGCCGCGCGCTCGAGGTGGATGGCGCGCTCGGCGGGCGGCATGCGCGACCATGACGCGAAGGCGGCCGCGGCGCGGCTGATCGCCGCATCCCGCTCCGCGGGTTCTGTATGGGTGACTGAGGGTATCGGTTCGGCCGAGACGATCGCTTGATGAATCGAATCGAGAATGTCGCGCCGGGAGAGGTCCAGGCCGAGCGAGTTCAGCCGGTCGGGATAGAGATTGCGCGGCGGCGGAATCCGCGGGGCCGGCGCATACGGTCGGGGCAGCGCCTCCGCCGGATCGGCGACCAGCGCGTCCAAGGGCACCCCCGGATCCGCGATCTGGTGCACGAAGGAGGTATTCGCGCCGTTCTCGAGCAGCCGGCGCACGAGGTAGGGCAGCAGCTCGCTGAAGTTGCCGACCGGCGCGTAGACGCGCACCGGGACGTTGCGCTCGGCCAGCAGGGCGCTGTAGAGCGCGTCGCCCATGCCGTGCAGTTTCTGAAACTCGAACTCGGCGTCTGCCGCGAGCTCGAGGATCGTCGCTACCGTCCTGCAGTTGTGCGTGGCGAACGCCGGAGAAACCGCGCCCGGGGCGGCTAGCAGCTTCGTCGCGCAAGCGACGTAGGAAATGTCGGTCGCCGCCTTGCGCGTGAAGACCGGGTAGTCCGGCATGCCGAGCTGCTGCGCGCGCTTCACCTCGCCGTCCCAGTACGCGCCTTTCACGAGCCGGACCGGCAGCCGACGCCGCATTGAGCGACCGAGCCCGATGAGCCAGTCGCACACCGCCACGGCGCGCTTCTGATAGGCCTGGACCGCGAGGCCGAGCGTGGCGTCGGCGGACAGCGCGGCCTCATAGAGGTCGAGGGTGAGCTCGAGGCGCTCCGACTCCTCGGCATCGATCGTCAGGCCGACGTTGCGGTCCGCCGCCGCTCGTGCGAGCGACCGCAGCCGCGGCAGCAGCTCCTCGAGCACCCGGGCCCGCTTTGCTTCCTCGAAGCGCGGGTGCAGCGCGGAAAGCTTGACTGACACGGCATGTGGCGGCGACACCGCCTCGATCGCCTTGAGGTACTCGGCGAAATAGGCCTCGGCATCCGCGGCGGTGCGGGCGCCCTCGCCGAGCATGTCGAACGAAAAGCGGTAGGGCGCGCGCACGGCGGCGCGCTCGAGCGCCTGGCCGATTGTCTCAGCGAGCACGAACTGGCCAGCGAGGATTCGCATCGCCTGGCGTACCGCAGCCCGGACGACGGGCTCGCCGAGCCGCGCCACCACCCTTTTCAGCAGGGCGGGCTCCTCATGCCATCGGCCGATGGTACCCGTGAGCATCAGCGCCCAGTCGCTCGCGCTGGCGGCGCTCCATTCGATCGACGACAGCTTGTCTCTTAGCAGCGCGTCGGCGGTGTCGGCGTCCGGTATGCGCAGCAGCGCCTCGGCCACGCACATCAGCGCCACGCCCTCGCGCGTGGAAAGGCCGTAATGACGCAGGAACGACTCGGCGGAAAGCGCCCCGGACGGCGCTGAGCGCACGGCCTCGGCGAGCCGCAGCGCTTTCAGATGGATGCGCTTGGATGCCTCGGGCGAAGGCTGCAGCAGGCGCAGGCGCTCGACCGCGCCGGACTCGTCGGCGCGGTGCAGGCTCGAAACTGCGGAACGCAACTCGCGGTTCACTATAATCAGCGCCCAATCCTAGCGAAATGCCCATGAAACCGCTGTGGTCCCCGTCGGAGGAAGCGATCGAGCAGGCGCAGCTGACGCAATTCGCGCGCCAGGTCGTGCGAAAGCGGCACGTCGACCTCAACAGCTATTCCGAGTTCTACCAGTGGTCGATCGACGAGCCCGAGGCGTTCTGGTCCGACGTCTGGGACCACTGCGGCGTGATCGCCTCTCGCAAGGGCTCCACGGTGCTCGTCGACGGCGACAAGATGCCCGGCGCGAAGTGGTTTCCCGAGGCGCGCCTGAACATCGCGGAGAACATGATGCGCCGCGGCGATCGCGGCGACGCCTTCGTGCTCTGGAACGAGCGCGGCTTCCAGCGCCGCGTCTCCTACTCCGACCTGACGAGCGACGTGTCGCGCGCGGTACAGGCGCTTGCTGCGCTTGGGCTGCGCTCGGGCGATCGCGTGGCCGCCTTCATCCCGAACATTCCCGAGGCGGGCCTGTTCGCGCTCGCCGCCCTTTCTCAGGGCATGGTCTGGTCGTCATGCTCGCCGGACTTCGGCGTCGAGGGCGTCGTGGATCGCTTCGGCCAGATCGAGCCGAAGGTGCTGTTTTGCGCCGATGGCTACCGTTACAACGGGGAGGATCACGACTCGCTGGAGCGGGTGCGCGAGATCGTCGAGCGTCTGCCCAGCGTTCGCAAGGTCGTGGTCGTGCCCTACCTTGACGCGGAGCTCGACGTCTCCGACATCCCCAAGGCGGTTCGCCTGGACGAGTGGCTGCGCCGCTACCAGTCGACGGACATCGCGTTCGCGCAGCTGCCGTTCAACCACCCCGCGTACATCCTGTTCACTTCCGGAACCACCGGCAAGCCCAAGTGCATCGTGCACGGCGCCGGCGGCACGCTGCTGCAGGGCCTCAAGATGTACAAGCTGCAGTTCGACCTCCGGCCCGGCGACCGCTTCTTCTACTACTGCACGACCAACTGGGTGGTGTGGAACCTGCTTTTCGGCGCGCTCATGGCCGAGGCGAGCGTGATGCTCTACGACGGCTCGCCCTTTGCGAAAGAGGGCCGGATCCTCTTCGAGTACGCGCAGCGCGAGCGCATCACGCATTTCGGCACCTCGGCAAAGTTCCTGGACGCGATCGCCAAGCGCGGCGTGCGGCCGCGAGAGCACTACGACCTGCCAGGAATGCGCATGCTGCTCTCGACGGGCTCGCCGCTCGCCCCCGAGACCTACGACTACGTCTATGACGCGATCAAGAAGGACGTCTGCCTTTCGTCGATCTCCGGCGGCACGGACATCATGGCGGCCTTCGCCGACGCCAATGCGGTGCTGCCGGTCTACCGCGGCGAAATGCAGTGCCGGTCGCTCGGGATGGCGGTGGAAGTGTTCGACGAGGACGGCGAGCCGGTAATCGGCGAGAAAGGTGAGCTGGTGTGCACTCGGCCGTTCCCATCCATGCCGCTGGGCTTCTGGAACGACCGCGGCGACGAGCGCTACCACGCCGCGTACTTCGAGAAGTTCCCGAACATCTGGTGCCATGGCGACTGGAGCGAGCTCACCGAGCGCGGCACGATGGTCGTGTATGGTCGCTCCGACGCCACGCTCAACCCCGGCGGCGTGCGCATCGGCACCGCGGAGATCTATCGGGTGGTCGAGCGCATCGACGAGGTCGAGGAGGCAGTCGCGATCGGGCAGCTCTGGCCGCCGGACAAGCCCACCGACACGCGCGTGGTGCTCTTCGTCAAGATGAAGGGCGACCGGGCGCTCGATGACGCCTTGCAGGAGCGCATCTGCGCCGAGATCCGGGAGCACGCCTCGCCGCGTCACGTGCCGGCGAAGATCGTGCAGGTGCCGGACATTCCGCGCACCAAGAACGGCAAGGTGGTGGAGCTCGCAGTGCGCTCGGCGGTGCACGGCATGCCGATCGCCAACACCGACGCGCTTGCCAATCCCGAGGCGCTCGAGCTCTTCAGGGATCTTCAGGAACTCGCGAGCTGAGGTTTCTTCTTCTTTTCGTCTGTCTCCCCGCCCTTGGCGCGGACCCGCTGCCCGCGCTGCAAGCCGATCTTAGGGGACTGACGGCCTCCGGGCTCTCGGCGGGCGGGTACATGGCGGTGCAGCTGCACGTCGCTCACTCCTCGCTCGTCAAAGGCGTTGGCGTCGTCGCCGGCGGACCCTACTACTGCGCGCAGGGCAACCTTTGGGCCGCCTACTACAACTGCATGCAACCCGGCCCGTGGACGCCGCTGCCTTCGCCGCGGATGCTGAAGGAAGCGACCGACGGGGCGGCGCGCAAGGGGCGCATCGATCCGACGGGCAACCTCGCCGCGGCACGCGTGTGGCTCTTCCACGGCATGCGCGACCGCACTGTGTATGCCGCGGTGGTGCAGGGGCTGCGCGAGTACTACGCGCTCTACCGCGTGAAGGCGGTGCTCATCGACAATACGTCGGCCGGGCACGCGATGCCGACGGAGGAGGCGGGCAACGAAGAGTGTGCAGCGACGCGCGAGCCTTACCTCAACGACTGCGACTACGACGCCGCGGGCGCGCTGCTCAAGCACGTACTGGGCGCTGTTGTGAAGGACCCTGCCGCGAAGCCGGGCGGGCGCCTGCTCGCGTTCGACCAGCGCCCCTACGGGACGGAGGCGAGGATGGGCGAGAGCGGTTTCCTGTACGTGCCGCGGGCTTGCGAGAAGGAACGTTGCCGCGTGCATGTCGCTTTCCATGGCTGCCGCCAGAGCGCGGGCGAGGTCGGGGAGCGCTTCGCGCGCGAGGCGGGATACAACCGTTGGGCCGATACGAACCGCCTGCTCGTGCTGTATCCCCAAGCGCGGGCGAGCTGGAGCCCGCTCGCCTTCAACCCGCGCGCCTGCTGGGACTGGTGGGGCTACACCGGGGACGCCTACCACACGCAGGAGGGCGTGCAGATCAAGGCGGTCATGGAGATGCTGAAGGCGCTAGCCGCCGGTAACTAGCGCCGCAAGGGCACGCTTTCCTTGCTTCAGGTTCAGTGCAGCGTGGCGCGCCGGCCCTCGTAGATTCCCTGCAGCAGGCGCAGCGAACCCAAGCTGATTGCGCGGTGCGAAAGCGCGTGGCCGAGATCCTCGACGATGTCGAGCGTGACCGGCACATGCAGGCCCGAAAGAACACGCGCTGCACGCTCGGCGTAGACGCGGGACACGACGGAATCGAACTCGCCGTGGACCAGGTGGATGCGCGACTGGATGCGGGCTTCGCGTCCCGGCAGCCGCGCATAGCGCGCGGAGAAGGCGACGACCGCGCCGGCGAGGCCGGGCGACTTCACCGCCTCGAGCGCGACGGTGCCGCCCTGTGAGAAGCCGATCAGCACCGTGCGGTTGGCGGGTACGCGCAGGCTCGTCTGCTCGCGGCGCACCAGGTCCTCCACGTCAGGCAACACCGCGGCCACGCGCTCGCGGTGGTTGTCGCAGTTCAGGCCGCGCGTGGGGTACCAGTCCTGGGCTGCGCCGCCGCGCGCCTCCGGGTTGAAGCCGCTGGGCACCACGAGCGCCGCGCTCGGGAAGCGCGCCTGGAACTTGAAGGCGATGGGGATCATCGACTGCGCGGTCGCGCCGCAGCCGTGCAGGAAGACGAAGAGATGCTTGACCGGGTGCTCAGGTGTGGGCGCGAAGCGGAAGACCCGGCCTGAAGACATTGAGTCATTGTTACCTCGACCTCAGGCGTCTGTAAACTGCTCTGGCCGGCTTCCCGCGCTGCGTCAAAGCGCGGGATCCTCGCCCTAACCGCCACTCAAGACCATGCAGGTCGTCGTGCCGTGCGCGTAGAGCTTGCCGGCCGCATCTTCCACGCGCCCCTCTGCGGTGGCGACGCGGTTGCCCGCGTGAACGATCTTTCCGATCGCGCGGAGCCTGCCCGTGGTGGAAGTGATTGCTCGCACGAAGTTCACCTTGACCTCGAGGGTCGTGTATCCCGTGCCGGCCGGTAGATGGGTTTGGATCGAGCACGCCATGGCGGAGTCGAGCAGGGTAAGCGCGAGGCCGCCGTGAACCACGCCGATCGGGTTGTAGTACTGCTCGGCCGGGACGACCTCGAAGACCGCATGCCCGCGCTCGACTTCCGCGAGCCGCATGCCGAGGAGTTGAGCGATCGGAGGCGATGGCAGCCGGCCGTCCCGAATCGCCTGGAGAAACTCGATCCCCGCCATGGCGCGCGCCGCCTCCGACAGCATGCGCGGGTCGCTCCAGGAAACGCTCAAGGACCTGTCCATCAGTACAGCGGCGCCGGGTCGGGAAGCGCGGGCGCCGCGATGCTGGCGATCGACGAGCGCCCGGCGATGAAGTCCGCGGCCGCGTGCGCGACATCGCCGTCCTCGAGGATGCGCCGGTGCCCGAGCCCGCGTGTTAGGAGCAGGCGCGCGTGCGGCCAGGCGCGGGCGAAGCGGGCTGCCTCCGCCCACGGCACCGTGCGGTCTTCGCGGTCGTGGATCACGAGCGCCGGGGGCGCGAGCCGCGGGGCGAGCTTCGCCACGTCGAGCTGGGAGAAGGGCACGCCGAAACGCTCCTCGATCGCCGCCTGCATCGCCTCGCGCACGCGCTCGGGCATCCCGTGCCAGCGCGCAAAGCGCCGCGCGTAGGCGCCGACTTCCATCGAGGTACCGATGATTACCGCGCGGCGCACCGGCAGCCCGCGCGCGATGGCGAGCGCGGCGGCGGCGCCGCCCATCGAATGGGCGATGACGCCATGGATCCGCCCCGCCCTGGCGGAAACTTCCGCCAGCACTTCCGCGAAATCCGGCAATCCCGAGAGCTTCCCTTCCGAGACTCCATGCGCCGGCTGATCGAATGCGATAACGCGGTAGCCGGCGCAGAGCAGTGGAAAGACGAAGGCGCGCATTTGCGCGGCGTGGCCGCCCCAGCCGTGCGCGAGCAAGACTGCCGGCGCATCGACAGTTTTCGCGCCCCAGGTCCACGTCGCGATCGCGCGTCCCTTGTGCTCGAAGTACGCATTCCTAGCGTCGATCAGATCGAACGCGCTCGCAGCGGCGTCCGCCGGGCGCGGCGGGGTCAGGAAAAGCCGCTCGGCCCACGCGCTCGCGAGATCAGGAGCGAGGAGCGCGGAGGCCGCAAACCGAACGTTCGTGCTAATTTTGGGGAAGGAGAGCGCGTTTGGCATGTAGGGCTCCAGGCGTTTACTTCGGGGGAATGCTGTGGCGCGCGATCAGCTCGTCGAAGGCGGTCAGCGCCCGCTTGCGCGCTTCCTTGTCCCCGAGCAGGCGCCGGTGGTTGTGACTGGCTAGCACGATTCCAAGCAGCTCGAAGCTGATCTGCTCCGGGTCGGTGTCGGGCTTCAGGTGGCCTTCCTCCACGGCGAGACGCACGGCCTTGCGCGTGACCGCATTGCCGCGATGCTGGTTGGCGATGACCGCGTCGCGGATCGGCCCGGGTCGATCGTCGTACTCCGCGGCCGCCGCGATCATGATGCAGCCGCCGGGAAGGCCCGAAGCGAGCGTCCAGTCCAGCCAGTGCTCGAACATGGCGCGCAGGCGGGGCAGGCCGCGCTCGATCTTCAGCGCCGGCACCAGCACGGTTTCGCCGTAGCGCTGCGCGGCGTGGTCGAGCACCGCGAGTTGCAAGTCCTCCCGCGAGCCGAAATGGGCGAACAGCCCAGACTTCGACATGCCGGTCGCGTCCGCAAGGCCGCCGATGGTCAGCCCTTCAAGGCCGAGCTTGCTTGCGACCCTCAGGGCCTCGTCGAGAATGGCGGTCCGGGTCTGCTCGCCTTTGCGCGTGGTCGCCGTGGCTGGTGCCATGGGGCGTAAAAATAGAACGATCGTTCGTTCTTGTCAAGGCCTCGGCCAGGACCCGGCCGGTATGGCTTTCGTGGACTTGCGCGACCTGCTCTGGCGTGCCGGCCGCGACGATGCGCCCGCCGCCGTCACCCCCCTCCGGGCCCATGTCGACGATCCAGTCGGCGGTCTTGAGGACATCCAGGTTGTGCTCGATCACCACGAGGGTATTGCCGGCATCGCGCAGCCGATGCAGCACCTCGAGCAGCAGCTTGATGTCGTGGAAGTGCAGGCCGGTCGTGGGCTCGTCCAGGATGTAGAGCGTGCGCCCGGTGTCGCGCTTCGAGAGCTCGAGCGACAGCTTCACGCGCTGCGCTTCCCCCCCGGAGAGCGTGGTGGCCGGCTGACCGAGCCGCACGTACCCCAGCCCGACGTCGATGAGCGTCTGCAGCTTGCGCGCGAGCGCCGGAACGGCCGAGAAGAACGCGGCGGCGTCTGCCACGGTCATCTCGAGCACCTCGCGGATGTTCCTGCCCTTGTAGCGGATCTCCAGCGTCTCGCGGTTGTAGCGCTTGCCGTGGCAGACGTCGCAGGGAACATAGATGTCCGGAAGGAAATGCATCTCTACCTTGGTCACGCCGTCTCCTTGGCAGGCTTCGCAGCGGCCGCCTTTGACGTTGAAGGAGAAGCGCCCTGCGTCGTAGCCTCGCGTGCGTGCCTCCGGCACGCCGGCGAAGAGCTCTCGGATCGGCGTGAAGAGGCCCGTGTAGGTCGCCGGATTGGAGCGAGGCGTGCGGCCGATCGGGCTCTGGTCGACCGCCACCACCTTGTCGATGCGCTCCAGACCCGTAATCGATTCGTGCGCCGCCGGCTCTGCCGCCGCGCCGTAAAGATAACGCGCGGCGGCGGCGTAGAGCGTGTCGTTGACGAGCGTGGACTTGCCGGAGCCCGAGACCCCGGTCACGCAGACGAGAACGCCAAGCGGCAGCTCGAGATCGACGTTCTTCAGGTTGTTGCCGCACGCGCCGCGTAGCGCGATCGTGTCCTTGGCGCGCGCGCGCCGCGCCGGCACGGCGATCGAAAGCTGGCGGCTGAGATATCTGCCGGTCAGAGAGGCGGGGTTGGCGACGATGTCCTGCGGCGCACCTTGCGCCACGATGCGGCCGCCGGCTTCGCCGGCGCCCGGGCCCATGTCGAGCACGTAGTCGGCGGCGCGAATCGCCTCCTCGTCGTGCTCCACGACGATCACCGAGTTGCCGAGATCGCGCAGGCGTTTCAGCGTGTCGATGAGCCGCGCGTTGTCGCGCGGGTGCAGGCCGATGGAAGGCTCGTCCAGGACGTACATGACGCCGGTGAGCCCGGAGCCGATCTGGCTCGCAAGCCGGATGCGCTGCGACTCCCCCCCGGACAGCGATTCCGCGGAGCGCTCGAGCGCGAGGTACTCCAGGCCGACGTCGACCAGGAACTGCAAGCGGTTCGCGATCTCCCGTACGATGCGCTCCGCCACCGCTCCCTTCGCGCCCTCGAGCTTGAGCTCGCCGAAGAATTCCAGGGTCGTGCGCAGCGGCAAGGCGGACACCTCGAAGAGTGTTCTACCCGCGACGAAGACGTTGCGCGCCTCGCGGCGCAGGCGCGCGCCGCCGCAGTCCGGGCAGGCTCGCGTGTTGATGTACTTGGCGAGCTCCTCGCGCACGGCGAGGGAATCCGTCTCGCGGTAGCGCCGCTCGAGGTTGGGTACCACGCCTTCGAAGGGATGTTCCTTCACCGTCGCCCGGCCGCGCTCGGAGAGGTAGTGGAAGGCGACCTTCTCTTTGCCCGAGCCCTCGAGGACGATGCGCTGGACGCGATCGTCGAGCATCTCCCACGGCTGCTCGACGTCGAAGCCGTAGTGCCGCGCAAGGGAGCAAAGCATGGCGTAGTAAAACTGGTTGCGCCGGTCCCAGCCCCGGACGGCGCCGGCGGCCAGGGACAGGTTGGGGTGCGCAACGATGCGCTTCGGGTCGAAGAACTCGACCGACCCCAGGCCGTCGCAGCGCGGGCACGCGCCCATCGGGTTGTTGAACGAGAAAAGCCGCGGCTCGAGCTCGGGGAGGGCATAGTCGCACGCCGGGCAGGAGAACTTCGCCGAGAAGAGGTGCTCCCTCCCCGAGTCCGCCTCGAGCACGACGGCCTTGCCGTCGGCGTGGCGCAGAGCGGTCTCGAGCGACTCGGCGATGCGTTGTCGCGTCTCGGCTCGGGCGCGCAAGCGGTCGATCACCACATCCACGGAGTGCTTCAGGTTCTTCGCCAGGCGCGGGGCGGCGTCGAGCTCGTGAACGCGTCCGTCGATGCGAACCCGCGTGAAGCCCTGCGCGCGCAGCTCTTCCAGGAGATCCGCCTGCTCGCCCCTGCGCGCAGCGACGATCGGCGCGAGGATCACAAGCCGCGTGTCCTCGGGCAGCGCGCTCACCTGGTCGACCATCTGGCTAACCGTGTGCGCTTCGAGCGCAAGCTTGTGCTCGGGACAGTATGGCGTCCCGACGCGCGCATAGAGGAGGCGCAGGTAGTCGTGGATCTCCGTCACCGTCCCGACCGTCGAGCGCGGATTGTGGCTCGCGGCCTTCTGCTCGATGGCAATGGCAGGCGAGAGGCCTTCGATCAGGTCGACTTCGGGCTTGTCCATGAGCTGGAGGAACTGTCGCGCATACGTGGACAGCGACTCGACGTAGCGGCGCTGACCTTCGGCGTAGAGCGTGTCGAACGCGAGCGAGCTCTTGCCTGACCCGGAAAGGCCGGTGATTACGACGAGCCGATCGCGCGGGAGCTCAACGCTCAGGTTCTTCAGATTGTGTGTCCGCGCACCGCGAATGCGGATGCTGTCCATCGACCGACCCGAGAAGACAAACTTGCTACTATAGCGCGCTTCGCGATCACGTCTCCACGTTCTCTCGCCCCATGAATCCGACCGAGCTGCGCGCAGGCATCAGCCTCGCGGGCGTCTTCGGCCTGCGCATGCTCGGGCTGTTTCTCATCCTGCCTGTGTTCGCCGTGCACGCACCGCAGCTCGCGGGCGGCGAGGACCTAACGCTCGTGGGCATCGCGCTCGGCGCTTACGGCTTGTCGCAGGCCATCCTGCAGATCCCGTTCGGCGCGGCGTCCGACCGCTGGGGGCGCAAGCGCGTGATCTACGTCGGTCTGGTGGTCTTTGCCGCCGGCAGCTTCCTCGCCGCCGTGGCGAGCGACATCTGGATGGCGATCGCGGGCCGCGCGCTGCAGGGCGCCGGGGCGATCTCCTCGGTCGTGGTAGCGCTCGCCGCCGACCTGACGCGCGACCAGCACCGCACCAAGGTAATGGCGATGATCGGTGCCACGATCGGCCTCACGTTCGCGCTTTCGCTGGTCGCCGCGCCGGCGCTCTATCGCTGGATCGGCATGGGAGGATTGTTCGCGCTGACCGGCGGGCTTTCGCTCGGCGCCATCGCGGTGGTCAGGGCGCTCGTGCCCGACGCGCCGCCGCGTCCGCCTGAGCCCGCCGCGGGCGCCGGCAGCATCCTCTTCAACGCGGAGCTCGCGCGCCTCAACCTGGGCATCTTCGTGCTGCATCTCGTGCAGATGGCGATGTTCGTGGTCGTGCCGCCGTTGCTTGTCGCGGCGGGACTGGGCCTCGCCGACCACTGGATGCTGTACCTGCCGGTGGTGCTCGTCTCATTCGCCCTTATGGTGCCGCCGATCCTCTACGCGGACCGGCGCAACCGTCCCAAGCCGGTGATGCTCGGATCGGTGGCTCTGCTGCTTTGCGTGCAAGCCGCGCTCGCGCTCGGGCCGGGCGGCCTTGTCGGATTTGCGGTTCTGCTGGCGGCATTCTTCGCCGCCTTTAACATCCTGGAGGCGCTGCTGCCCTCGCTTGTCTCGCGGCTTGCTCCAGCGCAGGTGCGGGGCGCGGCGATCGGCGTGTACAACACCACACAGACCCTCGGCCTGTTCATCGGCGGGATGCTGGGGGGATGGGTAGCAAAGCACCTCGGGACTGCCCAGGTATTCATGGCGTGTGCCTTACTATCGGGTTTTTGGCTTCTGGTGGTTACCGGTATGCGACCGCTGCGCTCGCCGGTCAACGACTTGTCGAGCCTGACGTTTACCATCGCATCGGGAGTGAATCTCGATGGGTTGCGTGAAGCGCTGTCCGGCGTGCAGGGCGTACGGGAGGCAGAGGTGCTCTCCCAGGAGCGCATCGCGCGGCTCAAGGTCGTGCCCGGCGAATGGGACGAGGGAAGGGTGCGCAAACTGGTGACTGGGGAGATATGACATGGCTTCTGTGAACAAAGTGATCATCGTGGGCAACCTTGGCGCCGACCCCGAGACGCGGTATCTGCCGAGCGGCGAGGCGGTAACCAACATCCGCGTCGCGACTACCGACCGCTGGAAGGACAAGCAGTCGGGCGAGATGAAGGAGGCTACCGAGTGGCACCGCATCGCATTCTTCGGCCGTCTCGCCACCGTCGCCGGCGAGTATCTGAAGAAAGGCTCGCAGGTGTATGTCGAAGGCAGCCTTCGCACGCGAAAGTGGCAGGACAAGGAGGGGCAGGACCGCTACTCCACCGAGATCCGCGGCGACGTGATGCAGATGCTCGGCCGCCGGGAAGGTAGCGGGGAGCCTCGCGAAGCGGCCGGGGAGTCGCGCACCGCGGAGCCGAAGGCCGCAGCGAAGAAGCCGGCCGGCAAGTTCGACGACATGGAAGACGACATTCCTTTCTGAATCAGGGATATAATCCGCCGCGCGAAACGACCATGCCGATTTACGAATACCGGTGCTCCGCCTGCGGCCATCAGGACGAGTTCCTGCAGAAGGTCTCGGACCCCGCCATTGCCGAGTGCCCGGCTTGTGGAAAGCCGGCGCTCCAGAAGCTCCTGAGCGCGGCGGGGTTTCAGTTGAAGGGCAGCGGCTGGTATGCGACCGACTTCAAGGGCAGCAAGCCGGCCGAGAAGAAGGGCGAAGCAAAAACCGAAGCGAAGGGCGAGACCAAGACCGAGGCCAAGCCCGAGGCGAAACCGAAGAGCGCTGCGGCGGCAGACTGAACGGGCGACCGGCGCGGCCGGCCCGGCGAATGCCGGGCCTTTTGCTTTCTAGACCTTGAAAAAATACTTCATTACCGGTCTGCTGATCTGGATACCCCTGGTCATCACGATCTGGGTGCTCAAGGTCATCTTCGACCTGCTGGATCAGTCGCTGCTGCTGCTGCCGATCACGCTCCGAACCGAGAGCTTGCTCGGCGTTCATATCCCCGGCCTGGGCGCGCTGCTCACCGTCGTCGTGGTTCTCGTGACCGGGATATTTGCCACGAACTTCTTCGGCGCTCGTCTGGTGGAGGTCTGGCACGACATCCTCCACCGCATTCCGGTGGTCAACTCGATCTATTCCAGCGTCAAGCAGATCTCGGACACGCTGTTCTCCTCGAGCGGACAGGCGTTTCGCAAGGCGCTGCTCGTACAGTGGCCGCGCGAGGGCGTCTGGACGATCGCCTTCCTGACCGGCGCGCCGGGCGGACGGGTCGCCGAGCACGTGCCGCCCGACTGCGTATCCGTATACGTGCCCACTACCCCCAACCCGACCAGCGGCTACTTCGCCATCGTGCCGCGCAAGGAAGTCATCGAGCTCGACATGACCGTCGACCAGGCGCTGAAGTACATCATTTCCATGGGCGTCGCCCCGCCGCCCGACACCCGCTAGATGCGCACCCACTATTGCGGGGAGCTCAGCGCGGCGCTCGTCGGCCGCGTCGTGACGCTGGCCGGGTGGGCGCACCGGCGCCGCGACCACGGTGGGGTGATCTTCATCGACTTGCGCGATCGCGAGGGGCTCGCGCAGGTGGTCTGCGACCCGGACCACGCGCAGGCATTCCAGGCCGCCGAGCGCGTGCGCGCCGAGTTCGTCTTGCGCGTGACGGGCAAAGTGCGCCGGCGCCCGGAAGGCACGGTCAACGCGGAGCTTGCGTCCGGGGAAGTGGAGGTGCTCGCGCAGGAGGTACAAGTCCTCAATCCCTCGGCGCCGCCGCCCTTCCAGCTCGACGAGGAGAACCTCAACGAGAACACGCGCCTGGAGCATCGCGTGATCGACCTGCGCCGCGCCCCGATGCAGAAGAACCTGCGGCTGCGCTACCGGATCGCCATGGCGGTGCGTCAGTATCTCGACGAGCACGGGTTCATCGATATCGAGACGCCGATGCTGACCCGCTCCACGCCGGAAGGCGCGCGCGACTACCTGGTGCCGAGCCGGGTGCACCCCGGCGAGTTTTTCGCCCTGCCGCAATCACCCCAGCTCTTCAAGCAGCTCCTGATGGTGGCGGGCTTCGACCGCTACTACCAGATCGTGAAGTGCTTCCGCGACGAGGACCTGCGGGCTGACCGGCAGCCGGAGTTCACCCAGATCGACGTCGAGACCTCGTTCTTGGGCGAGCGCGAGATCCAAGACCTGATGGAAGGCCTGATTCGAACTGTTTTCCGCAATGTCCTTGGCGAGGAGCTCCCCGATCCTTTTCCCCGCCTGTCCTACGCGGAGGCGATGGCGCGCTACGGCACCGACAAGCCGGACCTTCGGATCGCGCTGGAGCTCACCGAGCTTACCGAGCTCATGAAGTCCACCGACTTCAAGGTGTTCCGCCAGGCGGCCGAGATGCCCGACGGCAGGGTCGCCGCGCTGAAGGCGAGCGCCGAGCTTACCCGAAAGGAGATCGATGACTATGGCGGCTTCGTCGCCAACTACGGCGCCAAGGGCCTCGCCTACATCAAGGTCAACCCCGACGGCCTGCAGTCCCCGATCGTGAAGTTTCTTTCCCGGGAAACGCTCGATGAAGTCCTGAAGAGGACGGCTGCGAAGCCGGGGGACCTGATCTTCTTCGGCGCCGACAGGGCGAAGGTGGTCAACGATGCCCTCGGCGCGTTGCGCGTGCGCATCGGCCATGACAAGAGCCTGGTGCGCAAGGGCTGGCAGCCGCTCTGGGTGCTCGACTTCCCGATGTTCGAGTGGGACGAGGAGGAGAAGCGCTGGATGGCGATGCACCATCCCTTTACCTCGCCGAAGGATGGCCACGAAGACCTGCTCGCATCTGACCCGGGGCGTGCGCTCTCCAAGGGCTACGACATGGTGCTCAACGGATGGGAGCTCGGCGGCGGCTCGGTGCGCATCCACCGCGCCGAGGTACAGGCAAAGGTGTTCAAGGCACTTGGGATCTCCGAGGACGAGGCGCAGGCCAAGTTCGGGTTCCTCCTCGACAACCTCCGGTTCGGCGCGCCGCCGCACGGCGGCATCGCTTTCGGCCTCGACCGGCTCGCGGCGATGATGGCCGGCGCGGAGTCCATTCGCGACGTGATCGCCTTCCCGAAAACCCAGCGTGCGCAGGACCTGCTAGTACGGGCGCCGAGTCCGGCCGACGAGAGGCAGCTGCGCGAGCTGGGCCTGCGCCTGCGGGAGACGCCCAGGGCGCCGTAATGGTCGCGCGCAAAGCGCTTGGGCGCGCGCTCGCCGCGCTTCTCGCCTTTGCTTGTGTCGCGGCATGGGGATTCGCCGACCTCCCACCTGAAGCGCTGGAGACGCTGGCGAGCATCGAGGCCGGTGGGCCTTTCCCCTACAAGCAGGATGGCCGAGTGTTCTACAACCGGGAAGGCCTGCTGCCGAAGCGAGTGCGTGGCTACTATCGGGAATACACGGTGAAGACGCCCGGAGCCCGAGACCGGGGCGCGCGGCGCATCGTCGCCGGGCGTGACGGCGAGTACTACTATACCGAGGACCACTATCGGTCCTTCAGGCGAATCCGCAGATGACCGTCTCGGGGGTTTATCGCACCGATCATGCGCCCGAAGGCGTGCAGATCGACCTCGGCGCGAAGCCCGTGGAGGCCATCGCCCGCGCCTTGCAGTTCCCCGGCTGGTTCGGCGGCAACTGGGATGCGCTTGAGGACTGCCTGAGCGATCTCTCGTGGCGCACGCCGCCTCACCGCCTGATCCTGAAGAACTTCCGCAAGGGGGACGAGCTCGGCATCCTGATCGACGTGCTTCGCTCCGTGGCGCAGTTCTGGATGGAGAACGGCGAGTCGTTCGTGGCGGTGTTCGTCGATCCCGGCGGCGAGCTCGACCTGCCGCCGCTGTGAAGTATCCGGTATCGGTCCTGGTTGTCGTGCATACCGAAGCGCTGGAGGTGCTGCTTCTTGAGCGCGCATCGCACCCAGGCTACTGGCAGTCGGTCACGGGTTCGCTCGATTGGCCCGACGAGCCGCTCGAGCATGCCGCCGAGCGCGAGGTGCTCGAGGAGACTGGCATCCGTGCCGCGCAGGGCCGGCTCGAGCGCCGTCCGGTCGCCAGCCGCTTCGAGATTTACGCTGCATGGCGCCACCGCTTTCCGCCAGGCGTTCTCCACAATGTCGAGCATCTCTTTACTCTGGCGTTGCCGGCGCGCGCTCCGGTGCGCATAGCGCCCTCCGAGCATCTGGCATTCGCCTGGCTGCCGTGGCGGGAAGCCGCGCAGCGCTGCTTCTCGTGGTCCAATCGGGACGCCATCGTCATGCTCGGTGAACGCGCTGTGATAAGTTAAATCGATGGCGGGAACCCGGCGGCTGCGCGTCGTCACGCTCAACATGCACAAGGGGTTGTCGCAGTTCAATCGCCGCATGGTGATCCACGAGCTGCGCGAAGGCCTCGGCGCCCTCGATCCCCATCTCGTCTTCCTCCAGGAGGTGCAGGGGCTCAACCAGCGCTTCGCGCTGCGCTATGCCGCCTGCCCACCGCAGCCGCAGCACGAGTTCCTCGCCGGCGAGCGATGGAAGCATGTATATGCCCGCAACGCCGTGTACGACCATGGGCACCACGGCAACGCGATCCTGTCGAGCTTCCCCTTCGTGCACTCGGAGAACGAGGATGTCTCGGATCATCGATTCGAGCGCCGGGGACTGCTGCACTGCGTGGTGGCGGTCCCCGGATGGCGGCGCAATCTGCATCTCGTTTGCGTGCACCTCTCGCTGCACGAGCGCGGCCGCAACCGGCAGCTCGAGGCCATCTCCGGCCGCCTGGAAGAGCTGGCTTCGAGAAATTTGCCGATCATCGTCGCCGGCGACTTCAACGACTGGCGGCACCGCGCATCGTCGATCCTCGAGCGGCGTCTCGGCATGACCGAGGTTTCCGTGGCGCGCTTCGGCCGGGCGGCGCGGACCTATCCGAGCGTGATGCCGATCCTGCGGCTCGACCGCATCTACGTGCGCGGCTTCAAGGTCGCCGCCTCCACGGTGCACCGGGGCAAGCCCTGGTCCATGCTGTCCGACCACCTCGCCGTAAGCGCGGAGCTGGAGCGGGCCTAGCGCGCGCTCAGGCCACCAGCCGCAACCGGCCTTCCTCCAGGGCGGGAATGACTGGGAACGCGTCGTTGCGGCAAGCGAACTCGACTTCGCGCCGCAACCCTTTCGCTACCATCATCCGCCCGACGCGGCATTCGAGCAGCGCCTCAGGCGCCTTTGCGTGGCGCTGCAGCAGCAGGGCCGCCTTTGCGGCGTCCGAGAAATCCGCCGCCTCGCCGAGCTCGGCGGCGAAACACTCGACGAAGTAGCCGGCGCCGTAGAAGTCCTCCAAATTGAAGTTGTTTCCCGACCCGGAGCAGACGACGAGCACCGTTTCGCTGGGATGATGACGGACGATGTGGGCGGCAAGCGCCCGGGCATTCAGCAGCGCGCCGCAGTACACGCGAGCCGCCCCGGCGGCCTGCGTCATCGCGACCGTGCCGTTGGTCGTGGAATACACCACCGTTTTCCCGTCCACCCCGTGCTCGAGCAGCGAGAGGGGGGCGGGGTGCGCGAACCCCGGCAGCACCTCGGCATAGAGCTCTCCGGCGAGGACGCAGGGATTGCTGTCGGGAAACTGACTCGCTTGGGCGCGCGCCGCCGCCTCGTCCAGCACCGGCAGGATCTCGCGCGCGCCGTGCGCGAGCGCGGTCACCATCGTGGTCGTGGCGAACAGGATGTCGAGCACCACCACCACCTTCCCGCCGACGCGGATGCCATCGAGCTCCTCCTTCCGGGTGAGCACGTGCACCTTGTGGTTGAGGTGGATCGGGTTTGCTGGCAACATCGACGCGATAGTATTCCAAAGAGGAGGGGTTTAATGCTTCGTACATTGCTCGCCTGCGCATTGGCACTTGCCGCGCCGCTCGCGGGCGCGCAGGGAACGATCAAGATCGGCGTGCTCGGACCGATGTCGCAGCCGCAGGGGGAATATCACTGGTTCGGCGCGGAGATGGCGCGCGACGCAATCAACAAGGCCGGCGGGATCGATGTCGGCGGCAAGAAGATGCAGATCGAGCTGGTGCGCGCCGACACCAATGAGCATCAGTCGATCACGGATGCGACCAACGCGATCGAGCGGGTCATTACCCGCAACAAGGTGGACTTCCTTGTCGGCGGTTTCCGCTCCGAGGCAGTGCTCGCGATGCAGGAGGTTGCGGCGGACTACAAGAAGATCTTCCTCGGGGCCGGCTCTGCGCATCCACAGCTCGCCCAGCGCGTGGAGCAGAATTACGATCGCTTCAAGTACTGGTTCCGCATTACGCCGGTGAACAGCACCGACCTAGGCAGGACGCTGGTAGGCGTGCTCGGCTCGGTTGCTGGGCAGATCCGCAAGGAGCTGAACAAGCCAAGCCCGAGGATCGCCATTCTCGCGGAGAAGGCGATCTGGAACGAACCGATCATCAAGGCGATGCCGCCTGTCTTCCAGAAGATGCAGATGGAGGTCGTGGGCACTTGGCAGCCTTCGGCTCTCGCCACGGATGTGACCGCGGAGCTCGCGGCGATCGACCGGGCCGGCGCGGACATCATCTTCACGCTGCTCTCCGGCCCGGTAGGCATCACGGTAGGCCGGCAGATGGGCGAGCGCAACATGAAGGCGGTCGCCTTCGGCATCAACGTCGAGGCGCAGAAGGAAGAGTTCTGGCAGGCTGCCGCCGGCAAGGCTAACTACGTAGCCACGCTCGATACCTACGCCGAGGTGGAGATGACGCCCAAGACGATCCCCTTTGTGCAGGGCTTCAGGGCGCGCTTCGGCCGCCCGCCGATCTACACCGCCGGCACTCACGACGCCATCCAGCTCCTAAAGGAAGCGATTGAGAAGGCCGGCACCACCGATCCAGACAAGCTCATCCCTGTCATGGAGAAGATGAGCTTCGTGGGCGCGGGCGGTGTCATCGAGTTCACCAAGGGACACGATCCGGTGTGGGGCATCGGAAAGTCGACCGGCATCGCCGTCCAGTGGCAGAACGGGAAGAAGGTCGCGTTCTGGCCGCCGCAGGTAAAGGGCATGCAGGCCTTCAAGCTCCCCTAGAGGGCAGGTTCGGAAAAGGCCCGCGCAAGCGGGCTTTTTTATGCTGCAGGACATCCTGATCACCGGGCTGGTCAACAGCGGCGTCTATGCGCTGCTCGCGATCGGGTTTTCCCTCATCTTTGGCGTTGCACGCATCGTCAATATCGCGCACACCGCCTTTTACATGCTCGCGGCGTACTGCTTCTATGCGCTGCTCACACGTACGGGCCTGGGGTTCGCGGCATCGGCGGTGCTTTCGGTTCTCGCGGTGACGGCTCTTTCGGTGCTGTGCTATCGGCTGGTCATCGAGCCCGTGCGCGAGCATGAGGCGGCGGTTCTCATCGCCACGATAGCGCTCGGCCTGATCTTCCAGGAGCTGATGCTGGTCTTCTTCGGTGGCCACTACCTGGGCATTCCGTCGACGCTCGAGGGCGTCGTGCGCGTGTTGGGCGTAAGCATTCCTTACCAGCGTCTTCTCATACTCGTCGTGGCGGCCGCAATGCTGGCGGCGGTGTGGCTGGTGCTTTACCGCACCCGTCTGGGGCTCGCGATCCGAGCCACGGCGAATGACCTGGAGGTGGCCAACCTCATGGGGATGGATGTGCACCGGGTGGCGATGGCCACCGTGGCCATCTCGGTTGCCCTCGCGGCCATCGCGGGGGTGGTGGTCGCGCCCGTGTTCGTGGTAGATCCGTTCATGTGGCTCGCGCCTCTTGTCACCATGCTAGCCATCGTCGTGCTGGGAGGGCTGGGAAGCATGAAAGGGAGCCTGATCGGCGCGCTGGTCATCGGGTACGTTGAGGCCATCACCGTCTTCGCCGTGCCTGCCGGCGCGTACCTGAAAGGCGCGGTGGCGCTTGCCATCATGGTCGCCGTGCTGCTCGTGCGTCCCGAGGGCCTATTCGGAGTGGCCTTCGAGGAGGAACGCTGATGTATCTGCTCCGCCGAGCATGGGCCGAGCTCCGGAACGAGATCCTGGTATTGCCTTCGCGCACGCTCGTGCTCCTGTGGGTGATCGCGGTGCTCGGCCTGCCGCTCGTCTATGACGACGCGTATGCGCTCCGCATCCTCACCATGACGTGTATCTTCGCCATCTTCGCCGCGAGCTGGGACATGTTGGCCGGCTACACAGGCCAAGTGAACTTCGGGCATGCGCTCTTCTTCGGCGCGGGAGCTTATACCTCGGGCCTGCTCTCGCAGCAGCTTGGGCTGTCGCCCTGGCTCACGGTATGGGCCGGGGCCGCGATGGCCACGCTCGTGGGCTGGCTGGTGGGGTACCTCTGCCTGAGGCTGCGCGGCTCGTATCTTTCACTCGCCACGCTCGCGTTCCCCCTCATCGTGCTCGGTCTGCTTTTCGCCTTCCCCGGGTTCTCGGGCGGTGAACTCGGCATCTCAGGTCTGCGGCGCCTGCTTCTCACCCCGATCCAAAACTACTATGTCGTCGCGACCCTCATGCTGGCCGTAGTGTTCGGCCTTTGGCTTCTGGCGGACTCGAAGTTTGGCATCGTGCTGCACGCCATACGCGACGACGAGGTGGCGGCGCGCGCCTCGGGAATCAACACGCCGCGCTACAAGCTCATCGTATTCGCCATCTCCGGAGCGGCTGCGGGCCTGGCCGGAGCGCTTTTCGCGCATTACATCCGCGTCGCGGGTCCGTCGACCCTTGAGGTCGCGCTCTCGTTCCAGGTGGTGATCTGGGGAATTTTTGGGGGGGTGGCGACTATCTATGGCCCGGTTGCGGCGGTATTCCTGCTGTATCCGTTCACCGAGTGGCTGGGCACCTTCAAGGCCTTCGGCGAGCTGCGCCTGCTCATCTTCGCGGTCATCGTGCTGCTCGTACTGCTGTTCATGCCGCGCGGGCTCGCTCCCTGGGTGCGAGACAAGGTCGAGACGCATTGCCCGCGCTGCAAGCAGCGAAACGGCGCCTGGCGCAAGGCCTGCAGATTGTGCAGCGCGACCCTAAAGGCCCAGGTAGCCCGCGCGGAGCGTCTCGTCGGCCATCAGTGAGTCTCCGCTCCCGGCGGCAATGATGCGGCCCTGGGAAAGCACGTAATTGCGGTCGGCCATGCGGAACACTTGCCCGACCTCCTGCTCGATCAGCAGCACCGGCACGCCTTCGGCGTGGATGCGCGCGATCGCGGCGAAGAGTTCCTCGCGGATCTTCGGCGCGAGCCCGAGCGAGGGCTCGTCGATCGCGAGCAGCTTCGCGTCGAACATCAGCGCGCGCGCGGTGGCGAGCATCTGTTGCTCGCCCCCGGAAAGCGTGCCCGCGATCTGCTCTTTGCGCTCCGCAAGCCTAGGAAAGAGGGCGAAGCAGTGCTCGAGCCGCCGCTGGGTTTCTGCGGAGCTCCTGGAGAGAAACGCGCCGGCGAGCAGGTTCTCCAGGGCCGTGAGCTCGCGGAACGGCCGGCGCCGCTCGGGGCAGTGCACGAGACCGCGCATGCGGATCTCATGCGCGGGCAGCATGTCGATGCGCTCGCCGGCGAAGCGAACCTCGCCCTCGAGCACGATGTCGCCCGCCGTGCCGCGTTTCGCGCGCGCCTCGAACTGCACGATGCCGGAGATGGCGCGCAGCAACGTTGACTTGCCGGCGCCGTTCGGGCCGACGAGGCCGACGAACTCGCCGTCGTCCACCTCGAGGGACACGCCGCTCAGGATCTGCGCCTTGTCGTAGCGCACGCTCAGATCCCTCACTTCAAGCAGCGGCATGCTCGGTCCCCAGATATGCCTCGATGACTTTCGGATTGCGGACGACCTCCGCCGGCGTGCCGTCGGCGATGATCTGGCCGTAGTCCACGACGATCACGCGGTCGACGATCGACATGAGCTCCTTCAGCTTGTGCTCGATCATGAGCACGGCGGGCCCCTCCGAGTGCAGCCGGCCGAATCGTCCGCCCTTGTGCAGGCGGCGGATCGACTTCGCGAGCAGCTCCGATTCCGCGGGATTGAGCCCGCCCAGCGGCTCATCGAGCAGCAGCAGCTCGGGCTCGGTGGCGATCGCGCGCGCGACCTCGAGGCGCTTGAGATCCCCCTGCGAGAGCGCGGACGCCGGCTCGAGCGCCATGTCCGAGATGCCCACGAACTCGAGCGCGTCCATCGCCTTCGCCTCGATGCGCTTCACCCATTCGCCGCCGCGGCGCCCGCGCGGCGCGACCAGCGGGACCATGACGTTCGCGACGATGGGAAGATGGCGGAAAGGACGCATGTTCTGGAACGTGCCCGCGATGCCGCGCTCCACTACCTCCCACGGACGCAGCGCCGTGAGATCCTCGCCGTTGAGGAGGATGCGCCCTTCATCGGACCGCAGGATCTTGGTGATGAGGCGTAGCAGCGTCGTCTTACCGGCGCCATTTGGCCCGATCAGGCCGACGATCTCGTCGCGCCCGAGGGAGAAGCTGACATCGTTCACGGCGGTGAGCCCGCCGAAGCGCTTGGTGAGATGCTCGGCGGAGAAGAATGGCGCAGTCACTTGGCGACTCGAGGCGCTCGCGGGTTGATCAGCCCGCTTCCTCGCGCAGCTCGCGGCGCGAGACCTTGCCCACGTCGGTCTTCGGCAGCTCGCCGCGGAACTCCACCACGTGCGGCACCTTGTACTCGGCGAGGCTTTGGCGGCAATAGGCCTTGATGTCGTCCTCGCTGAGTTGACCGCGCGCGTCGCTCTGCAGCACGACGATCGCCTTGATGCGCTGGCCGACCGCGGGATCTGGCACGCCGATCACGCCGGCTGCCTTCACCTTCGGGTGGCTGTAGAGGATGTCCTCGACGTCCTTGGCGAAGATCGAGTACCCCTTGTACTTGATCAGGTCCTTCGAGCGATCGTAGAAGTGGAAGTAGCCCTCCTCGTCCATACGCACGATATCGCCTGTGCGCATCCAGCGGATGCCCGCGCGCTCGACGAAGGCACGCGTGGTCTCGTCCGGCCGGTTCCAGTATCCCTGCATGATGTTCGGGCCGGCGAGCACGAGCTCGCCGGTTTCACCGGGTGCCACGAACTCCAGCGACTGCGGATCGAGGACCGCCGCCTGCATGCCCGGGATGGGGCATCCGAAGGAGCCGCTCTTGGGTCGGTGCAGAGGATTGACGTGGCTGGTGGCGCACGTTTCCGAAAGCCCGTATCCCTCGATGATGTTCGAGCCGGTGCGACGCGACCAGCCCCGCATCGTCGACTCGTGCAGTGTGTCGGCGCCCGAGAGGATCACCTTCAGCCGCTTCCAGTCGGTCTTGTTGGTGTCCTTGTGGTCCTTGAGGTATTCGTAGAGCGTGGGGACGCCGTAGAACACCGTGGCGCGGTAGCGTTCCATTGCCTCGAGGATTGCCTCGGTGTCCGGGCTCGTGAAGAGCACGAGCAGGTTCCCCTGGCACAGGCCGTTCAGCATGATCACGACCTGGCCGTAGATATGGAAGAAGGGCAGGAACGCGAGTATGACTTCCTTGCCGGGCTCGAACACCGAGAAGGTGGCCTGCCCCATGGCCTGCGCGGCCACGAGGTTGTAGTGCGTGAGCATCACGCCCTTAGGGTTGCCGGTCGTGCCGCCCGTGTAGGGGAGCGCGGCGAGGTCGGTGCGGGGATCGATGGCGACCTCCGGCGGCTCTGCCGGGTTCGCCTTCAGCAGATCCTGGAGCCAGTGCACGGTGCCGCGCACCTCCGCTTTCTTCGAGAACATGCGCTTCAGCGCGGGCAGGTACTCGCCCACATTGGTCACGACGACCGCATCGAGCCGGGCTCCCGACTTGGCGACCTTCTCATGAAGGATGTCCTGACAGATGACGACACGCGCGCCGCTGTCCTCGAGCTGGAAGCGGACCTCGTGACTCGTATAGACCGGGCTGATCGGCGTGACCGTCGCGCCGCATTTCAGCGCTGCGAAATAGGCGATGATGAACTGCGGGCTGTTGACCAGGTAAAGCGCGACGCGGTCGCCCTTGCGCACCCCGAGGCCCGCCAGCCCGCGGGCGAGCCGGTCCGTGGCCTCCCGCAGCTCGCGGTAGGTGATCGACCGGCCGTAGAAGATAACCGCGGCGCGCCCGGGCGATCGCTCGGTCGCCTCGTCGAACGCCTGCGGTACCGTTTTCGCCGGAACCTCGACCGAGGCCGGGACGCCGTTCTGGTAGTGGGCGAGCCAAGGCCGCGAGAGATACAGCTCGATTGCGCTCATCGCTCCTCCTGCGGAAGATTCTAGCTTCATGGACGACGCCGTCGCACGCGGCATGGCGAAGTGGCCGAACGTCCCGGCGGTCTACGGCTGGCTTTCGCTCGACCGTCGCGGCAACTGGCGCATCAAGGGGCAGACGGTCGCCAAGGCGGCGCTGCGGGCCTTCATCGGACGCAACTATGCGTCGGACGCGCGCGGCTGCTGGTACTTCCAGAACGGCCCGCAGCGCGTTTTCGTGACGCTCGCGTACACCCCCTTCGTCTTTCATTACGAGGGCAATGGGCGCCTGCTCGACCAGTGTGGCAGTGAAATTTCCGCCCTTGAGACCTATCTCGACGATGAGGGCTCGGTACTGATCCTGGGTGAGCGCGGCATCGGCCTTCTGGACGACCGGGACCTCCAGCGCTACGCTGATCAGGCCGACGAGTTGGTTCCCATCGACCGCGCCGGTGTTGCGGCGCGATTCGGCTTCGTTGCCGAGCCTTCGGATTCCTTGCGCTGACCCCGTTTTCCTCTTTATAATCCGGCCTCTTTTTTAGCCCCTGGGCGGCTACGGAGGTGTAGACGTGGCCGCCCGGTTTGTTTCTGGAACCTCGAAAACATGCCCACGGTC
>DASRKB010000101.1:0-20112 GCA_035649175.1 Burkholderiales bacterium | reverse complement strand
GCGTTCCGCGGCGGGAGCAGTCTTCGACCAAGCAACGCGTACTCGACGCCAACAGAACCTGGCTGGAGGAACGCTGGGATTTGGCGAGATCGGAGAAGGCAGGCGGTAAGCTCGAGCACTTTGCAATGGCGGCTCTAAAAGCGGACGGAAGGACGGATATTGATGACCCCTATCAGGTGGCGGAGAAACTTCTGGAAATGAAACCTAACTTAGCTAGAAGCAAAGGGGCGTCGCGATAGATGATACTTGTCGGTCGGTCGAAGGCGCGGAAATCGCTAGGCAGATTCTCTGTCGCTAGGAAGAGGACCGCTTTAGAAAGTCGGAGGTGTTCCCGACCGCCGCGTACTTCTCCATTGACCACTCGAGGCGCTTTGCTGATGGCCCGTAGCGCTCCAAAGCGGTTTCCTCGGTCATGCGGTAGCGGGTCTTCCGGCGCTTGCCGTGCTCGTCTTGTGTACTCCAGAGCCAATACTCTTTTTCGGCCGGGGCATGACGGGGAAGCGTATGGCCGGCGCGACGCACCATTCAAGCGGCGTTTTGCGTGGCTTCACTCAAACGGTTGCAGCGCGTCAATTCCCTTAGCGAACCCTCCCCCACGAGCCCGATCAGCACCACTTGGATCTCCCTTAACCGTTGCGTCCCCTCAGGCTGGCGCCTACCTGTTAGTTACGGTCGTTGCTCTTCATCTAGCGCCAACAGTGCGAGAGCCATCATTCCCAATAGTCCAGCGATCGGCAGCGCGAAACCCAGCGGGACAAACCCCATGAGCGCGTGCAGCCCAAGCCAATCTTGCGGTGCTTTTGCCCATGCAAGACCAAGCCACTCGAGCAACGTTAGCGCGCTCATGGACGGCCAGTAGGCGATCCTGAGCCAGACGTAGCACTGCCACGCGAACGCCCCGAGCCCGCTAAGCACGCCGAGCACGAAAACGCCGTAGCCCGTAATCTGAAGCGCGCCGCGCAACGCTTTCCACAAGCTGGTGCCGAGCTGTGCAGATGCCATAGGGAAGCCTCCCCTGATGCGCCGTATGCCACGCCTGCCGGCATTTTGAGCGCATCGGGCAAGCCGCGTCATCCGGGGATGCCAGCAACCTTGTTAGTTACGCCCCTTGCAACGTACGCGATTGTGGGAGGGACTGCGCCCGTGTGCGCTCCACCGGTCGGGGAGGAGTCACAGCCCCTAACGTCCCTTTTCCGGGAGCGGCCAGGCAGGAAAGCTGCTTTTTTACCTACAGAAGGGGCTTCTGTAGGTTCTGTAGGTGCCTACCCCCCCCCACTCAGAAAAATATTTGCCCCGGCTCGAGCGCGCCTCGCGGGCCGGTTTTCAGGGGTGCGGGACTGGCTACGGGGACTACTTCGGGGACTATTCTTAGATACGTTAGCGTACGCTACCGCTATATTCTTCTCAAAACATGGTGGGCCGGGTTGGATTCGAACCAACGACCAAGGGATTATGAGTCCCCTGCTCTGACCGGCTGAGCTACCGGCCCACCGGATGGGAGAAGAGAAGGGCCGCCTGCACGGCCCTTTTCGGTTTATCCCTCTTGATCGAGGAAGCTCTTCAACCGCTCGGACCGCGACGGGTGGCGCAGCTTGCGCAGCGCCTTGGCCTCGATCTGACGTATGCGCTCGCGCGTGACGTCGAACTGCTTGCCGACCTCCTCGAGGGTGTGATCGGTCGACATCTCGATACCGAAGCGCATGCGCAGCACTTTGGCTTCGCGCGGCGTGAGGGTGTCGAGCACCTCTTTCGTGACGTCTCGGAGGCTCGCGTACGTCGCGGCCTCGGAGGGCGCCACGGTGGAGGTGTCCTCGATGAAGTCGCCGAGGTGGGAGTCGTCGTCATCGCCGATCGGCGTCTCCATGGAGATCGGCTCCTTGGAGATCTTGAGGATCTTGCGGATCTTCTCCTCGGGCATCTCCATGCGCTGCGCAAGCGTGGCCGGATCGGGTTCCTGGCCGGTCTCCTGCAGGATCTGCCGGCTGATACGGTTCATCTTGTTGATGGTCTCGATCATGTGCACCGGGATGCGGATGGTGCGCGCCTGGTCGGCGATCGAGCGCGTGATGGCCTGCCGGATCCACCAGGTGGCGTAGGTCGAGAACTTGTAGCCGCGGCGGTATTCGAACTTGTCCACCGCCTTCATGAGGCCGATGTTCCCCTCCTGGATGAGGTCGAGGAACTGAAGGCCCCGATTGGTGTACTTCTTCGCGATGGAGATCACGAGGCGCAGGTTCGCCTCCGTCATCTCGCGCTTCGCCCGGCGCGCCTTGGCTTCGCCGGTCGACATCTGCTTGTTGATTTCCTTGAGATCCCGGATCGGAATGCCGATCTTCTGCTGCACGGCCTGGATCTTCGAAAGGAGCTCGAGGATCGAAGGCTCCACGCGCCGCAGCGCCTCGCTCCAGGGCTGCTCTTGCGCAAGATCGGTGCTCAGCCAGCGCTTGGAGCCCTCGGTGCCGGCGAAGATCTTGATGAAGTGTTGGCGCGGCATCTGCGCCTTGTCCACCGAGATGTCGTGGATCTCGCGCTCGTGCCGGCGGATCTCGTCAACCAGGCTACGCACGCTGTCGGAGAGCCGCTCGACGGTGCGCGCAGTGAAGCGAATGGTCATTAGCTCGTTGGAGATCTGATCGCGCACGCGCAGGTAGTCCCTGTCCTTGGATCCCTTGTTCTCCAGCGCCTTCAGCATCCTCTCGTACAGCCGCCGCATGCGCGTGAACTTCTCCAGCGCCTCGCCGCGCAGCTTGAGGAGGCTCGCCGACTGTGCCTTCTCGGCGGCTTCCTCGTCCTCGGCCTCGTCCTCCTCGATCTGCGCTTCCTCGTCCTCCGAGGAAGCCTCGGCCTTCTTCGGGTCGAAGTCATCCTTGGCGTTCGGGTCGATGAGGCCGTCGACCACCTCGTCGATGCGCATCTCGTCCTTCTCCACCTTCTCGGCAAGGTCCAGGATCTCGCGCACCGTGGTAGGGCAGGCACTGATCGCATGGATCATGTGGCGCAGGCCTTCCTCGATGCGCTTCGCGATCTCGATCTCGCCTTCGCGGGTGAGCAGCTCCACCGATCCCATCTCGCGCATGTACATGCGCACCGGGTCAGTCGTGCGGCCGAACTCGGAGTCGACGGTGGAAAGCGCGGCTTCCGCCTGCTCCTCAACGTCCTCGTCGGTCTGCGCGACCGGCGTGCCCTCGGCGGCGATGAGAAGCTGCTCCTGGTCGGGCGCCTGGTCATAGACCTGGATCCCCATGTCGCCGAAGGTGGAGATGATGGCCTCGATCTGCTCGGCGTCGACGAGATCGTCGGGCAGGTGGTCGTTGATCTCGGAATAGGTGAGGAAGCCGCGCTCCTTGCCTAGCTTGATCAGGTTCTTGAGGCGCGTGCGGCGCGTTTCGGCGTCTTCCTTGGGGAGCTCGGGCGGAATGAGCCACGCGTCCTTGCCGCCCCGGCGGCCGCCACGGCCGCGCCGGCCCTTCGCCTTGACCTCGTTGACCTTAGCTTCCAGCAGCTCGAGCGCCTGCTTGGCGCTCTTGATCGGCGTCTTGGGCGCCCTCGACTTATCCTCCGGCTTGGCGGTCGCTTTCTGCGACGCGCTCTTCTGAGCCGCTTTGGGCGCGAGGACCTTCTTCGCGCGTGCCGGCGCTTTCGCGCGCAGCGGCTTCCTGGCCGCGCGCGGCTTGCGAGCCGGCTTGAGGCGTTGGCTCTTGACCGCCTTCTTCTTCGCCGCCCGTGCTTTCCTGACCGTGGACTTGCGCTTCGCCTTGACCATCTAACCCCCGCCGAGTGCTGCTGATGCCCCGAAAAAAGAACCGCGCATTATAGGTGACCGCTCAAGGGCTTGGAAGTGCCCATGACGACACTTGCACTATGTGGGGACGCGACGGCGCTTCTGCAAGAAGTCTGCCAGCGCGCTACTTCGGCACGGGACCCGTCTGAGCCCTCAGACGCATCTCGAGCGCCTTCACTTCCGAGATCATGCGGGCGTACTGGCGATGCTCGTCCTTGCTGAGCAGACCTCGGCCGAGCCGCTCCTCGTAGCGCTTGAGCTCCTCGATCTTGCGGGCGATCTGCAGCCGGTCGAGCGTGTGCCGCACGAACTCGCGGGACTCGTCCTCGGTCTCCTTGAGCTCCAGCGCATGCGCTTGGGCCTCGAAGATCATGCCCGCGTGCGGGGTATTCTGGACGTGCTCGATGAGAAGCGCTTCCGAAACCGGAGCAGCCTCGACCAGCCGGCGGATCTCGCCCAGAGCGCGCGACTCCGCCAGCGCACCGTTCATCAGCCCCAGGTCGATATCCGAGGCGAGGGCGGGGTAGGCTGCGACGCGCGAAAGCAGCTTCCACTCCGTGGTCGAGGGTGGCGTGCGCAGTCTGCGCTGCACCGGCGGCGCCGTCGGGCGGCTTGCCTGGCCCGGCGCGGGCCCGAGCAGCCTGCGGGTATCTTCCTCCGACAGTCCGGCCATCCGGCCCACCTCGTTGACCAGCTGGACCTTGAGCGCCGAGGCGGGAGCTTTCTCCAGCTGGTCGCGCGCCAGCGAAACGAGGCGCGCGCGTCCTTCCGCGTTCGACAGGTCGCATTCCGCGCGAAGCTGCGCCATGAGGAACTGTGACAGCGTCTCCGCCTGCCGGATCTGTGCCTCGAACGGATCCTTGCCGTGCCGGCGGACGTAGGAATCGGGGTCCTCGCCCTCGGGCAGGAAGAGGAAGCGGATCGGCTTGTGCTCGGGCGCCAGCGGCAGGCTGACCTCGAGCGCCCTCCAGGCGGCTTTTCGCCCGGCCGCATCGCCGTCGAAGCAGAACACCACCTCGTCGGCGAGTCGCAACAGCTTGGAGACGTGCACTGGGCTCGTCGCCGTGCCGAGCGTCGCCACTGCGTACCCGACCTCGAACTGCGCCAGCGCCACCACGTCCATGTAACCCTCGACGACGAGCACCCGGCCGGCATGGCGAATCGGGTCGCGCGCCTGCACCAGGCCGTAGACTTCGCGGCCCTTCTCGAAGAGCGGGGTTTCCGGCGAGTTCAGATACTTGGGCTCACCCTCCCCGATCACGCGGCCGCCGAAGCCGATCACCGCGCCGCGCGCGTTGAGGATCGGGAACATGACGCGGTCGCGGAAGCGGTCGTAGCGCTTGCCGTCGCCTTCTATGACCAGGCCCGCTTCGACGAGAGAAGAAGAGGAATAGTCCTCAAAGGCATTCTTCAGTCCCTGCCAGTCATCCGGCGCATAGCCGATACGGAAGCGCGCGGCGATCTCGCCGGTCAGGCCCCGGCCCTTGAGGTACTCGATGGCGCGCGGCGACTTCCTCAGCTCGGCGCGGTAGAACTCCATTGCCCTCTCCATCACGGCATAGAGGTCGGGCTCGCGCTCCTTGCGCGCCGCCTCCTCGGGAGTGCGCAGCTGCGCTTCCGGGACCTGCATGCCGACCGACGCGGCGAGATCCTTCACGGCGTCGACGTAGCCCATGCCGCCGTAGGCCATGAGGAAGCCAATGGCGTTGCCGTGCGCGCCGCAGCCGAAGCAGTGGTAGAACTGCTTCGCGGGACTCACGGAAAAGGAAGGGGTCTTCTCCCCGTGGAAGGGGCACAGGCCCAGGTAGTTGGCCCCGCCCTTCTTCAGCTTGACGTAGCGTCCGACTACGTCGACGACATCGACCCGATTGAGGAGGTCCTGCTTGAACGAATCGGGGATCACGCCCCGATTGTGGCTCAAATCGACAAGGGATTTCTCAACCCGAAAGCTTCGTTTTGACTAGGTTGGAGACTTTGCCCATGTCGGCCTTGCCGGCCACGCGGGTCTTCAGGAGCGCCATCACCTTGCCCATGTCCTTCAAGCCGCCCGCCCCCGACTCGGCAATCGCCGCGGCAACCGCCTGATCGAGCTCAGCGTCGCCGAGCTGCTTCGGCAGATAGGCGGAAAGCACCTGGAGCTCCGCCTTCTCCACGTCGGCGAGATCGTTGCGACCCGCCTGCTCGTACTGGGCGATCGACTCGCGGCGCTGCTTGATCATCTTCTCGAGCACCGCGAGCACCTCCGCGTCCCCGAGCTCGGTGCGGGTGTCGACCTCGCGTTGCTTGATGGCGGCGAGGGCGAGGCGGACGGTCGACAGGCGCGACGCGTCCTTGGCGCGCATCGCCGCCTTCATGTCCTCGGTGATCTGCTGCTTGAGGCTGATGCTAATAAAGCTTTTGCGGGAGCTGCTGGCTGCGCAGACGCTTGTGGTGGCGCTTCACGGCGGCGGCGAGCTTGCGCTTGCGCTCTGCGGTGGGCTTCTCGTAGTACTCGCGGGAGCGAAGCTCGGTGAGAAGACCGGTTTTTTCGACCGTGCGCTTGAAGCGGCGCATGGCCACTTCGAACGGCTCGTTTTCCTTGACTCGTACTGTCGGCATCCAGCCCTCGATCCGGTAAGGGGGCTGAATTGTATCAAAATCGGGCCATGCTGATCCTCGGGATCGAGACTTCCTGCGACGAAACCGGCGTGGCGCTTTACGACGGGCGGCTGCTCGCGCACGCCGTGCACTCGCAGGTCACGATGCACGCGCAGTACGGGGGCGTGGTCCCGGAGCTCGCCTCGCGCGATCACATCCGCCGCCTCGTGCCGTTGACGCGCAAAGTCCTTGAGCAATCGAATCGTCGTCTTTCCGACTTGAGAGGCATCGGGTACACGGAAGGTCCGGGGCTGGCGGGAGCGCTTCTCGTCGGCGCGAGCTTTGCGCAGGGTGTCGGGGCAGCGCTCGACATCCCTGCCATCGGCATCCACCACCTCGAGGGTCACCTGCTCTCGCCATTGCTATCCGCCCGCCCTCCCGCCTTTCCGTTCGTCGCGCTTCTGGTCTCAGGCGGGCACACCCAGCTCATGCGCGTAGAGGGGGTGGGTCAGTACACGCTTCTCGGCGAGACGCAGGACGACGCAGCCGGAGAAGCGTTCGACAAAACCGCAAAGCTCCTGGGCCTGGGCTATCCCGGTGGGCCGGAGGTCTCGATGCTCGCGGAGCAGGGCCGCCCCGGGCGCTACCCCTTGCCCAGACCGATGATCGCGAGCGGCGATCTGGACTTCAGCTTCTCGGGGCTCAAGACCGCGGTCCTTCTCGCCGCGAGGAAGGACCCTTGTCTCGCGAGGGCGGACCTGGCGCGCGCGTTCGTCGACGCGGTGGTCGAGGTGCTGGCCGCGAAGTGCGTTCGCGCCCTCGAATCCACGGGGCTCGCGCGTCTCGTCGTCGCTGGCGGCGTCGGCGCGAACAAGCAGCTTCGCGAATCGCTGGGCAAGGAAGCCGCGCACCGCGGCTTCGAGCTTTTCTACCCAGAGGCCGAGCTTTGCACCGACAACGGGGCGATGATCGCCCTTGCGGCTGCGCTCCGGCTCGAGCAGGGTGGTGGAAGCACCCCGCGCGCCTTCACCGTGAAGCCGCGTTGGGATCTTGCGGCGATGCACTAGGCTTTTTCTCTCCGAGCCGCGATTCGGTGCCGGCGAGGAGCCGGCGGATGTTTCCTCCGTGCCGCCAGGCGAGGAGCAGTGCGATGAACAGCACGGCGAGGACCAGCGAGTAGTGCAAGTCGAGAAACCACGAGAAGAACACGGCGAACGCCGCCGAAACCAGCGAGGCGAGCGACGAGTAGCGGAAGAACGCCGCGATGATCGCCCAGGTCGCAAGCGTGCAGGCGCCCAGCCAGGGACTGAAGCCGAACAGGACCCCGGCTGCCGTGGCGACGCCCTTGCCACCCTGGAAGCGGTGGAAGACCGGGTAGAGATGCCCAAGGAATACCGCAACGCCCGCGTACGGCACGGCTTGCGGCGCGAAGAGCGACACGAGCCACACCGCCAGCCAGCCTTTTCCCGCGTCGCCGGCCAGCGTGAGCACCGCGATCGCGCGCTTTCCCGTGCGCAGCACGTTCGTCGCGCCCGGGTTCTTCGACCCATAGGTGCGCGGGTCTGGCAGGCCGGCGAGCCGGCTCACGACGATCGCGAAGGAGACCGATCCGAGCAGGTAGGCGCCGAGCACCGCGAGCGCGCTTTCCATCGCTTCGATTCTATAGAATCGAAGCGCCCATGGATGCCATCGTCATTCGCGACCTGCGCGTCGAAGCGCTCATCGGCATCCACAAGCGCGAGCACCATGTGAAGCAGACGCTTTCCATCGACCTCGACATCGGTCTGCCCGGCGAGGCGGTGTTCGCGAGCGACAGGGTCTCGGACACCATCGACTACGAGCAGGTGACGCTCGCCATCAAGGCGCTCGCCGGCAGCGGGCACTTCCGTCTGGTCGAGACTTTCGCCGAGCGCGTCGCCACGCTCGTGATCCGCGACTTCGGCGCTCCCTGGGTCAAGGTGACCGCGGCGAAGATCGGCATCTTGGCGAACGCCAAGTTCGTCGGCGTCCGCATCGAGCGAAGGAAGTCCTAGTCCTCGAGCGCGGCGTCGACGAGCCGCGGCTCGAGCACGTTGACCAGATCCTTGGTCGAGAGCTTGAGGAGCAAGCCCCGCCGGCCGCCGTTGATGTAGATCGACGCTAGATCGGCGATCGAGCGCTCCATGAAGACTGGGAGGCGCTTCCTCGTGCCGAAAGGCGAAGTGCCGCCGACCTGGTAGCCGGAATGGCGCTGCGCTACCTCGGGGCGGCAGGGCTCGATCGACTTGCGGCCCGCCTGCCGGGCGAGATTCTTGGTCGACACCTTGCGGTCACCGTGCATCAGCACGATGAGCGGCTGCGCCTTCTCGTCCTGCATCACCAGCGTCTTCACCACCTCGGCAGCCGGCACGCCGAGCTGCTCGGCGCCACGTTCGGCGCCGCCGTGCTCGACGTACTCATAGGAATGCTCCGAGTATGTGACGCCCCGCTCATCGAGGAACTGCGTCGCGGGGGTTTTCATCCCCGGGGGTGGTGCCGGGCGTGGAGCTGCTTCAGGCGCTCTCGGGCGACATGCGTGTAGATCTGCGTCGTCGAGATGTCGGCATGGCCGAGCAGCATCTGCACCACGCGCAGGTCGGCGCCATGATTGATGAGGTGCGTGGCGAACGCGTGGCGCAGCACGTGGGGCGAGAGCTTCTTCCCGGGAATCGCGCGCGCGCCGTAGCGCCGCACGAGATGCCAGAATGCCTGCCGCGTCATGCCCTTGCCGCGGGAAGTCACGAACAGCGCCTCCGCGTCAGAGGCGCGACCGCGCAGGTATTTCTGGATCCACGAGACCGCTTCCTCGCCCAGGGGCACAAGCCGCTCCTTCGAGGCCTTGCCCATCACCCGTACCACGCCCGACCCGAGGCTTACCTGAAAGGTCTTGAGCACCACCAGCTCGGAAACGCGCAGGCCGGTGGCGTACAAAGTCTCGAGCATGGCGCGGTCGCGCAACCCGAGCGTGGTTCCGGTATCGGGAGCGACGAGAAGCGCCTCCACGTCCGCCTCGGAGAGCGTCTTCGGAAAGCGCGGCGCGCGTTTCGGCGGCTCGAGCTTGAGCGTCGGGTCGGCCTCGAGGCGCTTCTCCCGCGTGCAGTACTGGTAGAAGCGCTTGAGTGTCGAGACCCGCCGGGCGGCGCTCGACGCTCGCCCTTTCTTCGCGGCGAGGAACGCGTAGAGCTCGGCTTCGGATGCCAGCACCAGGTCCCTGCCCAGGAATCTGCCCAGCTGCTCGAGATCCGCGCGGTACGCGTCGATGGTATTCCGCGAAAGCCCGTCCTCGAGCCACAGCGCGTCGCAGAAGGCGTCGAGGAGCGCGTCGCTTAGGGCGTTAGCTCGAACGGGTCCGCTCCGAGCTCGTGCGCGAGGAGCCAACGCTTCGCCTCCAGCAGGTAGCCGCCGGTGGAGTGGGCGAAGCCGCCGATGCCGTCGGCGGCGACGACCCGGTGACAGGGAATCACGACCGGAAGCCGGTTGTCGCCGCAAGCCTGCCCGACCGCGCGCGCCTCTCCGTCAAGCTCATACGCCAGCTCCCCGTAGGTGCGCGTCTTGCCGCGCGGGATCTCGCAGAGCGCCTGCCAGAGCCGGCGCTGGAACGGCGTGCCCTCGATGGCGAGCGGGAGGTCGAACTTCGCGTCAGGATCGGCGAGGTAGGACTCGAGCTGCCTCGCCGCATTTTTCGCCAACGTATTTCTCGCTTGAATACTCGGAGCCGAAAGCGGCAAATACCGGATCTCCACGACGCGCTCGTCGCGCGTCGCCACGGCGATCTTCATCCTCGGAAAATCCACGGTCACGTCGAACATAGCTTCTCGATCTGTGCGAGCAGCTCGTCGGGCACCTCGATGCCTTTGGCGGCGGCCCTCTCGGCGGCGAAGCGCCGCGCGCCCGGCAGCCGCACTTCCGGGTCCTCAAGCATGACCCTGACAACGGCTTCGACTCTTTCGGAGTACCGCTCGGCGCCCGCGGGCGGATCGATGGCGATGAACACCTGGCCGATGCGCGGCTTGTTGCCTTCCTCCGAGAAGAACGAGTCGGCCTCCGGGCCGATCGCCGCGCCGGTGAGAGCGGCGCAGATGAGCTCGAACATCAAAGCGAGCATCGCGCCCTTCGCCCCGCCGATGGGGAACAGGCTGCCGCGCTCGATCGCCTCCTTCGGATCGGTGGTCGGCTTACCGTGGCGATCGAGCGCCCAGCCTTCGGGGATGCGCTCGCCCCGGCGCATCGCCATCATGATTTTTCCCCGCACGACGGTGGTGAGGGCGAGGTCGATCACCAGGGGCTTCTCGCGCTTCCGGGGAAAAATCGCTGCTACGGGATTTGTGCCGAACAGCGCCTTCTTCCCGCCCCAGGCCGGGATCGCGGCGGGAGAGTTGGTGAACGCGAAGCCGACGAGGCCCGCGGCGGCGACCGGCTCGAGGTGGATGCCCAGCACGCCGGCGTGGGCGCTGTTCCGGATTCCGGCGAGCCCGATGCCGTTGCGCCGTGCGCGTTGGATAGCCTCCTCGATCGCCCATTGCAGCGACACGTACGGAAGCGCGTCCCGGTTGTCGATCAGGCAGGCGCCGCCGCGCTCGGTGGCCATGACCGGATGTGCCGCGCCGTCGGCCCGGCGGTTGCGCAGCATCGCGCAGTAGAAGGGCACGCGCGACATGCCATGAGTGGGTAGCCCCTGCTCCTCGGCACGAACCAGGTGGCGCGCCGCCGCCTCGGCCATCTTAGAATGGGCGCCGGCGTTTTCCAGCGCGGCGCGCGCCATCCGGTGAAGCGTCTGCGCGTCCTTCTTCATCACGGGAGATTGTAGAGGCCATGGGAAAGATGATCGAGTTGACCGCGGCGGACGGACACAAGCTCGCCGCATACCGCGCGGAGCCCGCCGGCAAGCCCCGCGGCGGGATCGTCGTGATCCAGGAGATCTTCGGCGTGAACAGCCATATCAAGTCGGTTGCCGACGGCTTCGCTGCCGACGGCTATCTCGCGATCGCGCCGGCCATGTTCGACCGCGTGCAACGCGGCTTCGATGTGGGCTACACACCCGAGGAGATCGCCAAGGGCCGAGAGCTGCGGCCGAAGATCAGCGTCGATTGGGCGATGAAGGACTCGGAGGCGGCCGTCAAGGCCGCCGCGGGCGCCGGCAAGGTCGGCATCGTGGGCTACTGCTGGGGCGGCTTCGTGGCGTGGATGGCCTCCGCCAGAATTCCGGGCCTCGCCTGCGCGGTGCCCTACTACGGCGGCGGCATTCTCGACAACGCCGACATCGAGCCCAAGGTGCCGGTCATGGGGCACTTCGGCGAGAAGGACTCGATGATTCCGGCCGACGGCGTGAAGAAGCTCGCCGAGCAGCACAAGAAGCACCAGATCTTCCTCTATGCCGCCGACCACGGCTTCAACTGCGACCAGCGCGGCTCCTACGACGCGGCCGCGGCAAAGCAGGCGCGGGAGCGGACGCTAGCTTTCTTCCGGCAGCACGTCGGCTGACTTGCCGAGGAGCGCCTTGCGAAAGCGCTCCTTCAACAGCACGCCGTCGTGCGGCGGCAGTACGAGTGGAAGCTTTTCGTCGATCACCTTGATTGCGGCGAAGAGCGGGCCTACGCCAGCGCGTATGGCGTGATAAAAATCGTTCAGCTCGGCGCTCTTCCGGATCAAGCGTGAATCCTTGAATCCACACGCTGCGGCCACCGCGGCCAGGTCGACGCCGTGGGCGGTATGGGTGGCCTGCATGCCGGTCTCGCCGTAGCGCTCGTTGTCGATCACGACGAGCGCCAGATTCTTCGGCTGCTGCACGCCGATCGTCGCGAGCGATCCCAGCCCCATGAGCATCTCGCCGTCGCCGGTGATGACGAGCACGCGCCGCTGCGGCTGCGCCATCGCCAGCCCCAGGCCGATCATTGCCGCCTGGCCCATCGCGCCCCAGGTGGGAAAGCTCAAGTCGGAGTCCCCCGCCGCGGTGATGTCCCACGAAGTGGACCCTAGGCCTGCCACCACGAGCAATTTCTTTCGCTCTTTCAATAAACTTCCTACTACGTCGCGGCGATGCAAAGTGGCCTTCACTGGTTCGCCTGCTCCTGGAAGCTCTTGATGCCGATGACCTTCTGCGCGACGAGCACCGCCTCCGCTCCCTGCGCCTGGAAGGCGATGCGCAAGGCCGCGCGGACATGCGGCGCGACGGTCTGCGCCTCGCCGGCCTGGCGCACCGCCACGCCCATCGTTTCCAGCACGCGCGCGGTCGCCTCGCCCATCGGCACCTGCCAGGGATTGAACTCGCCGGGCTCACCTCGCATCGTGACGATGACCACGAGCGGGAAGCGACAGACCTTCACCATGCCGAGCACGTTGACGAGATTTCCGACGCCACTCGACTGCATGAGTAGGACGCTCCGCATGCCGCCGAGCCAAGCGCCCGCGGCGAGGCCGATGCCCTCCTCCTCGGTGGTAAGGGGCACGGCGCGCATGCCCTTGTCCGCCTGGCAGAGCTCGATGAGCCGCTTGTGGCCGGCGTCGGGCACGTAGCCCACCAGCCGGACCCGCGCGGCGACGAGCTCCCGATGGACCTCGTCAGACCACATGCTGGAGAAGCGATTCGCCCGGACGCACGCGGGTGAAAGATACCGGCTTCACTGCTAGCCGGCCATCGCGGATGCTGATGAACGCCGACTGCTCGAGCGGGCCGGCCTGCGGGAAGTCGGCGCGGAAATGCGCGCCGCGAGAATCGGTGCGCGCGCTCGCCGCGTCGGCGATGATGCGGCTCACCGCCACCAGGCTCTTCAGGTTGAGCCAGTCGTGCCAGGTGAGGTTGAACGCGCGATTGCCGTCGGCGACGGCGCAACGGTCGAGCTCTCCCTCGAGGCCCGCGAGCTCGGCCTTCGCTGCATCGAGGCCCTGGGCATCGCGGATGATGCCCACCTTGTCCCACATCACCTCGTAGAGCCTTTCCCGGATCGATTCGAGACTCGTGGAGCCCTTGTTCTTGAATGGCATTTCGCAAGCCGCAACCCCGGCCTCGATCGCCGCCGGGTCGGGGTCGCGGATGCCCTGACGTTTCACCCAAGCCGCCATGGTGTCGCCGGCGACGGCGCCGAACACGGTGGAATTCGCAACCCCATTGCCGCCCAGCCGGTTGGCGCCGTGCACGCCGCCCGCGTCCTCGCCGGCGACGAAGAGCCCCGGAAGGGCGGTCGAGCAGTCGGGCGCGAACTCCACGCCGCCCATCATGTAGTGCGCGGTGGGGACGACTTCGACGAGGCCGCCCGCGAGATCGAAGCCGCAGTCGGCGCAGCGCTCCACCATGCCCTTGAATTGCTTGCGCACGTTCTCCGGTCCGAGGTGCGCCATGGAGATGTAGAGGCCGCCGTGCGGGCTTGTGTTTCCTTTGACGATCTCCGAATACATGGATCTGGAAACCAGATCCCTCGTGGCGCGCTCGGCCAGCGCATCGTAGCGCGGCATGAAACGCTCCTTCGCGCCGTTCAGGAGATATCCGCCGGCGCCGCGTAGGCCCTCTTCTAGCACGGTGCCGGTCATGCGCGTGTGGGTGCCGGCGAGCAGCCCGGTCGGGTGGAACTGAACCATCTCCATGTCGCGCAGCGCAAGGCCGGCCCGGTACGCCATCGCGAGTCCGTCGCAGCTCTTGTCCCCCGAAGGGGTGTGGTACTTGTACATCGTCGGCCCGCCCCCGGTCGCGAGCAGCACCGCCTTCGCCCGCACGAAGACGTACTCGCCGGAGCGCATGTCGATGAACAGCACGCCCGCAATGGCGCTCTTATCGAGAGTCTTGATAAGCCCTACGGCGCGATGCTCCTCCAATCGATTTATTCTTCTCGACCACACCTGCTCGGCCAGCCGGTTGATGATCTCGATGCCGGTCAGGTCGCCCTTGTGGACGGTGCGGTCGAAGGTCTGGCCGGCAAAGGCCTTCTGGTGCACCGTGCCGTCCGGGTTGCGATCGAAGAAACAGCCGAGCTCGTTCTCAAGCTCCCGGATTCTCTCCACCGCCAGCGTGACGAGCTTCCAGGCGAGCTCCTGATCGGGCAGCCACTTGCCGCCCTCGATCGTATCCATGAAATGCCGCTCTACCGAGTCTTCCCGGGCAAGCGCGACGTTGTATCCGCCCTGCACCATGCGCGTGCAGCCGCACTTGCCGAGCAGGCCCTTCACCGCCACGGTAATGGAAAGCTCCGGCGCCGCCTTGTGCGCATGCAGGGCGGCGAAGAGCCCGGCGCCGCCGGCACCGAGGATCAGGATGTCTGTGCTATGGGCCTGCGGAACCATTGCAGCAGCACGCAGAGAGCGATCAGGACGAAGCCGGCGCCGCGCGTCAGCTCGCCCGGGTAGACAAGCAGGAAGCCGGCCGCGACGAGGGCGAGGCGAACCGGCACCGCGGCGTTGCGCAGCAACCACCCCTGGAACCCGCACACCAGCGCGAAGATGCTCGCCGCCGCAATGAAGGTGGTGCCGGCAATCGCGGCCCAGTTGGAGCTGCCCAGCGCGTTAAACGAGCCGTTCAGCAGCAGCCCGGGCCCGAGCGGGTCGACGACGAAAATGAGCGGCACGAGGAATGCGGGCGTGGTGTACTTCCAGGCCTGCAGCGTGGTCTTGTACGGGTCGCCGCCCGTGATCGCCGCGGCGGCGAAGGGCGAGAGCGCCGTGGGCGGCGAGACCTCCGAGAGCACCGCGTAGTAGAAGATGAACATGTGCGCCGCGAACTCCGGCACCTTGAGCGCGATGAGCGCCGGCGCCGCGATGACGGCGCAAATGATGTAGCTCGCGGTCACCGGCACGGCGAGGCCCACGATCCAGACGATGAGCGCGGTGTAGAGTGCCGTGAGGAGCAGCGAGTTGCCGGCGTAAGCGAGCACGATCGAGCTGAACTTTAGCCCCAGGCCGGTCAGCGTCACCACCCCGACGATCATCCCCGCGCCGGCGCAGGTAGCGGCGACGTTCAGCACCGACATCGAGCCGCCTTGCAGCGCCTTCAGGAAGCCGGAGCCGAGCACGCCTCTGACGAAGGGAGTCCTGAAGGAAAGGACTTCATACGGAATGAGCGCCGTGTCGCGTCGCAGGAAGCTCGTAACGGCCGACACCGCCGTCGCCCAGAACACCGAGAGCTCGGGCGAGAAGCCCATCAGCATGAACGCGATGATAGAGATGAGCGAGAGGAAGTGGTACCAGTACCGTGCCGCGAGACGCCACGCCGATTCCACGTTGTCGAAGATGGCCTGCTTGACGCCGAACTTGCGCACATCGATCTCGACCATCAGGAAGAGTGTGAAGTAGTAGAGGCAAGTCGGGATCACCGCCATCAGCAGCACGTCGAGATACGAGATCTTCAGGAACTCGGCAATCAGGAACGCCGCCGCGCCAAGCACCGGCGGCGAGATGATGGCGCCCAGCCCTCCCGCGGAAAGGAGGCCGCCCGCCTCCTCCTTGCTGTAGCCGACCTTCGCCAGCATCGGCGCGGCGACCGAGCCCAGCGTCACGGTGGTGGCCACGCCGGAGCCCGAAGGCCCGCCGAGCAGGAACGAGGCGAGCGTCACGGTGCGGCCGGCGCCCGCGGGCTTGCCGCCCATCACCGAGAAGGAGAAGTCGATGTAGAACTTGCCCGCGCCGGAGAACTGGAGAAACGCGCCGTAGATGGTGAAGAGGATGATGAGCGTGGAGGAGACCGCGATCGCCGTGCCGTAGATGCCCTCGAGCGTCATGTACATGTGGCCGACCAGGCGCGGCAGCTCGTAGCCCTTGTGTGTCCACGGCGCCGGAAGGTGGTTCCCGAAGAAGGCATAGAGCAGGAAGCACACCGTTACGACCGGCATGACCCAGCCGGTGGTGCGCCGCATCGCCTCGAGGATCAGCACCATCAGCATCGCGCCGAAGACGATGTCCCAGGTCTCCGGGATGATCGAGCGGTCGAAGAAGGCGTCGCCGCCGGCGATGAGGTACACCGCAGTCGAGACGCCCGCCGCCGCGAGCAGCCAGTCCCAGGGCATGATGCGATGGCGGAAGCGCCGCGCGAGCGGAAAGACGAGAAAGGTAAGCAGCAGCACGAACGCCACGTGGGTGGCGCGCAGGTGCTCGGGGCGCACGATCGCGTAGGCCGTGTAGAGATGAAAGAGCGACATCGCCACGGCGATCGTCGCAACGAGGGCGGCGCGCCAGCCGCCGAAGCGGTTATGCACACCCTCCTCCTGCTCGATCATCTCCTCGGCGCGGCGCAGCGCCTCCTCGCTGACCTCGGCTGCCGGCTGGTGCAGGCGCGCGATCTCTTCGCTCATCGGCTTCCCCTATAAACGAAAAAGCCCCGCCAGCGCGCCGGACGGGGCTTTCACGGGCCTCAAGGCCTAGTCGACCTTGACGCCTTTCTCGGCGAAATACTTGATCGCGCCGGGATGCCAGGGCAGGGGGGAAGCGTCCTTCTTCTGGTTCTGCAGCGTGAAGTTCGCCGCCTCCTTGTGCACCCGGATCAGCTCCTCGCGGTGATCGAAGATCGCCTTGACGATGTTGTAGGCGGTCTTCGTGTCCATGTTCTCGTGCGCGATGAGGATGTTCATCACGGTCGCCTGCTGATTGTCCTTCTCCATGCCGTTGTAGACGTCCTTGGCGATGGCGTCCTTGACGTACAGGTTGCCGTACTTCTTGTTCATCGCCGGCACGAGCTCGGCGTGGTCGATCATCTTGATCTTCACGCCGGGGGAGTTGGCGAGGTCGGTCACCGCCGCGGTCGGCAGGCCGCCCACCCAGAAGAACGCGTCGATCTTCCGATCCTTGAGCGCCGCCACGGACTCCGCGACGCCGAGACGCTCCCGTCGCATGTCGCGGTCCTTGTCCAGGCCGGCAGCCTCGATCACGCGGAAGGCCATGACCTCGGTCGCGCTGCCTCCCGAGCCGGTGGAGACGCGCTTGCCCTTCAGGTCCTTGATGCTGTTGATGCCCGTGCCCTCGATCGTGACGACGTGCATGCGGTTCGGGTACAGGATCATCAGCGTGCGCACCGGCACGGGCTTGCCGCTGAACTTGTCCTGTCCCTTCAGCGCGTCGAGCGCCGCGTCGGTCATGCTGAGCGCGATGTAGGGCTTGCCGGTGCCGATCAGCTGCAGGTTGGCGACCGAGCCGCCAGTCACCTCCGCGGTCGCCTGCATGCCGTCGACGTACTTGGAGAGCACCGCCGCGATGCCGCCGCCCATGGGGTAGTACACGCCGCCCGTGCCCCCGGTGCCGATCGAGATGTTCTGCGCCGACGCCGCGAACGCCACCGAACCGGCGACCGCCGCGAGGTAATGCCTGAGTTTCATGAAGCTCCTCCTGGGTTGGAGCGGCGGATTCTACCCGACGCCCAGGCGGCGCAGCGCCTCGGCGCGGCGGGCGCGGGCGGTGTTTTGAATCTCCTGGTAAAGACTGCCGCCATGGCTGTCCATCGCCACGACAAGCGGCCCGAAGCCGCGCACGCGGAACTTCCACAGCGACTCGGGATGCAGGTCGTCGAGGTCGACGTCCTCGATCGCCTCCACCCAGGTCGTCTCGAGCGCCGCGGTGCCGCCGATGATGGCGAGGTAGGCGCCCCCCAGGTCGCGGAAAGCCTGCAGCGAGCTTTCGCGCAGTCCGCCCTTGCCAATGATAAGCCGCACGCCGTACTGCTCGATGATCGGCCGGGTGAAGCGCTCCATCCGGTCGCTGGTCGTGGTGCCGATGCAGACCGGGACATAGCCTGAAGAGGTCTTCCTGACGTTCGGCGCCGTGTGGATGACGGCGTGGCCGGCGAGATCGAAGCGCGTCCGGCGGCCCTTGTCGAACATGTGGATCTGCGTGGCGTCCCGGATGCCGAAGAGCGTCCCGTTCAGCGTCACGGTGTCGTTCACCCGCAGGCGGCGGGCGTCGGCGTCGGAGAGCGGGGGCGTGAAGTCGAAATGCGCCATTTAGCCGCCGAGGAGCGCGGCGCGCAGGTCTTCCTGCACCGGGTTCGGCCCGAGCCAGATGCGCAGCAGCGCGACATAGAAATCCTCGCCGGGGATCGGCGCGCCCTGCGGCTTTCCGTCGACCAGCACCTGCGTCCTGCCGCCGTCGAGGTCGAGCGCGATTGCCATGCCCTTCTTCGCCTCCTTGAGCTGCGCCATGATGGCGGCGAGCTGCTGCAGCCGCGGCTCGAGCGCCTTTGCCTCGGCTTCAGAATGGTTCTGACGGATGCCGTCGACGAGCGCCTCGGTGAACTGTTCGGCGCCGACGTCGCGCAACATGTGGATCGCGACGCGCTTCGCGCCCGGCATGGACATGGCTTCCTGCGCCTCGCGGGTCTTCTTCGGCAGGTAAAGGCCCATCGCGTAGACCTCGGCGAAAATGAACCGCTTGCGCACGCCTGCGCCGTTCAGCACGAGCCCGGCCGGCTGGAGTGCTTCCTCGAACTTGACCCCCGAGACCTCCGCGGCAAAGGCCGGGAAAGCGATCGCGAGGCACAGGAGAAGCCTAGAAACCATACTCCACCCCCGTCGGCCGGAAAGTGGCGCGCGCTCGACGCGCCGAGTGGCACTGCATGTTCACCGCCACGGGATTCATGGTGATGTGCGTTGCGGCGATCTCGACGTGCACGGCGAAGGAGGTGGAGTCGCCGCCGAGGCCCTGCGGCCCGACGCCGAGCATGTTCACAGCCTCCGAGAGCTCCTGCTCGAGGTTCGCGCCCTCCGGATCCTCGCAGCGCGAGCCGAGGCGCCGCGTCGCCGCCACCTTGGCAAGATGCAGACACAGGTCGGCGGTGCCGCCGATACCCACGCCCACGATGGTGGGCGGGCAGGTTTTGCCGCCCGCCTCTAGCACGCAGTCGACAACGAAGGTCTTGATCGCGTCGACGCCTTCCGCAGGGATTGCCATGCGCAACCAGGAATTGTTCTCCGATCCCGACCCCTTCGGAACCATTTCGATGGACAGCAGATCCTGATGGTCGACGAAGTCGATGTTGATCACCGGCACGTTGCGGCCCGTGGAGTCCTGGTCGTTTTTCCGCGTCACCGGATGGACGATGGAAGAGCGAAACGAGTACTCGCGTGTGGAACGCGCGCAGCCGCGGCGGATCGCCTGCTTGAGCCCGGCGCCGTCCACCTCGACGCCCCGACCGATCCACACGTTGTAGACCGGGATGCCGGTGTCCTGGCAGAGCAGGTTGTCGGTGTCCTCGGCGACCTTGATGTTGCGGATCATGGTGCCCAGCATGCGCTGCGCGCCCCCATCGGTCTCGCGGGCGACGAGCGCGTCGAAGCCCTGCTTCACGTCGGGCGGAAGCTGCTTCAGGGCTCGGATGTAGAGCTCCTTGGCAGCCTCCTCCACCTGTTTGAGATCGACCTTCACTTCACGGAGATCTTACGCTCCCGAACGACCTCGGCCCAGAGCTTGGTCTCCTCCTTCAGCGCCTTCGCCATCTCGGCGGGAGAGTTGCCCACGGGCGCGAGCCCCATGGCGAAGAAGCGCGCCTTCATCTGCGTGTCGCCAAGCGCCTTCTTCACGTCCTGGTACATGCGCTCGACGAGCTCGGGCGGCGTGCCGCGCGGCGCGACGATGCCGAACCAGCCGGTGTTCTCGAACCCGGGAAGCGTCTTCGCGATCGGCGGCACGCCGGGGAGCTGCGGCGCCTCGACCTTGCTGGTGACGCCGAGCGCGCGCAGGCGCCCGGACTGGATGTGGCCGATCGCCGCCGCGACGTTGCCGACGAAGAACGTCGTGTCGCCGCTCACGAGCCCGGCCAGTCCGGGCCCCTC
>DASRKB010000100.1:0-2585 GCA_035649175.1 Burkholderiales bacterium | reverse complement strand
CGGACTGCGCACCGTGACGGCGCCGTATGCCGCGCCGTCCTGCAGGTCCTCGGTGAGGAGCAGCACGCAGTCCTGGAGCTGGGCCGCGCCGACGATCATGCTGTCCCACCAGGAGAGCTTGTAGCGCAGCTCGACCTCGCGGGCGCGGCGCAGCAGCGCCTCGTCGACAGGGCACGGATTCCACGCGAGATAGCGCTCCGCCTGCATCCATGCCCGTTCCGCGGGTATGCCGAGCTTGCGTGTCGCGACCGCGTAGAACTCGGAGATCGCCTGGATGCTGGTGCGGCCGATGCGGTCGCGCCACAGCACATCGATCCACTGGATTGCGCGCTCGCGCTTGCGTACGTCGCGCGCGTCCCGGGTATAGATGAAGACGTTAGCGTCGACGAAAGATGGGCCGATCATAGATCTCATCGCGCTTGGGATAGGGCTCGGGAGCGCCCTTCAGCGGCCAGGGCTTGCTGTCCTCGCGCCACGCGCGGTACGCCGCCTGGTACGCGTCGTCGTGCCGCAGCTCCTTGCGCAGCAACTCGCCGATGTAGCGCGATAGGCTCATCTTCTTCTCGGCGGCCTTGACGCGCGCGCGCTCGGCGGTTCCCTCCTCCAGAGTGATGGTGACGTTCTTCATCCCCCAGGAATATACACGGGGTCCGTGTATTTAGATCGGGGTCTGACCCCGATCTCGGCGCGGGGTCAGGAAATCGGGGTCTTCTTCAGTTGGCGCACGCGATCGCGCCAGAGGTGCTGCCGCGGCCACGGACGGCCGATGGGGCGGAGCTTGGCGGGGCCGGCGGCGCGGATCGGGCCGGGAAGATGGATGACTTTGCGCGCCACCGGCGCGGGCTCGCTGACAACGTCCGGCTCGAGAGGCTTTGGCATCATCGACCCGCGATCGGCTCGGGGGCTGGCACGTGCTGGCCGTCGCTCGCCGCACGGTCGGCGACCGCGCGGGCTGCAGCGGCCACCAGGGCAACGCTCGCCCTCATCCACATCCATTGGTCTTTGCTCATGGCTTCCTTTCTGCTTCGTGTTTCGGCGGCTCGAGGCGAACGCGGGCTTGTGCCCGCGCTCCGGCATCGCCCCCGTCAGCTCTTCGCCGCGGGTCCCTGCTTCTCGGCCTGCTTCGCCTGCCAGGCGGAGATCTGGCGCTCGGCTTCTTCTTTGCTCACGGAGTAGGCTTCCTGCACGCGGCTCGAGAGCGCCTCGCGCTTGCCCATCGTCGCGTCGACCTGGTCGTCCGAAAGCTTGCTCCACCGCTGCTTGGCGTTGGCCTTGTAGGCTTTCCAGCCGCTTTCGATGTTGCTCCAGTCCATGGCGGTTCCTTTGTAAGGCGTTGGCGTGCGGAGCCCGCCGCAGTGGCGGGCGCGGTGATTCTGCGTAGCGGGAGAGGTACTGAAGGATCGCCGCGCTGGCGGCGGTGGAAACAGGTTACTTCCGGAACACGAGCCCAAGGTATAGACCGGCATCCTCGGCGTCAAGCTCTTTCGGCCCTGTACAATGCGCGTCCTAGAGAGAAAGGCACGCCATGTCAGGTTCCCACGACTTCATTCCCGCCGGCCTCATCATCGAAGACCTCGTCGTCGGCCGCGGCACGCTCGCCGAGAGCGGCAGCGACATCCTCGTGCACTACGTCGGCAAGGTCCTCGACGGCAAGCAGTTCGACTCCAGCCGCAACCGCATGGACCCGCTCGACTTCTCCCTCGGCGCGGGCGACGTCATCAAGGGCCTCGACCAGGGCGTGCAGGGTATGCGCGTCGGCGGCCGGCGCAAGCTCACCATCCCGGCCGAGCTCGCGTACGGCGACCAGGGCTGCGGCGGCGTGATCCCGCCGCACGCCACGCTGGTTTTCGATGTCGAGCTGCTCGAGGTCGTCGCCTAGAAATCGAGGAATCGGGGTCAGACCCCGATTTCCTTGCTCGGTAGTCGCGCCACCGCACTAAGCCGCTTTTTTCCTGACGGATACATTCGCGATACACACGCGAAATCATCCCGGCCGCGCGCGCGCCTAACCTGTCCCTCCGCACTTTCGCCAGCCAACGGAGGAACACCATGCAAAGCGCCGCCGCAGTCGCAACGAACACCCAGCCCGCCAACCCCAACAAGGCCCTCTGGGAGAAGGGCGACTTCACCCGCATCGCGGACACCATGCGCGCGAGCGGCGATGCGCTCGTCGCGAGCCTCGGCGTCACGAAGGGCATGAAGGTCCTCGACCTCGGCTGCGGCGACGGCACCACCGCCATCCCCGCCGCCCAGCGCGGCGCCCAGGTCTTGGGCGTCGACATCGCGGCGAACCTCGTCGCCGCCGGCAACCGCCGCGCGCAGCAGCTCGGCCTTTCCAACGTCCGCTTCCAGGAAGGCGACGCCTGCGACCTGCAGGGCGTGCCCGACAAGAGCTTCGACCTCCTCGTCAGCATCTTCGGCGCCATGTTCGCGCCGCGGCCGCAGGAAGTCGCGAAGGCCATGGTGCGCGTCGTGCGCCCCGGCGGGCGCATCGTCATGGGCAACTGGATCCCGAACGATCCGACGCTGGTCGCGCAAATCCTGAAGATCAGCGCGTCGTATACGCCGCCGCCGCCCGAAGGCTT
>DASRKB010000099.1:0-3084 GCA_035649175.1 Burkholderiales bacterium | reverse complement strand
CCGCCGATGATCTCGCCGATGCCCGGGGCGAGCACGTCCATCGCCGCTACCGTCCTGCCGTCGTCGTTCAGGCGCATGTAGAACGCCTTGATCGCCTTTGGATAGTTCATCACGATCACCGGCTTCTTCGCGTGCTTCTCGGTGAGGTAGCGCTCGTGCTCGGACTGCAGGTCGACGCCCCATTTCACCGGGAACTCGAACTTCTCCTTCGCGCGCTCGAGGATCGAGATCGCCTCGCCGTAGTCCATGCGCACGAATTCCGGGTCGACGATGCCTTGAAGCTTCGCCACGATGCCCTTCTCGATCCTCTCGTCGAAGAACGCCATGTCTTCCGCACGCTCTTCCAGCAAGGATCGAAACACGAACTTCAGAAGCGATTCCGCCAGATCCGCGTTGTCCGACAGGTCGGCGAAGGCCACCTCCGGCTCGATCATCCAGAACTCGGCGAGGTGGCGGCTGGTGTTCGAGTTCTCGGCGCGGAAGGTCGGGCCAAAGGTGTAGACCTTGGTGAGCGCGAGACAGTAGGCCTCGACGTTGAGCTGCCCGGACACGGTCAGGAAAGCCTCACGCCCGAAGAAATCCTTGGAGAAATCGACCTTGTCCTCCTCGGTCCTCGGCAGGTTCGCAAGATCGAGCGTCGACACGCGGAACAGCGCGCCCGCGCCCTCGGCGTCAGCGGCGGTGATGATCGGCGTATTGACCCACAGGAAGCCGTTCTCGTGGAAGAAGCGGTGGATGGCGTGCGCCACCGTGTGGCGCACGCGCGTCGCCGCGCCGATCACGTTCGTGCGCGGCCGCAGGTGCGCCACCTCGCGCAGGAACTCGAGCGAATGCGGCTTGGGCTGGATCGGGTAGTGGTCGGGGTCCTCCACCCAGCCCACCACCTTCACCGCGGCCGCCTGCATCTCGAAGGGCTGGCCCTTCGCGGGCGAAGGCACGATGGTGCCGGTCGCCTCGATGGCGCAGCCCGAGGTCAGGTGGAGGACCTCCCGCTCATAGTTTTCCAGGGCCTTCGGCGCGACGACCTGGATTGGATGAAACGACGAGCCGTCCGACACGTGGACGAACGAAAAGCCCGCCTTGGAGTCGCGCCGGGTGCGCACCCAGCCCTGCACGGTGACGGGAGAATCCTGGGGCGCGCGCCCGGAGAGGACGTCGCGAACGCTGAGTCGGGTCGTCATGTCATGTCTTGAGGCGGTAGCCGGTCCGGAAAATCCACCATACCGCGGCGAGGCAGGCGGCAAGGAAGGCGAGCGTCATGGCCACGCTCACGGCGACGTTCACGTCGGCGATCTCGTAGAAGCTCCAGCGAAAGGCGCTCACCAGGTACACCACGGGATTGAAGAGCGTCACCGTCTGCCAGAAGGGCGGCAGCACGCTGATCGAGTAGAAGGTGCCGCCCAGGAAGGTGAGCGGCGAGATGACGAGGAGCGGCACGAACTGGAGCTGCTCGAAGCCCTCGGCCCAGATGCCGATCACGAAGCCGAGCATGCTGAAGGTGACCGCGGTGAGGACGAGGAAAGCGACCATCCACACCGGGTGCGCGATGCGCAGCGGCACGAAGAGGGTCGCGGTGGCGAGGATGATGAGCCCGAGGATGATCGACTTGGTCGCGGCCGCGCCGACGAACCCGAGCACGATCTCGAGCGGCGACACCGGCGCCGAGAGCACCTCGTACATCGTGCCGGCGAAGCGCGGGAAGAAGATGCCGAAGGAGGCGTTGGTCACGCTCTGGGTGAGGAGCGTGAGCATCACCAGCCCTGGCACGATGAACGAGCCGTAGCTCACGCCCTCGATCTGGGGGATGCGCGAGCCGATCGCCGCGCCGAATACCACGAAGAAAAGCGAAGTGGTCACCACCGGCGCGACCACGCTCTGGAACAGCGTGCGCCCCGTGCGCGCCATCTCATGGCGGTAGATCGCCCGGACTGCCCGCCAGTTCATCGGCGGTCCTTCACGAGGCCGACGAAGATCTCCTCGAGAGAGCTCTGCGTCGTGTGCAGGTCCTTGAAGGCGATCCCGGCAGCGCTGACGTCGCGCAGCAGCTCGCCGATTCGGCTCTCTTCGTGCTGCTCGTAGTTGTAGACCAGCTCGCGCCCTTTTCCGGAGAGGCTCAGCCGGTACCTGGACAGCGGCGCGGGAATGGCCTCGAGCGCTTCCTGCAGGTAGAGCGTGAGCTGCTTCCTGCCGAGCTTGCGCATGAGCTCGGCCTTCTCCTCGACCACGATGATCTCGCCCCTGCTGATCACGCCGACGCGGTCGGCCATCAGCTCCGCCTCCTCGATGTAGTGCGTGGTGAGGATGATGGTGACGCCGGCGTCGCGCAGGCGGCGCACCGCCTGCCACATGTCCTGGCGCAGCTCCACGTCGACGCCGGCGGTCGGCTCGTCGAGGAAGAGCACCTCCGGGTCGTGCGCGAGCGCCTTGGCGATGAGAAGGCGCCGTTTCATGCCGCCCGAGAGGGTCATGATGCGGCCGTCCTTCTTGTCCCAGAGCGAGAGCTCGCGCAGCACCTGCTCGATCCTCGCCGGATCGCGCGGCTTGCCGAACAGGCCGCGGCTGAACTCGACCACCGAGCGCACGTTCTCGAAGGCGTTGTTCGGCAGCTCCTGCGGCACCAGGCCGATCATCGAGCGCGCCGCGCGCCATTCGCGCAGGATGTCGTGGCCGCCCACGCTCACCCTGCCCTCGCTCGGCCGCACGATGCCGCAGATGATGCTGATGAGGGTGGTCTTGCCCGCGCCGTTGGGCCCGAGCAGCGCGAAGATCTCGCCGGGGCGGATCTCCAGGTCGACGCCCTTCAGCGCTCGAAAGCCGTTGGCGTAGGTCTTGGAGAGCTTCTGGACGGAGATGATCGGCGGCAAGCGGCGAATTCTAAGCCGTGCCGCGCAGCGCGCCCGGTGCGACGCGCAGAAAGCCTGCCACCACCACCGCCATGGCGAGCGTGAGCGCCGCGCAGATGGCCGCGCTCAGGCCGAGCGCCTGTGGCAGCGTCTCGCGCGCGAGCGCGGCGCCGAACACCGCGGTCGCGAGGCTGCCGAGCAGCGCGATGCCGAGCGCCCCGCCGAGCTCGGAAGCCGTCTC
>DASRKB010000098.1:0-6096 GCA_035649175.1 Burkholderiales bacterium | reverse complement strand
AGGCGCCAGAAGAGGTCTCGCCTTAGGCGCTGAAATCGGGGTCAGAGCCCGATTTCCCTCGCGCCGATATCGGGCTCTGACCCCGATTTCCGCGGTTTAGCGGATCGTCCGGCTGCCGCCGGGGCCGCCGCCCATCGAGCCCCCGCCGCCTCTCGTGCCACGCTTGGGCGTCTTCTCCCCGCCGTGGACCTCGCCGCGCCAGCCGCCGGTCTCGGCGCCGCGCTTCTCGATGAACTCCTTGAAGTTATCGACCGAGCTCTGCACCCGGCGGCTGAGGATGCCGAGCGCATCACCCATGTTCTCCATCGCGCCCTGAGGCTCGTACTCCATGGTGAGCCGCACGCGCGTCTTTTCGGCGCCGATCGGCTCGAAGCGCACGGAGCCGGCGTTGGGCGCGTCGCCCGTGGTGCTGCGCCAGGCGATGTGCTGGTCGGGCACCTGGTCGGTGATCTCGGCGTCGAACTCCTTGTCCTTGCCCCAGATCTCGGTGCGCCAGTGCGTGTGCGTGTCGTCGAGCTGCCTGACCTCCTTGACGCCCGCCATGAAGCGCGGGAACTCCTCGAACTGCGTCCACTGGTTGTAGACCGTGCTGATGGGGCAGTTCACTTCGACGGCTTTCTCGATGCGTTCCATTGGTCCTCCGTGGTTGGATCCACCGATGGACGCAAGAAGCGTTCCGTGGCGGCAGCGGGATGTATGCTTTACAGCATGAAGATTACGCTGTGCACCTCGGGCGATTTCGACGACATCCACGCGATCATCAATGACGCGGCGAGCGCCTATCGCGGCGTGATTCCCGCCGATCGCTGGCACGAGCCGTACATGCCGCGCGAGGCGCTCGAGCGGGAGATCGCCGCCGGCGTCTCGTTCTACGGCTTCGTCGAACAGGGAAAGCTCGTCGCCGTCATGGGCCTGCAGGACGTGCAGGACGTCGCGCTCATCCGCCACGCCTATACGCGCACCGCGCTGCGCGGGCGCGGCGCCGGCGCGGCGCTGCTCGAGCACCTGAAGGCGCGCTCGACGCGGCCGCTGCTCGTGGGCACTTGGAAGGCGGCCACCTGGGCGGTGGCCTTCTACCAGAAGCGGGGCTTCGTGCTGACTTCCGAAGCTGAAAAGGAACAGCTTCTGAAGCGCTACTGGACGGTGCCGGAGCGGCAGATCGAGGAGTCGGTGGTGCTACGCCGGGTCGGCGATCGGCCTCAGTGATCCTGTAGGAGAGACCCCCAGCCGTACACCTTGTCGCGGATGCCGTACTGGCGCAGCGCATGCCAGTACGTCGCGGTGTTGATCGCGATGACCGGCTTGCCGAGCCAGCCTTCGGCTTCGGCGGCGAGCGCCGCCATGGCGAGGTTGGTGCCGACCTGCACCACGGCGTCCACCTTGCCGCGGTTCACGCGCAGGATCGCCTCGCGCAGCCGCGCCTGCGTCTCGTGCGCGATCAGCACCGGGCTTGTGCACCTGAGCCCCCCGAGGTTGACGATCTCGTAGCCGCAGTCGGCGAAGAAGCGACGCACCTGCCGGTCGCCGACCGGCATGTAGGGCGTGACGATCCCGAGGCGCCGGATCGAGCGGCCGCAGGCGCGAAGCGCCGCGCGGCAGGCGTCCGAGCCGAGCGTCACGCCGACCTTCGCCCGTTTCTCGAGCCGACGCCGCAGCCGCTGGGACCCCGCCAGCCCGTCCCAGAAGGTCTCCGAGGACATGCCGAGCACCACGTAGTCGGGACGGCAGGTGAGCACCGCGTCGAGCGCCGGGACGAGCGCGGCGCGGATGTTGTCCATCATCGCGAGGAAAGTTGCATCGTCGGTCACGCGCGAATCCGGGATGACCAGGCGCGAGTGATGATTGGTCACCCCGCGCGGGCGCATGGCGTCGAGCTCGGGCTGCACCGAGGTGTTGGTCGAGGGCGCGAGCACGCCGAACTTGGCGCGGTAGCCGAGGGCGTCGGTCATGCGTCGCCGATTCTAGCGGCCGGGCGTCGGATTGCGCCGTAGGAACCAGGTCGCGCGTCGAACGACGCCCGCATGACGCCGATCCTCGGTAGCGGGCGAAGTAGAATCGCCTCCCATGAGCGAGGCGCTGTCGGTCGTCGGAAGGGGATTCTGCTTCGAGGACCTGCGCCTGGGATTTCGCTTCCGCACGCATCGGCGCACCATCGCCGAGGCCGACCTCGCGGCCTTCGTCAATCTCACCTGGCTCACCGAGGAGCTGTTCACCGTCGGCGACGACTCCAGCCGGAGCATCAAGGGTCGCGCGGTGCCCGGCGCGCTTGTCTATTCCTTCGCCGAAGGCCTGCTTCTGCCGACCATGCAGGAGACCGGGCTCGCGTTCCTCGGCGCCACGCTCGACGTCAAGGGACCCACGCTCGTGGGCGACACCATCCACGTCGAGTGCGAGGTAACCGAGCACCGCCTCACCTCCAAGGGCGACCGCGGCCTCGTGCGCTTCGCGAACAAGGTCATCAACCAGCGCGGCGAGACCGTCCTGGAGTACAACCCGCTTCGTCTTCTGAAGAGAAAATGAGTCCCGGCCCGTTGAGCGGCATCCGGGTCGTGGAGCTCGGCAGCCTCATCGCGGGACCCTTCTGCGGCAAGACCCTCGGCGACTTCGGCGCGGAGGTGATCAAGATCGAGCCGCCCGGGGCGGGCGACCCGCTGCGCACCTGGCGGCGCATGAGAAACGGCGTGTCGCTCTGGTGGCACGTCCAGTCGCGCAACAAGAAGTCGGTGACCTGCGACCTGCGCAGCCCGGAGGGGCAGGAGATCGTGCGCCGCCTCGCGCGCGAGGCGCACATCGTCGTCGAGAACTTCCGCCCGGGCGCGCTGGAAAAGTGGAACCTCGGCTACGAGGCGCTCTCGCGGGAGAACCCGAAGCTCGTCCTGGTGCGCATCTCCGGGTACGGGCAGACCGGCCCCTACCGCGAGCGTCCGGGATTCGCCGCGATCGCCGAGGCGGTGGGCGGGTTCCGCTACGTGAACGGCTTCCCCGACCGGCCGCCCGCGCGGCCCAACCTCTCGCTCGGAGACACCCTCGCGTCGCTCCACGGCGTGATCGGCGCCCTGCTTGCGCTGCAATCGGGCAAGGGCCAGGTCGTCGACGTGGCCCTCTACGAGTCGGTGTTCAACTGCATGGAGAGCCTCCTTCCCGAGTACGCCGCGGGCGGCTACGTGCGCGAGCGCAGCGGCTCGGCGCTGCCGGGCATCGCCCCTTCGAACCTCTATCCCTGCAAGGATGGTTACGTGCTCATCGCCGGCAACGCCGACAGCCTCTTCAAGCGCCTGATGACGGCGATCGGCCGCGCGGACCTGCGCGACGATCCCGCGCTCGCGCGCAACGACGGCCGCGCGGCGCAGATGGAGCGCATCGACGATGCGATCGCGCAGTGGACTTCACGGCTTTCCCAGGAAGAGGTTCTCCAGGCGATGGAAAAGGCAGAGGTGCCCGCCGGGAGGATCTACAGCGCCGCCGACATCGCCGCCGACCCGCACTTCGCCGCGCGCGGCATGATCCAGGAGGTGGTGGCCGGGGACGGCGGGCCGCTCAAGGTGCCGGGCGTCATCCCGGTGCTGAGCAAGACGCCGGGCGCGATCCGCTCGCCTGCGCCCAAGCTCGGCGAACACACCGACGAGGTCTTGAGCGCCATCGGGTATTCGAGCGAAGACATATCCCGGCTCAGGGAAAGGAAAATCGTCTGAATGATCGACCACATCGACCACATCGTCCTCACCACGCGCGACAAGGAAGGCTGCATCCGCTTCTACACCGAGGTACTAGGGATGAAGCTCACGCGCTTTAGAACCCCGACCGAGGAGCGCTTCGCGTTTTCCTTCGGCGAGCAGAAGATCAACGTGCACGAGTGGGGCAGGGAGTTCACGCCGCGCGCGCATGTCGCCGCGCCGGGGACGCTCGATCTGTGCTTCATCGCTTCCGTTCCCCTGGACGCCGTGATCGAGAAGCTCAAGAAGGAGGACATCCCAATCCTGGAAGGCCCGGTGGCGAAGACCGGCGCGAAGGGGCCGATCCGCTCGGTGTACGTGCGGGACCCGGACCTGAATCTCGTCGAGATCTCCGTTTACAATTGATCGCAAGGAGGAGGAGCCATGATCGCTAGGTTCGTCGCAACCGCGGCTGCGGCGCTGTTCGCCGCCGGCGCCGCGGCGCAGCAGGTGTCGCTCGGAACGTCGGGCGCGGGATCGATCTACCACCAGACCGGCTCGGTGATCGCCAAGCTTCTGAACGAGAAGGGCGGGCTGCCGACCACCATTCAGCCCTTCGCCAGTCCGAATGTCTTCATCCCGGCGGTCAACGCCGGAGAGATGCAGCTCGGCATGGCGAACGTCGCCGAGATCAGCTACGCGTTCGAGGGTACCGACCACTTCCAGGGCCGGCCCAACAAGGAGCTGCGCGTCGTGGCCATCGCGTTCCCCCTGCGCACGGGCATCTTCGTGCGCAAGGACTCGCCCATCAAGAGCGTGGGCGACCTGAAGGGCCGGCCGGCGGTGGACGGCTTCACCAGCCAGCGCATCATCCTGCCGCTCCTGGACGCGATGTACGCGACCGCCGGCATGACGCGCAAGGACGTGAAGCCGGTTCAAGTGCCCACCGTGGTCGCGGGCGCCGACCTGTTCGCCTCCGGCAAGGTCGACATGTTCTTCTTCGCCATCGGTGCGCCGAAGCCGCGCGAGGTCGACGCCGCCGTCGGCGGCATCCGCATGCTCTCGCTGCCCAACACGCCCGAGGCGCTCGCCGCGGTGAAGAAGCACTACCCGGCCGGCTACCTGCGCCTCGAGAACCCCGGGCCGGGGAACGTCGGGGTACTCGAGCCCTCGTACTCGCTCGCCTACGACGCGCTCGTATTCGGCGGCGCGAAGACGCCGGACAACGTCGCCTACCAGACCGCCAAGGTGATGTACGAGAACGCGAAGGCGATGGGCGAGGGCGCGCCGCCGCTAAGGCTCTTCGATCAGAAGCAGATGGCGAAGGACCTCGCGCCGCTCGAGTACCACCCGGGCGCGGTGAAGTTCTACAAAGAAGCGGGGATCTGGCAGGGCAAGTAAAGTGACCCGCTGGGTCACGGGCAGTCTTGCCGTCGCCCTGACGCTCGGGGCGGTGCTGTGGTCGGTGGGGATCTATCAGATCCTCGCGCTGGAGTTGTACGCCGAGCAGTTCTCCTGCGCGATGCTGGCCCTCGGCCTCGCGCTCGCGTTCCTGCACCTGCCGGCGCGCCGGCACGCGCCCAAGCCCGTCGTGCCCTTGGTCGACTGGGTCCTCGCGGCCGCGTCGGCCGCCGCGGCGCTCTACATCGCGGCGCGCTTCCCGAACCTGGTCGACATCATCCTGCTGAGGCCCCGCGACGCGGTGATCGCGGGCAGCGTGCTGATCGTGCTCCTGCTCGAGGCGTTGCGCCGCGGCACCGGGCTCACCCTGCCGCTCATCGTCGGGCTCTTCATCGTCTACGCACTGTTCGCGGATCTCGTCCCAGGGCGCCTGCAGGGCCGCGCGACGGACTGGGGGAAGCTCGCCGCCTACCTCACCATCGATCTCAACGGCATGCTCGGGTTGCCGCTGCGCATCGGCACGACGATCGTCGTGACCTTCATCCTCTTCGGCGGGCTGCTCGGCGCGACCGGGGGCTCTCGCTTCTTCACCGAGCTCGCGCTCGTCACCATGGGTCGCTTCCGCGGCGGCTCGGCGAAGATCGCGGTGGTGGCTTCCGCGCTCTTCGGCTCGATCTCGGGAAGCGCGGTGGCGAACGTCGTCGCCACCGGCGTCGTCACCATCCCGATGATCAAGCGCGGCGGCTACGCGCCGCACCAGGCGGGCGCGATCGAGGCGGTGGCCTCCACCGGCGGGCAGCTCATGCCGCCGGTCATGGGCGCGGCGGCGTTCATCATGGCGGAATTCCTCCAGATACCCTACAGCGCCGTGGTGCTCGCGGCGCTCGTGCCGGCGCTCCTTTACTACTTCGCGCTCTTCATCCAGGCGGACCTCGAGGCCGCGCGCATGGGCATCTCGCGCGTGCCCGAGGCAGAGGTGCCGCGCTGGCGCGACGTGCTCCCAGGCATGCACTTCTTCCTGCCGTTCGTGGTGCTGATGGTG
>DASRKB010000097.1:0-1885 GCA_035649175.1 Burkholderiales bacterium | reverse complement strand
GCCGTCTCGCGCCGGCCGTGCTGCGACATCGCCTGCTGCTCAACTTCGAGGGCGAAGCCGACGGCGTCACCACGGACCGCCTCGCCGCCGAAGTCCTCGCTGCAGTTCGGGCGTGAGGTCTGCGCCTGCGGACGGCAAACGACGAGGCTTCACCGCAGAGGACACAGAGGAGAGGACGCAGAGTTCGCAGAGGACGACGAGGACAAGGCGATGGGGTCCGGAGTCCTCGTCTTCCCCCTGAAGTTCATCTCATCCTCCGTGTCCTCTGCGTTCTCTGCGTCCTTCCATGAGAGGGCCGATCCTGTCAAGGGCCGACGTGACGGCCCGCTGCTGCAGTCCTCGACGCTGCGTCCTCGTCCCCGACACACGCTTCCATCCGCAGTGTCCGCCGTCGCCGGCGGTTGCATGTTGGCGTCGACTCGGGGTGCCGCCATCTCTGCGGCGTCGTCGCCGCGCAAGCGGCTCGACCGGACACAGTCGCGGTCACCCGACGAGTGCGGAGACGAGGACGCGTCGTTGGGACGCGTTCCTCACACGACTTCGCTCTCCTCCTTTCCCAGCCGCCTTTCAGGCCGCGGCTGCCGCGTGACGCAGCGGCTCGTAACGCTGCCCATCGGTCCACAGACGCCACAGCAGCACCGCGAGCTTGCGCGCCACCGCCACCGCGGCGCGCTTGCGCGTCTTGGGTCCCCAGCGCGCCTCGAGCGCGAGTCCCCACCGTTTCAGGTCGGTGTCGGGTCCGCGCTCGAGCACGTAGTGCGCGGCGCTGACGAGCAGCCGTCGCGCGTACGCGTCGCCTTCCTTGGAGATCCCCAGATCCGGGTCGCTGTCCCCGGACTGCCGGCGCCGCGGGACCAGCCCCAGGTACGCCGACATCTCGCGGCCGTTGCGGAAGCGCCGCGGGTCCTCGACCGCCAGGATGAGCGCGAGCGCCGTGAGCGTGCCCACGCCGGCAGGCTGGCTCACACGCTCGAGCGCCGGCGCGTAGTCGCGCTCGGCGATCGCAGTGAGCATCGCGTCGTAGCTCCGGATCTGTCCGGTCAGGGCATCGATCGCCGCGAGCACGGGCTCGAGCGCCCCGCGCCAAGACCCGTCCGCCGTCTCGCGCACCCGTCCGGCGAAGGCCTCCGCCCCGCAGCTCTCCAGAGGACGACCGTCGGTCTTCATCACCCCGCGCACGCAGTTGATCTGCTGCGCCCTGGCGCGCACGAGCGCGTCCCGCATCCGCAGCAGCGCGCGCTGCCGCTGCGTCGTCTGGCTCCGCACGTGCACCGGACGCAGCAGCTCCAGGTCGCTTCGTCCCAGACGCGCCAGCAGCTCCGCGTCGCGGCGGTCGGTCTTCTTGCGGCTCTTGGTGATCAGCTCGACCGTGCGCGCGTCGGCGACGATCACCTCGTGGCCTGCCGCCTGTGCCGCCCGCGCGATCCACGGCGCGTGCGTCCCGGTCTCCAGCACGATCCGCGAGCGCGGCGCCGCGGCCAGCCACGGCTCGAGCGCCTCGCGCCGCGTCGCCAACTTCTCCCGCGCGAGCACCCGTCCCGCGCCCAGGCTCACCACGCAGACCTCGATCCTGCGATCTCCCACGTCGAATCCCACGACACGGTCCATAGACTTGCTCACAAGCCGGTCCTCCTTTTGGCGCGGCCCTATACCGACGCCGTTGCACAGCTCACGCTAGTGCGTCCGGGGGACCGGCCCTCTCACGCCATCTCTGCGGTGAAAGTCGTTTCGTTGTCGTTGCCGTTGCCGCGCGGGTTCCGGTTCGGGGGACGGCGCGGGGGGACTAAGGTCTCGTCCTCATGTCCGCGCAGGACGCCAACCTCAGGACCGTCAAGCAGTTGATCGACGCGCTCGAGAGCGCGGACGCTTTCGAGCGGCGGCAGGC
>DASRKB010000096.1:0-2893 GCA_035649175.1 Burkholderiales bacterium | reverse complement strand
CCGGGGCTCTCGATCAGGATGGATCCAGCGAGGAGGTGGGCTCGTCGAACAGCATCAGCTTCGGGTTCATCGCGAGTGCCCGCGCGATGGCGACGCGCTGCTGCTGCCCGCCGGAAAGCTTCGACGGATAAACGTCGATCTTGTCTCCCAGCCCGACCTTGGTGAGCAGGCGGACCGCATTGGCCTCCGCCTGCCCGCGGGACATCTTCTTCACCATCACCGGCGCGAGGCTCACGTTGCCCAGTGCCGTCATGTGAGGAAAGAGATTGAAGCGCTGGAACACCATGCCCATCTCGGCCCGGCGCCTGTTCAGTAGCGACGCCGGCAGCGGCTGGAAGCTCCCGTCGGCGGCGAGCGCCCCCATCGGCTCGCCGTCGATCCACAACTGGCCACGGCTCGGCGTCTCGAGCGTGTTCACGCAGCGCAACAGCGTGGTCTTGCCCGAGCCGCTCGCGCCGATCAGCACGACGACCTCGCCCTTGTGCACCGTGATGTCGATGTCGCGCAGGACCGTGAGCTCGCCGAACGACTTACCGAGCTTCTCGATGCGCACCATGACCCGCGCCTCGGACGGCGTGGTGGCTGCCCGCCCCTCCATGTCCACGCCGGCCACGGGTTTCAATCGCGCCGCCGCCCGCACGTCAATCCGAAACGGCCAGGCGCAGCTCCAGCCGGCGCGCCATGTAGGCGAGCGTGCTGCAAAGCACCAGGTAGACGAGCGCGATGAAGGTGAAGATCTCGATCGGCCGGAAGGTCGTTGTTGACAGGACCTGCGCCTGGTAGGTGAGGTCGGCCACGCCGAGCACGGAGACGAGCGAAGAGAACTTGAGGATCGACACCGACTCGTTGACGAATGGGGGGATCATGCGGCGAAAGGCCTGCGGCAGCACGATCTTGCGCATCGTCTGCGCGTGCGACATGCCGAGCGTGCGCGCCGCCTCGACCTGCCCCTTGTCCACGCCCTGAATGCCGCCGCGGATGATCTCGGCGATGTAGGCCGAGCCGTTCACCGTGAGGGCCAGGGTCGCCGAGGCCACCGCGCTCAGCTCCAGGCCCGTCAGCAATGGCAGGCAGTAGTACATCCACATGAGTTGGATGAGCGCCGGCGTGTTGCGGAACAGCTCGATATAGCCGATCGCGGGCAGCTGCAGCCAGCGGCGGGGCGACATGCGCGCGAGTGCCACGACCAGCCCGACGACCGAGCCGCTCGAGAGCGCGGCCACGGTCACGATCAGGGTGAGCTCGACTCCCGAGAGCAGGAAGCCGAGATTTCCCCAGACGACGTCGAACTGGAACGTATAGCCCATGGGCGGGCGCTCGCCGCGAGGCGGGGCTCAGTCGGCCGCGAACGAATCGTCCAGCCCGTACTTCTTCAGCAGCTCCGTCACCCGGCCGTTGCGCTTGGCCTCGGCGATGAACTTGTTGACGCGCCCCTGGAGCTTGGCGTCGCCCTTGGGCAGGGCGAAGGCGACCTCGCTGGAGCCAAACGATCCCGGGACAATGCCGAGGTTCGGGTGCTCCTTCTGAATCGACTTCAGCGCGTCGATAGTGCTGGCATGGGCGTGCACGCGGCCGCTTACCAGGGCCAGCACGTTCTCGGGCACCGACTTGAGCCGCACGATTTGGGCCTGCTTGAATTGCTGGGTGACGAACATGTCCGAGTTCGCGCCGAGCGTCACGGCGATCTTCACGTCTGGCCGATCCCACTCCTTCCACGACTTGGTCTTGGCGACCTCGTCCTTCGGCGCGATCAGCGACAGGCCGTGCTGCGTCACGGCCGCGCTGAAGTCGACGACCTTCTCGCGCGGCGGCGTGATGGCCATGAGGTTGGTGATCTCGAACTTGTTGGCCTGCAGGCCCGCCGGCAGCGTGCTCCAGCTGTCCTCGACCCACTGGACCTTCACGTTCATCGCCTTGCCCAGCTCGTTCACCAGGTCGTAGCTGATGCCCTCGAGCTGGTTGTTCTTGGGATTGCGAAAGACGTACGGATGCCACACGGCCCAGCCGACGCGCAGTGTCTTTTCGTCCTCGATCCGCTTGAGCGCCGAGTCCTGCGCCTGCGCCGGGGCCACGCCCAGGCCGATGAATGCTGCGATCAGATACGCCGTAACGCCAAGTAAACGCTGTTTCATCACATTCTCCTCGTTTGGTCGGTGCTAAGTATTAGCTTTTCCTGGAAGAGCCTCTCGTACGGGACGAGCCCGCGCGGCCGGCATCTCGACCCGCGGAGCCTTTCGCGAGCGCGACGCCGGTCTCGCGCAGCTTCGCGAGCAGCCGGTCGCAGGTGGCCTTGCAGTGCTCTCGGCAAAGCCGCCCAACCAGCTGGGCGTCTCCCCGGCTGAATGCGTCGAAGATGCGATGGTGGTCGTCGCGCGTGCGCTCGAGGTCGCCGGCGATCTGCGCGCCGATGCGGATGTACCGCTCGACGTTGGTGCGCAGCGTCGTCATCAAGCGGCAAAGCTGCCGGCGCCCGCTCCCCGCGAAGAGGCGCTCGTGGAACGCCCGGTTGCGCTCGGCGAAGAGCGCCGCCTCCGCGGCGTCGCCTATTGCCATATCTTCCATTGCGTCGAGCAGCTCGCGCACGGCCGCCACGTCCGCGGGCGTCGCGCGCAGCGTGGCGACGTACCCAGCCCGCTCCTCGAGCAGCATCCGGATGTCGAAGATGTCGATGATGTCCTCGGGGTCGAGCGAGGTGACGACGTAGCCGCGGCGCGGCCGCAGCACGACAAGCCCTTCGGCCTCTAGGCGCTGCAGCGCCTCGCGCAGCGGCACACGGCTGGTGCCGATGCGGCTGGCGACCTCCTCCTGGCCGATCGGCTGCCCCGGTGCGAGCGCGCCGCTCAGGATCGCTTCGCGCACCTGCCGGTACGCCAAGTCGGCGAGACTCGGGAGC
>DASRKB010000095.1:0-62562 GCA_035649175.1 Burkholderiales bacterium | reverse complement strand
CCTGCCGCTCGCAAACGCGCCCTCATTGCTTGCAGGTTTTCCGCGATTCCCGTCATAATGTGTTGAAGCAGCGAAGAAAAAGCCTTCGCCAGCCAGGATCGGGAGGATTGTAATGGATCTCACGGAGCTGCTCGCCTTCGTCGTCAAGAACAAGGCGTCAGACCTGCACCTGTCGTCCGGCCTGCCGCCGATGATCCGCGTGCATGGGGACGTGCGCCGCATCAACGTGCCGCCCATGGAGCACAAGGAAGTGCACGCGATGATCTACGACATCATGAGCGACGGGCAGCGCAAGTTCTACGAGGAGAACCTCGAATGCGACTTCTCCTTCGCGGTGCCGAACCTGGCGCGCTTCAGGGTCAACGCGTTCGTGCAGCAGCGCGGTGCGGCGGCGGTGATGCGGACCATTCCCTCCAAGATCCTCTCGCTCGAGGATCTCAAGGCGCCCAAGATCTTCGCCGACATCGCGGACCAGCCGCGCGGCATCGTGCTCGTCACGGGGCCGACCGGCGCGGGCAAGAGCACCACCCTCGCCGCCATGATCAACCACATCAACGAGAACGAGCACGGCCACATCCTTACCATCGAGGACCCTATCGAGTTCGTGCACGAGTCCAAGAAGTGCCTGATCAACCAGCGCGAGGTCGGCCCGCACACGCTGTCGTTCTCCAACGCGCTGAGGAGCGCGCTGCGAGAGGACCCGGACGTCATCCTCGTCGGCGAGATGCGCGATCTCGAGACCATCCGCCTCGCGCTCACGGGCGCCGAGACCGGTCACCTGGTGTTCGGCACGCTCCACACCTCGTCGGCGGCCAAGACCATCGACCGCATCGTCGACGTGTTCCCGGCCGCGGAGAAGGAGATGGTGCGTGCGATGCTCTCGGAGTCGATGCGCGCGGTCATCTCGCAGACGCTGCTCAAGGCGAAGGACGGATCGGGCCGCGTCGCAGCGCACGAGATCATGATCGGCACGCCGGCCATCCGTAATTTGATCCGCGAGAACAAGATCGCCCAGATGTACTCGTCGATCCAGACCGGCCGGCAGGTCGGCATGCAGACGCTCGACCAGAATCTGCAGGAGCTCGTACAGCGCAACATCATCTCCATGGCCGAAGCGCGCGGCAAGGCGGCCAACAAAGACCACTTCGCCGGGTAACCGGGAGGCACCGCATGGAACGCGAACAGGCAACCAAGTTCATTTACGACTTGCTCCGCGCCCTGGTGGCGAAGAAGGGCTCGGACCTCTTCATCACCGCGGGCTTCCCGCCGGCGATGAAGATCGACGGGAGGATGACCCCGGTCTCGCAGCAGGCGCTCACCGCCCAGCACACGGCGATGCTGGTGCGCGCGGTGATGAACGACAAGCAGGCGGCCGAGTTCGAGGCGAAGAAGGAGTGCAACTTCGCGATCCACCCCACCAGCATCGGTCGCTTTCGCGTCAACTGCTTCGTGCAGATGGGCGCAACCGGCATGGTGCTGCGAGTCATCACCACCACCATCCCGAACTTCGACGACCTGAAGCTTCCACCCGTGCTGAAGGACGTAGCGATGACCAAGCGGGGGCTCGTCATCTTCGTTGGCGGGACCGGCTCGGGCAAATCGACCTCGCTCGCCGCGATGATCGGCTACCGCAACGAGAACTCGCACGGCCACATCGTCACCATCGAGGACCCTGTTGAGTTCGTCCACCCGCATAAGAACTGCATCATCACCCAGCGCGAGGTGGGCGTAGACACCGACTCATGGGAGGCGGCGCTCAAGAACACGCTGCGCCAGGCGCCCGACGTGATCCTGATCGGCGAGATCCGCGACCGCGAGGTGATGGAGCACGCCATCGCCTTCGCCGAGACCGGCCACCTGGCGCTCGGCACTCTTCACGCCAACAATTCCAACCAGGCGATGGACCGCATCATCAACTTCTTCCCCGAGGAGCGGCGCCAGCAGCTGCTCATGGACCTTTCGCTCAACCTGAAAGGGGTGATCTCCCAGCGCCTGATACCGCTACGCGAGGGCAAGGGGCGCGCCGCGGCCGTCGAGGTGCTGCTCAATTCGCCGCTGATTTCGGATCTCATCTTCAAGGGCGAGATCCACGAGATCAAGGAGATCATGAAGAAGTCGAGAGAACTCGGCATGCAGACCTTCGACCAGGCGCTGTTCGACCTCTACGAGGCCGGACGCATCGGCTACGAGGACGCGCTGCGCTTCGCCGACTCCACCAACGAGGTGCGCCTCAACATCAAGCTGCACGGCAAGGAGTCGAAGGACAAGGACCTCAGCAAGGGCATCGAGCACCTCGACATCGTGTAGGACTCAGCCCCGCTTGGCGTCGGGGGGAACCAGGAACTCCACCGCCGCCTCGCCCAGACGCGCCTCCACCATTCCCGCGACCTCGTCGGGCGAGGCGCCCTTCTTCGGCCGCAGCTTGTCGTCGATGTGCAGCGGCTCTCCGGCCCAGGCGATCTCCAGCTTCCGACCCCGTAGCGTAGGCAGCACGGCGAGGCGCTCGCGGTTGTCCTGCCAGCGCTCGAGGTACTGCACGAGGCGCGAGCGCTCCGCCTCGGTAACGAGGACGACGTCGAGCTGGCCGTCGCCGGGCTCCGCTTCGGGGGCGAGGAACAGGCTTGGCCCGACGTAGCGAAGATTGACGGCTTCGAGCAGCAGGTAGCGGCCAGAGATGTCCCTCCCGTCGAGCCGCGCTTCGACGTGGAGCGCCTCGCAGTCCTCGGCGCACCTGCTCAGCCGCTGCAGCGCGCCGTCAACCGCCTTTGCGGCCGTCCGGCCCTTGGGCTTCTTCGGCGGCTTCCCCTCCGATGCCGCGAGGAGGCCGGCAAAGAGCCCGATGCCGATGCCCTCGACGAAGGTGCGCTGCCCGAAGGGTCCCCGCGCCACGCCTACATCGAGCCTGACCCGGCGCGCCCGTCCCCAGTCGCGTACGAGCTCCTCGGGCGAGCGATCCAGCAGGCCAAGGCTGCGAGCGATGTTGTTGGCGGTGCCCGCAGGAAGCGCGACGAGCGGCACGTTTCGGCCCGCCATGTGCCGCGCCACCCTGCCCACGGTGCCGTCCCCGCCGGCGGCCACGACCACATCGGCCTGCTTCTCCAGGACGTCCGTCCAGTCATCGTCCTTCGAGGACTGGTAACGCACCGCATGGCCGGCCTGCTCGAGAAGGGCGATCAGCTCTTTCTCGCCGCGTTTGTCGGTACGCCCGGCCCCGGGGTTATGGACGAGTGTGACGCGCACGGAATTTGCTGGCCATCTGCATTATGCGCATCCTCATTACGAACGACGACGGCGTCTACAGTCCCGGCATAGCCGCCTTGGCGCAGGTGGCTTCCCGCTTCGGCGAGGTGCGCATCGTTGCCCCCGACGTGGAGATGTCATCGGCGAGCCACTCGATCACCGCGTCGCGCCCGGTCACCTGCAAGCACACGCCCCTGCCGGGCCTGAACGCCTACCGCGTGAACGGCACGCCGGGCGACTGCGTCATGCTCGGCACCACGCTGTGGGAGGAGATCGATCTCGTGCTCTCGGGCATCAACATCGGCGCCAACCTCGGCAACGCGATCTGGCACTCTGGAACGCTTGCCGGTGCGAAGCAAGCCGCGCTCCTGGGCCTGCGCGGCATCGCGCTCAGCGCGCCCGCGACCGAGGCGGAGCAGCCCGACTTCGACGCCCTCAGGCCCTGGGTCGCCACGGTGCTCGAGGCGCTCCTCGAGGCGCCCGAGCTGCCGCTCGTCAACGTCAACTTCCCCTCGGGCACGCCGCGCGGCACTCGCTGGACCTGCCAGTCGATGCGCCACTACGACGGCAAGGTGGTGCCGGGCAAGGACCCGATGGGCCGCACGCACTACTGGTTCACCGTGGTGCCGGTCGAGGCCACTGAGGAAGGCACCGACCGCTGGGCTGTCGAGCAGGGCTTTGTGTCCATGACGCCGCTCAGGCTCGACCTCACCGACGAAGAGGCGCTCGAGCAGGCTCGCCATGTGGAGTCCTGGAAGAAGCTGCGATTCGCGTAGCGATTCCTCATGGTGAGGATCGGCATCTCGGGCTGGCGCTATGAGCCTTGGCGCGGCGTCTGGTACCCCAAGGGCCTTCCGCAGCGCCGTGAGCTCGAGTTCTGCGGCGCGCACTTTCCCACAGTCGAAATCAACGGCTCCTTCTACTCGCTGCAGCGTCCGGAGTACTACGAGCGCTGGCACCGCGAGACGCCGCGCGACTTCCTCTTTGCGGTGAAGGGCTCGCGCTACATCACGCACCTGCTGAGGTTGAACAATATCGAGAAGCCGCTCGCCAACTTCTTCGCTTCCGGCATCCTGGCGCTGCGGGACAAGCTCGGGCCCCTCCTCTGGCAGTTCCCCCCGATGTTCGTCTACCGCCGCGATCGGCTGGAGAAGTTTTTCTCGCTCCTGCCGAAGACGACGGGGGAGGCGCTGCGGCTCGCGCGCAGGCGCGACGCGCGCATGCGGGGCCGCGCGCGGCTTTCCATCGATACCGAGCGTCCCTTGCGTCACGCCGTCGAAATCCGCCACCGGACGTTCATGAACGATGACTTCGTCTCATTACTCGGAGAACATGGAATCGGACTCGTGGTCGCCGACACCGCCGGCAAATGGCCGAAGATGTTCCACGTGACGGCGGATTTCGTCTACGTGCGCCTGCACGGCGACGTGAAGATCTATACGAGCGGCTATTCCGAACGCGCGCTCGCGAGCTGGGTGCGGCGCATCCGGAGCTGGGATGAGGATGGCCGCGACGTCTACGTTTACTTCGACAACGACGTGAAGGTGAAAGCGCCCTTCGACGCGCTGCGCCTCATGCGCAGGCTCGGGCTGACCTGGGGCCGGCCGGTCCGCACCCCGGGCATGCGCACACCGCGCCGGCGCTACGCCTACGGGCCGCGCGTGACCGGCGGCAATCGCGCCTGGGAGGACCTCGGCCAGCGCTAGACTCGCGGCGTGAGCGAGCGAGTCCAGTGCTGCATCGCGGGCGGCGGCCCGGCGGGGATGATGCTCGGGCTGCTGCTCGCGCGCGCCGGAGTACGCGTGCTCGTTGTCGAGCAGCACCGCGATTTCCTGCGCGACTTCCGCGGGGACACCATCCACCCCTCCACCCTCGAGCTACTGCACGAGCTCGCGCTTCTGGAGGAGTTCCTGCGCCTGCCGCACCAGAAAGTGCGTGAGATCCGCGCACAAATCGGCGGCACCGTGCTGCCGGTCGCCGATTTCACGCGGCTCCCGGTGCGCTGCCCGTACATCGCCATGATCCCGCAGTGGGACTTCCTCGACTTTCTGGCGCGAAGCGCGGCGCGCTATCCGGGATTCGAGCTGCGCATGGAGCGCGAAGTGACGGGCTTGATCGTCGAGGAGGAGAAAGTGCGCGGTGTCCAGTGCGGCGAAGAGCGCATTCACGCCGACCTCGTCGTCGCGGCCGACGGCCGCCATTCGCTGCTGCGCGGCAGGGCGGCGCTGCCGCTCGTCGACCTCGGCGCGCCGATCGACGTGCTGTGGTTCCGCCTCTCGCGCAAGCCCACCGACACGCAGGCCACCATGGGCAGGTTCGACCGCGGGAGCGTGGCGGTGATGCTCGAGCGGGGCGACTACTGGCAGTGTGCCTTCGTCATCGGCAAGGGCTCGCTCGCCGCGTTGCGCGAGCGGGGCCTTGGGTCCCTGAGGTCCCGCCTCGCCGCCCTCCTCGGCTTTCCGCACGAGCGGATCCTGGAGCTGGCAAGCTGGGAGGACTTGAAGCTCCTCACCGTGCAGGTGAACCGGCTGACGCGCTGGGCCCGCGAGGGGCTGCTCTGCATCGGCGACGCGGCGCACGCCATGTCGCCCGTGGGGGGCGTCGGCATCAACCTCGCCATCCAGGATGCGGTGGCGGCCGCGAATCGCCTGCATACCGAGTTCCGCGTCGGCGCGCCGCCCCTCGCCGCGCTGCTCGACGTGCAGAAGCGCCGCGAATTCCCGACGCGCATTACGCAGCGCTTCCAGGTGCTAGTGCAGGACAACATCCTGCAGCGCGTGCTGGAAGAGGATCCGGCCGGCTGGCCGATGCAGCCGCCGCTGGCTGCTCGCCTGCTCGGCCGCTACGCGCTCCTCAGGCGTATCCCGGCGCGCATGATCGGCATGGGTGCGCGACCCGAGCACATCCGCTCACCGGCGGTGGGGGCCTGAGACGATGTCGAAGCGGTACAGCCTGCATTCCAGCGCGCCGTTCCAGAGCGGCGTGCGCGCGGCAGGCTCCAGGCGGATGAGCTTCGGCAGCCGCAGGTCGGCGGTAAAGACGTAGCAGCGCCACCCCGGGAATCGCTTCTTGAGGGAATCGCCCAGCTTCGGATAGAAACGCGCGAGCGCCTCCGAGCTTCCCATGCGCTCGCCATACGGCGGATTGGCGATCAGCACGCCACCCGGCGCCGGCGCCTCGCGCTCGAGCACGTCCGCGCGCTCCAGGGTCACCCAGCGCTCGACCCCGGCCTCGGCGAGATTGCGCCGCGCCGCCGCGATCGCCCTTGGGTCGCTGTCGCTGCCATGGAGTCGGGGGCTCTTTTCGACCGCACTCCCCTCGTCCCTGACCTGTTTCCAGACAGTGGAATCGAAATCCTTCAGCTTCTCGAAGCCGAACGCGCGCTTTGCGCCCGGCGCCCGGCCGCGCGCCATCGCCGCCGCTTCCACGAGGAAGGTCCCTGCGCCGCACATGGGGTCGAGGAGCGGCTCGTCGGGCCGCCAGCCGGTGAGCATGACGATGCCCGCGGCAAGGTTCTCGCGCAGGGGCGCATCTCCCGCGCCTGCGCGCCAGCCGCGCTTGAAGAGCGGCTCGCCTGAAGTATCGAGGTAGAGCGTCGCCCCGGTGCCCTCGAGGAACGCGTGCACGCGCACGTCGGGACGCGCACGGTCGACGTCAGGCCGCCGGCCGAGCGAGTCGCGGAAGCGGTCGCAGACCGCGTCCTTGATGCGCAGCGTAGCGAACTCCAGGCTCTTCAATGGGCTCCTCTGCGCGGTGACGTTCACCCGCAGCGTGCGCTCGACGCCGAAGAGCTTGGTCCAATCCGGCGCGCGCGCCGCTGCGTAGAGGTCCTGCTCGTTGCGGTACTCGAACTGCGAAACTCGCCACAACACGCGCGAAGCGACGCGGGACCACAGATTCACCGCATAGCAGGCGCGCTGGTCGCCGACGAAGGAAACGCCGCCCGGGACCGCCTCGGCATCCAGCCCCCCTAGCGACTCGATCTCCCCGAGAAGGATTCTCTCGAGGCCGCGCGGGCAGGTCGCGAAATACGCCTCAGAACGGCTTGAGGACAACGAGCAGCACCGTGGCGATGAGCACGAGCACCGGGAGCTCGTTGAACCAGCGAAACCATACGTGGCTCTTGGTGTTGCGGCCGGCGGCGAGCTCGCCCATCAGGCGCCCGCACCACAGGTGGTAGCCGACCAGCAGCGCGACGAGCGCGATCTTGGCGTGCAGCCAACCCGAGCTTCCCCGGAACCACCCAAGCCACAGCCAGGCGCCGAAGGCGATGGTGAGCACGGCGCCGGGCGTCATGATGCCCCAGTAGAGCTTGCGCTCCATCAGCTTGAAGCGCTCGAGCGAGGGCGTGTCACTCGCCATGGCGTGGTATACGAAGAGCCGCGGCAGATAGAAAAGGCCCGCAAACCACGTGACCATGAAGATGATGTGGAAGGACTTGACCCAGAGCATCATCTGAGCAACCGCCGCCGCGTGAGGACGAGGGCCAGATAGAAGCCGACGATAGCATAGGCGCCGAGCACGCCAACGTGCCCGAGCACGCCCGCCGGCAGCTCGCCGAGGAGGAGCGGCCGCACCAGCGCCACGCCGTGGTAGAGCGGCAGGAGCTTCGCGCCGGCCTGCACCGTGTCGGGAAGCTGCTCGATGGGGAAGAACACTCCTGAGAGCATGAGCATCGGCGTGAGCACGATCGTCATGTAGTAGCTGAAGAAGTCGTAGCCGTTCGCGAGCGCATTGACCGCAAGTCCCACCGCGGAGAAAGCGAGGCCGACGAGCGCGACGATCGGCAACGCGGCGACGGCGCGCGGCGCGGTCGTATAGCCGAAAAGGACGACGATGACGAGGATGCAGGCGCCGGCGGCAAGCGCCTTCGTCGCGGCCCACGCCCATTCGCCGGCGAGCACGTCGTCCAGCGTCATCGGCGCGTTGACGATCGCCTCCCAAGTGCGCTGCACGTGCATGCGGGAAAACGCCGAGAACAACGACTCGAACGTCGCCGCGTACATGGTCGCGGAGGCAGCGAAGCCGGCAGCGAGGAAGTGGAAGTACGAAGTGCCGCCCATCTCGCCGACCAGCGCTCCCAGGCCGTAGCCCAGGGCGAAGAGCATGATGAGCGGGTCGGCGAGGTTGCCGAGGATCGACGGCACGGCAAGCCGGCGCCACACCAGCCAGTTGCGCCGCCATACCGCAAGCCATCGCAGGCTGGGCCGCGGCAACGCGAAGTCAGACGCCTTCATCAGTCCCTCAGGTCCCGCCCGGTGAGCTTGAGGAACACGTCTTCGAGGCTCGCCGGCCGATGCAGGTAGGAAAGCTCGCTCTGCCCGGCGAGCTCGCGCAGCACGGGCTCGACGTCCGCGGCGTAGCAGTACACCGTATCGCCCGCGCGCTCGACGCGCGGCGCGAGCGCGCGGGCGCGCGCCATCCATGCCTCGTAGCCGGGCCCGTGCACCTCGACCACCTGCGGCTCGATGTGCTCGGCGATGAGCGCGCGCGGCGTGCCCTGCGCGATGATGTGCCCGTGATCCATGATGGCGAGGCGGTGGCACAGGCGCTCGGCCTCTTCCATGAAATGCGTCGTGAGTAGCAGCGTCTTGCCCTCAGCGGTAAGGCGCCGCAACCGCTCCCAGATGAGGTGCCGCGCCTGCGGATCGAGACCGGTGGTCGGCTCGTCCATCACCACGAGCTGCGGGTCGTTCACCAGCGCGCGCGCGAGGGTAAGCCGGCGCTTCATGCCCCCCGAGAGCGTGCTGATGCGCGCGTCGGCGCGGCCGGCCAGGCCGGCGAAGTCGAGCAGCCGCGGCGCGCGCTCGCGCATCTCGCCCGAGCCGATGCCGAAGTAGCGCGCGTAGACGAGCAGGTTCTCGCTCGCGGTGAAGTCCGGGTCCAGGTTGTCCAACTGCGGGACCACGCCCACGCGCACGCGCGCCTCGCGCGCGCGCCGCGGCACGGGCTCGCCCAGGAGCTCGATCGCGCCCGCGTCGGGTTCGACCAGACCGAGGCAAAGCTTGAGCGTGGTGGTCTTGCCCGCGCCGTTCGGCCCGAGCAGGCCGAAGCATTCGCCGGGCGAGACCTCCAGGTCCACGCCGGCGACCACCTCGAGCTCGCCATAGGACTTGCGCAGGCCCCGCACCGCGAGCACGGTCATCGGCCGAGCGCGCCATGTGCGCTCATCGGACATTCGCGGCGACGATCCCGCGCAGCACCTGCAGCTTGCGGTGGAAGAAGTGGTCCGCGCCAGGCACGACCATCAGCGGCAGCTCCTGCGGCCGCGCCCAGTCGAGTACCGCGGAGAGCGGGATCGTCTCGTCGGCCTCGCCGTGGATCACCAGCGTGCCCGCCGGCACCGGCGGGACGTCGAAGCTCGTCACGGCCACGCCGACGAGGACCACGCGCTCCGCTTTCACACGGTCCGCCAGCATGCCCTGCATCGCGGCACCAAAGGAAAAGCCACCCAGCACCACGGGATCGATGAGATTGTGAACCGCGCGAAGATCCTCTAGCTCGCCCCGGCCTTCGCCGAAGCGGCCTTCGCTCGCGCCAACGCCGCGGAAGTTGGGCCGCCAGGATTCATAGCCGAGGTCGACGAACGCGCGCGCGAGCGTCTGAACGACCTTGTTGTCCAGCGTGCCACCGAAAAGCGGATGCGGATGGGCGATGAGCGCCCTGCCCTTCACAACGCCTTCCGGGGAATCGATCGCACACTCGATGCGGCCGGCCGGGCCGGCAACGAACTCGCGACGGGTACTGGCCCGCATTTACATCAAGAGGCGCTCGACGATGCGACCGTTCCGCAGGTGCTCCTCGATGATCTCGTCGATGTCGGCGCGGTCGACGTAGGTGTACCAGACCGCCTCCGGATACACCACGACGCACGGGCCTTCCTCGCAGCGATCGAGGCAGCCAGCCTGATTGATGCGGACCTTGCCCTCGCCGGCGAGCCCGAGCGCCTTGACCCGGCCTTTGGCGTAGTCGCGCATCTCGGCGGCGCCCTTGTCGTTGCAGCAGGTGCGCCCGCCGTCGCGCTGATTGCAGCAAAAGAAGATGTGCTTCCGGTAGTACGACATGCAGCTCGGCATTCTAGCCGAGCGTTTCGCGCCGCCGCGAGGCGAGGAAGATGAGATAACCGAGCGCGAAGAAGGGCCATGCCGCACTCACCAGCCGCGTCAGGCCGTTGAAGTTGAGGAAGTGACCCTGCTGCCACACCTTGAACGTCGCTGCGAGGTAGGGGTTAGGCGGGGCGAGATTGACGAGCACCGTGGCCGCCATCAGGAGCACCGCGGCAAGCGCGAGCCGTGCCACGCGCGGCAGCGAAACGGCCGCGAGCGCGATCAGGACGCCGATCACCAGGCCGCGCTGCGCGCCGGGGGTGAGCCAGGCAAGCACGTCCTCGGCCCGCATGAGAATGGCGAAGGCGGCGGTCTTGATGACGAGCGCCGCGGCGAGCAGCGCGAGGAATATGCGCCGCGTCGGCTGAGCGGGCGCCGCGAGGGCGGTCACGATGAGCGCCACGGCGGCGAGATTCGCCGCCGCGGTGACCGCCTCGATCGAGGCAAAGAAGGCAGGCTCGCGCGGCTGCCCACCGGGAACGGCGAGCAGGTCGCGCAGGTCACCGGCGCCGAAGAGCAGCATCGCCGGATTGAGCTGCGTGAAGAGCCACAGCGCGAGCAGCGTCAATCCCAAGTCGACGGCCGCGCCCGGCGGGAAGCACCGCGTCCGGGCGTGCTGCAGCGGACCGGCGCGCAGCCACGGTCCGAGCACCACCCCGAGCGCAGCGCCGGCCGCTGCGCCGGCCGTGTTGCAGACGAGGTCGGCGATCACCGGGATGCGCGTCGGAAGGTAGGTCTGGGCCGCCTCGAGAAGGAGGGAAAGCAGCGCCCCGCTCGCCACCGCCACCGCTACCGCCACGACACCGCGCAGCCGCGGGTGCCAGGCGGCGACGCACAGGAAGCCGTATGGCGCGTACCCGAGCAGATTGACGGCGATGTCGAAGGAGGTGACGTAGCGCGGCCAGCCAGCATCGAGGTAGGCGAAAGGCGACAGACCGTGGTCGCGCCAGCCCTCGAGCGGATAGAGCGAGGCATATACGACCAGCAGAACGTAGATGCCGAACAGGATGCGCGCCAGCGGCGATGCCTGCACCGCCAGCGCCGGCTCAGTGGCGGCCGGGTTGCTCCGCATGCGCCGGCAGCTGCCGGCGCGCGTACAGCGAGCCGACCACCATGCCGAGGAAAGAGAACGCCATGCCGACGAGCTGCGGCGGCACCAGCGCCTCGGGGGCCACGATCTCCATCAGGATCCAGGTGGCGAGGCCGAGCACCACCGCGAGCAGCGCACCGGCCGTCGTCGAGCGCTTCCAGTAGATGCCAAGCACGAGTGGCGCAAAGGCCGAGACCAGCGTCACCTTGTAGGCGTTCTGCACCATCTGGTAGATGCTAGCGTCGCTGGCCAGGGCGAAGACCATGACCGCGAGTCCGAAGATGACGAGCACCAGCCGCATCACCAGAAGGAGCTCCCGCTCGCCCATGTGCCGCACGAAAGGTCTCAGCACGTTCTCTGTGAACAGGGAGCTCGGCGCGAGCAGCGCCCCGGAAGCCGAGGACATGATCGCCGAGAGCAACGCGCCGAAGAACATCACCTGGGCGAAGAGCGGCGTATGCCCGAGGATGAGATTGGGGAGAATAAGCTGACTCTCGTTCTCCTCGCCCGCCAGCAACGGCGCGACCATTTTGGGGTCGATGAGCAGCGCCGAGTACGCGAGGTAGATCGGCACGAAGGCCATGCAGAAATAAAGCAGGCCGCCGGTCAGGCAGGCGCGTACCGCGGTGTCGGCATTCTTCGCCGCGGTGGTGCGCTGGAAGACGTCCTGCTGCGGGATGGATCCCAGCGCGGCGGTGAGGAAGGCGGCGATGAACGCGAGGGCGTCGCGCATCTCGAGCTTCGGCCAGAACTGGAACTTTCCCGCCTCGGCCGCGTGCGCGATGACCCGGTCGAAGCCGCCCGCCGCGCCGCCCAGCAGGAAAGCGAGGTAGAGCAGACCGACGATGATGATCGTGCTCTGCAGCACGTCGGTGTACGCGATCGACCACATGCCGCCCAAGAGCGTGTAGAGGAGCACGACCCCCGTGCCGAGCACGATGCCCCAGGCGAGCGGGATCGCGCCGCCTGAGAGGGTGTGAAACACCACGCCTAGCGCGGTGAACTGTGCCGAGAGCCAGCCGAGATAGGACAGCGTGATGCACACGCTCGTCGCCACCTCCACCGGCTTGTTGTAGCGTTGGCGGTAGAAATCGCCGATGGTGAGAAGGTTCATCCTGTAAAACGCGCGCGCGAAGAAAAGCGCGATCAGCACCAGGCAAAACGAGAAGCCGAACGGGTCGGCGACGATCCCGCCCATGCCCTCGTTCAGGAAGGTGGCCGACACGCCGAGCACGGTTTCCGCGCCGAACCAGGTGGCGAAGACGAGCGCCGTGCTCATGTAGAAGCGCACGCTGCGGCCGGCTACCACGTAATCCTTGGGATTGTGCACGCGCCGCGCCGCCCAAAGACCGACGCTGATCGTCACGGCGAGGTAGAGGGCGACGAAGCTGATCAGCATCGGGCGAGCCGCATCTTAATTCAGAACAGCGCAAGCGCCGCAACCGCCACGGCGGCGGCCGCGACCGCGAGCAGGGCGCCGAGCAGGGCGTTCCGCTGCGCGTTCTGCTCGGCAAGGCGCTCGAGTGCCTCGCGCACGCCGCCAAGGCGATCCTCCGTGAGCGCTCGGTGCGCGAGGCGCGGCAGCTGCGGGAGCATGCTCGCCCAGCCCGGGGCCTCGAGGCGCACCGCACGCGTAAAGGCGCGCCACCCTACTTGCTCGTCCATCCAGCGCTCGAGGTACGGCTTGGCGGTGCGCCAGAGGTCGAGCTCCGGGTCGAGCTCGCGGCCTAGGCCCTCGATGTTGAGCAGGGTCTTCTGCAGCAGCACGAGCTGGGGCTGGATCTCGATATTGAAGCGCCGCGAGGTCTGGAACAGGCGCAGCAGCAGCTTGCCGAAGTAGATCTCCTTCAGGGGCCGGGCGAAGATGGGCTCGCACACGGAGCGGATCGCCGCCTCGAAGGCGTCTAGCCGGGTGCCCGCCGGCGCCCAGCCCGCGTCGAGGTGCGCCTGCGCCACGCGCCGGTAGTCGCGATTGAAGAAGGCGAGGAAGTTCTGGGCGAGGTAGCTCTTATCGACGTCGGTGAGCGTGCCCATGATCCCGAAGTCGAGCGCCACGTACTTTCCATCGTCGGTGACGAGGATGTTGCCGGGGTGCATATCTGCGTGGAAAAACCCGTCGCGGAACACCTGGGTAAAGAAGATCTCCACGCCCGCGCGCGCAAGCACCGGAATGTCAACGCCTTTCGCCCGCAGTGCCGGTACTTGTGAGATCGGCGTGCCGCGCATGCGCTCCATCACCATCACGCGCCTCGCGCACAGGTCCCAGTGCACCCGCGGGACGACGAGAAGCGACGAGCCCTCGAAATTGCGGCCGAGCTGGCTCGCGTTGCCTGCCTCGCGCATGAGGTCGAGCTCGTCCTCGAGGTGCCGGGCGAACTCCGCGACGACTTCGCGCGGCTTCAGGCGCCGGGCCTCGGCCCAGTGCCGCTCGACCAGCGCCGCCGCGGTCTCGAGCAACGCGAGGTCCTCGGCGATCGCCTCCTCGACGTTCGGCCGCAACACCTTTACGGCCACCTCGCGCCCGTCGCGAAGCATGGCTAGATGGACCTGTGCGATGGAGGCGCTCGCGATCGGTTCTTTGTCAAATGACTTGAAGGCATTCACGATAGGCTTTCCGAGCGAGCGCTCGATCTCCGCCATCGCCACGTCGGAGGGAAACGGCGGGACCTGGTCCTGCAGCTTCGCGAGCTCGTCGGCCATGTCGAGCGCGAGCAGGTCGCGCCGCGTGGAGAGCACTTGGCCGAACTTGACGAAGATCGGACCGAGGGTCTCCAGCGCCTCCCGCAGGCGCCGGCCCCTCGGCTCGCCGCGGTGCCCGGAGACCACGCCGAGCAACGCGCCGCCGGGAAGCCCGGGCAGGAACTCGTGGAGGCCGAAGCGCCGCGCGACGGCGACGATGCGCAGCAAGCGCGCAAGCCTACGCAAGGCGCGCCATCCGCTTGTCGAGGCGCTCGATCGCGTCCCGCAGCGCCTGCAGCGCGCCGGCATGCGCGTCCAGCTCCGCGCGACGCACGAGCAGCCTGCTCTCCTCCGTGGCGTAGTCCGCTGCCGCGGCGGCGAGGCGTGCCGCCGCATCGGCGTGCCAGGCGGCAAAAGCCCGCGCCGCTTCGGCGACGCGATGCGCCGCGACGTCGCCCACGAGACGCGCAAGGTCCTCCTCGAAGTCCCAGCGCAAGCTCCGCGCGAGCTGCATCACCTCGGTGGCGAGCCGCGCGTTGCCCGATACCTCCACGCCGCGCAGCGCGTGTTCTTCTCCGCGCGCAAGGCCGGCAAGGATCCGGGGGGTCAGGTGGATCGTCAGGGATGGCGCCGATCCTCCGGCGGAAAGCAACCCCCCTGGCTCAATGGTGACGAGCAGCGCCGGCAGAGGCGCCGCGGTGATCGCGACCGCCTCGCCCTCAAAGTCCACGAGCCGCGCGCGCGCCCAGGGCTCCGCGCGCAGGAGGTGGTTGATGGCAAAACAAAAGGCCACCGCGGGGGTGGCCTTTTCCTCGGGGGGCGCGTCCTTCAATGCATCTGCTGGATGCCCGCGAGGAGCCAGCCGCTCGAGCCGTCCACCGGCTTCACGAGATTCCAGACTTCCTCGAAGGGAACCGCCGCACCGTCCTGCGATTCGCGAACCGTGCCGCGGAAGCGCACGGACGCCCAGTGCGTGTCGCCCTCGGTGCTCGCCTGCAGCAGGTCGGCTTCCAGGCCGTTTACCTCGGTGTGCTGCTGCCCGGCGCGGCGCGCGGCGACCTCGGACTTGACTGTCTCGAACAGCTCGTCCGTGGTGAACTCCCGGATCTCTTCGAGATCGGCGGCATCGTTGGCGACCTGCAGCTTGACGAAGCTGCGCTTCGCGGCTTGCAGGAATGGCGCGGCGTCCGCGCTAGCGGGCGCGCCGCCGCCCGCCGCCAGCGGCATGGCGGCCTGCTCCCGGGTGCCGGCGAACTGAACCGGTGCCTGCGCCTGCGCGCGCGCGAGTGTTCGGAAGAGCATGACCGCGCCGATGGCGAGAAGCGCGAAGAGCAGCAAACCGCCCAGGCCATTCCCCGCGAAGAGGTAGCCGAGCAGCCCGCCCAGCGCGAGCCCGCCGAGGATTCCGCCCCACTTGCCCTGCTGCTGTTGCGCTGGTGCGGCCTGCTGCTGCGCGGCCGGCTTCGCCGGCGGGGGTGTGACGTTGCGCTGAGCGCCGACCGAGCGCGCGCCGCCGAAGCGCCGCGCCTCGGCCTCCGGCGCGACCAGCGCCGTGCCGATGACCAAGGTGAAAGCTGCGAGTAGCCACTTACTCATGGATGTGCCCTCCGGGAGGCCATGCTATCAAATCCGGTAGCCTCGATGCACGGCGACCGCGCCGGCTGCGAAGTTGAAGAACTCGACGCTCTCAAAGCCGGCGGCTGCGATCATGTCCTTCAGCGCCCGCTGGTCGGGGTGCATCCGGATCGACTCGGCCAGGTACCGGTATGCCTGCGCGTCTCCGGCGACCCTCCGGCCCAGCCAGGGAAGCACGCGGAACGAGTACAGGTCGTAGGCGGGCGCGAGGGGCGCCCACACCCTGGAGAACTCGAGAACGACGAGCCGGCCTCCGGGCTTGAGCACTCGCGCCGCTTCGGCGAGCGCCGCCTCCTTCCGCGTCATGTTGCGCAGTCCGAAACCGATGGTGATGCAGTCGAAGCGCGCCGCGGGAAAGGGCAGCTTCTCCGCATCGCACTGGACCGCCGGCGCGAGCGTGCCGGCGTCGAGCAGGCGGTCGCGGCCGCGCTCCAGCATCCTGCGGTTAACGTCCGTGATCCACACTTCGCCGGCAGCGCCGACGCGACGCGCCATCGCGGCGGCGAGATCGCCGCTTCCCGCGGCGATGTCGAGCACCCGCTCCCCGGGGCGGGGCCGGGCGATGGCCACGGCGGCGGCCTTCCAGACCCGGTGCAGGCCGAGCGACATCAAATCGTTCATGAGGTCGTAACGATCCGCGACCCGGTCGAACACCGAGCGCACCCGAGGCGCCTTCTCCTCCGCCGCTACGCGTTCGTACCCGAAATCGACCTTATCGGTCACGGCTCGCCCCCGCGGCTCCGAGCCTGGCGAGATACTCGTTCCACAGCTCCTCCTGCCGCTCGCCGAGCTCGTAAAGGTACTCCCAGGAATAGATGCCGGTGCTGTGTCCATCGGAGAAGACCGGCTGCAACGCATAGGAGCCGACCGGCTCCAGCGACCGGATCTCGACCTCGCGCTTGCCCGTCTGCAGCACCTCCTGGCCCGGACCGTGACCGCGCACTTCGGCGGAAGGCGAATACACGCGCAGGAACTCGAACGGCAGCCGGAAGCTTCTCCCGTCGGAGTACTCCAGCTCGAGCACGCGCGACTTCTGGTGCAGACGGATCTCGGTCGGAACGCCTTCCTGGCCCACGCTGCAAGTTTATGCCGGGCCGAGAAGATCGGACAGGCGCGCGGCGAGAACGGCGTCCGCGGGCGCGGCGCGTTGCGCCCCGGCGCGCCGCGCCGGGGCCCATGCGGGATCGGGGAAGCGCGAGTCGTCCTCGAAGCGCGGGATCACGTGCCAGTGGAGGTGGGCCACCTGATTGCCGAGGCTCGCCAGGTTCACCTTGTGGGGCGCGAGGACCTCGCGCAGCGCCTGCTCGCAGGCGAGCACCGCGCGCATCAGGCGCTCGCGCTCGGGCGGCGCGAGGTCCGTCATCTCGCGCACGTGGCGCGCCAGGATGACGCGGCAGAACCCGGGGAACTCCTCGCTCGCGATGCGCACCACGCGGCAGAAATCGTCCCGCCAGAGCACCTTGCCGCCATCGGATGCGCACAGCTCGCAGCTCATGCCTCCGGACTCGCTTCCGGAGGCTGCGGCGCGGCGAATACGTCGCGGTAGCTCGCGTAGAAGCTCGCGAAGAGCGTGGGCATGAGCAGCAGGGCGAGGGAGAGCACCATGGCGTTCGACGCGGCGCGGGTAATCGGTCCAGTAAAGGTGCCCAGCACGTTGATCGTCACCAACGGCACGAGCGCAACGGCCACCGCCAAGACCGCGCCGTAGACGAGGAAGGCGCGCCAGTTCATGAGGAAGGCGAAGAAGCTGAAGAACAACGCCTTCGCCACCGGCGTCGAATGCCAGGCGGCAAGCGGCGGCGCGAACCAGAAAAGCATCATCACCGGCGCGTATAGCGCGAGCATCGTGCCGATCAGCGCAACGAGCCGCGCGCGGTCGAACTCGGCCGGCGCCTGGCTTCCCGCGTCCGGGAGCGTCGCGTCAAGCGTTCTCTCGCCCAGCAGAAGCGCTGCGGCGCCGAGCACCGCGAGTAGGCAGGCGGCGTAGACCACGCCCAGGACGAGCTGCGGCCGCAGCTGGTCGCGGAAGGCGCCGAACAGCATGGCGAGCTCCACCCGGCCGCCGCGCGACGAGGCGCGCGCGGCGCTCATCAGCCCGACGGTGAACGCCGGGACGAGGATCGCCGCGGCCGCCGGCCCGACGAGCGGCAGGAGGGCGAGGATCTGCGTGATGAACATGTAGGCGAACGCGACCGCGAGCCAGCCGAGCGGCGAGGCGCGGAACATCGCCCAGCCCTCGGCCAGCCAATGCGCGCCGCGTGCAGCGGCGACGACGCGCGCGCGCATGTCAGCCGATCCAGGGCGCCTGCGCGCCGCGCCTGCGCTCGAGCACGGCGCGGAAATGCTCGGGATCGTGCGCGTGCACGAGCATGCCGGGCCGCGGCAGATGCAAATCGTAGAGGCGAGAGAGCCAGAAGCGCAGCGCGGCGGCGCGCAGCATGGCGGGCCACGCCTCGCGCTCGCCGGGCAGCAGTGGCCGCACCTCGTGATAGGCGCCGAGCAGCGCGTGGGCGCGCTGCGCCTCGAGGCCGCCATCATCGTCCAGGCACCAGTCGTTCGCGCATACCGCAATGTCGTAGAGCAGGCAGTCGACGCCGGCGAAGTAGAAATCGATCACGCCCGAAATGCGTCCATCCTCGAAAAGCGCGTTGTCGCGGAAGAGGTCGGCGTGCACCGGGCCGCGCGGCAGGTCGGGGAAGCGCTGTCCCGCCTGGAAACCGAGCTCGTCTTCGAGAAGCGCTCGTTTCGATGCGTCGAGATACGGCGAAACGTCCCGCGCCGCAACCCGCCACCACTTCGGTCCGCGCGGATTCTCGAGATAGCCGGGATAGGAGCGCCCGGCGAGATGCATGCGCGCGAGCAGCGCGCCGAGCTCGGCGCAGTGGGCGACCGAGGGCGCCTCGAGCGAGCCCCCGGGCAAGCGCGTCACCAGCACCGCGGGCTTGCCGGCGAGCTCCTGCAGGTAGCGGTCGGACAGGTCGGCGATCGGCGCTGGGCAGGGAATGCCGTGCCGCGCGAGGTGCGCCATGAGCTCGAGGTAGAACGGCAGCTCCTCGGCCGGCAGCCGCTCGAAGAGCGTGAGGAAGTAGCGGCCTTGCGTCGTAACCACGAAGTAATTGGTGTTTTCGATGCCGGCGGCCACGGGCTCGAGCGAAGCGAGCGCGCCGACGGAATAGCGCCGCAGCCAGTCCCGCAGCTCGGCTTCCGTGACGGGGGTGTAGACCGACAAGTCAGTCGAAGGTGTGAAGCGGCCACATCGGCACCGCCACTCCTTCGTCGAGCGAGTCGCGGCGCATCCAGTTACCGTTGCCGGTGGTGTCGACGAGGTAGTACGGCTTGCCGCCCTTCGCCGGCGTTACGCGCAGCATGACCACGCGGCCGCCTTGGCGCACCGCCTCGACCTTGTCACCTTCCTGGACCGGGATGCGCACCGCCGGCTCGGCGGGCTCCGCGGGCCCCGCGGCCGGCGGCGGCGGCTCGGGCAGCGGCTCAAGCTTGGGCGCCGGCCGCTGCGCCGGGGCGCTCGCGGCGAGGGCAAGCAGCACAGCGGCGATCCACCAGCGCATTTGCCGATGATTCTACTAGAGGTTGAGCAGGACCTCGCGCTCCGCCGGCGAAGGCTCGAAGCCGCGCTTCTCGTAGAACGCGAAGATTACGTCGACGACCTGCTGCGGCTCGTCGCACACCTGCAGAAGATCGAGGTCGGTCGGATCGATCATGCCCTCGGCCGCGAGCCGGTCGCGCATCCAGGCGATGAGCTCCCGCCAGTACGGCTCGTGCACCAGGATGATGGGCATCTGCCGCGTCTTTCCGGTCTGCACCAGCGTCAGCGCCTCGAAGAGCTCGTCGAGCGTGCCAAAGCCGCCCGGCAGCACGACATAGGCGGTGGCGAACTTGGCGAACATCACCTTGCGCGCGAAGAAATGCTTGAAGCGCAGGCTGATGTGCTGGTAGCGGCTCGAGGGCTGCTCGCGCGGCAGATCGATGTTGAGTCCCACCGCCATGCCGCGGCCCTGGAACGCGCCCTTGTTCGTGGCCTCCATGAGGCCGGGGCCGCCGCCGGAGAAAACCGCGAAGCCCGCATCCGAGAGCAGCCGCGCCGTTTCCTCGGCGAGCTGGTAGTAGCGCGTGCCGGGCTTCACGCGCGCGCTGCCGAACACCGAGACCGCGGGCTTGATGCCGGCGAGTCGCTCGGTCGCCTCGAAGAACTCTGCCATAATGCCGAACAGCTTCCACGCTTCGCGCGGCGAGATCTCCTGGCCGTGGCCGGCCGCCTTCAGTAGTTTCTCTTGGGTCATGTCGGGACGGGATCCTGAAAAGACGTTGTTGCTGGTCGACGGCTCGTCGTACCTGTATCGCGCGTTCCACGCGCTGCCGGAGCTGAGGAACGCGAAAGGCGAGCCGACGGGCGCGATCTACGGCGTGCTGAACATGCTTCGCAAGCTCGCCGCCGATTATAAGGCGCAGGCCCGCGCCTGCGTCTTCGACGCGAAGGGCAAGACCTTCCGCGACGAGGTCTACCCGGACTATAAGGCTACGCGCAGCGCGATGCCCGACGATCTCGCCGCGCAGGTCGAGCCGCTGTGCCAGGCGGTCGCGGACATCGGCTGGCCGGTGCTCGTCGTGGACGGCGTCGAGGCCGACGATGTCATCGCCACGCTCGCCGAGCAGGCGAAGGCGCAGGGCTGGCGCACCGTGATCTCGACCGGCGACAAGGACCTCACGCAGCTCGTCGACGCGCGCACCCTGTGGGTCAACACGATGTCGAATGAGAAGCTCGACATCGAGGGCGTGATACGGAAGTTCGGCGTGCCGCCGGAGCGCGTCGTCGACTACCTCGCGCTGGTCGGCGATGCCATCGACAACATTCCGGGTGTCGACGGCGTCGGCCCCGGGTTCGCGTCCAAATGGATAAAGCACTACGGTTCACTGGACAACCTCATGCAGAAGGCTTCGGAGATCGCTGGTACGCGAGGCGAGAACCTGCGCAAGGTGCTCGACTGGCTTCCCAGGGGGCGCGAGCTCCTTACGGTAAGGCGCGACGTGCCGCTCGAGATCAAACTCGACGATCTCGCGGTCCAGCCTGCGGACCCGGCGAAGCTTCTCTCCGTTTACGAGCGCTTCGGCTTCAAGACCTGGCTCAAGGAAGCGCAGAGCGCCGGTGCCGAGCCACTGCCCGTGGCGCCCGAGAAGCCCTCACGCGTGGAGAAGCGTTCGATACGCGCGGTTCTGGACGAGCAGGCGCTGGATGAGCTCTTCGCAGAACTGCAAAGGGCGTCGATCGTCGGGCTCGAGACCCTCTGCACGAGCGAGGAGCCGATGAGCGCGCGTCTGGTGGGCCTCGCCCTCGCGTTCGATCGCGAGGCGGTCTACCTGCCCTTCGCGCACACGTACCCGGGAGCGCCGCTGCAGCTTCCCCTCGAACGATCCCTTGAGAAACTGCGGGTGTGGCTCGAGGATCCCGCGCGCCTGAAGGTCGCGCAAAACGTCAAGTTCGGCATGCACGTGCTCGCGAACCACGGCGTGCGCCTCGCCGGCGCGCTGCACGACGCGCTGCTCGAGTCCTATGTCCTCGAGGTGCACGAGCGGCGTGAGCTGGGCGTGCTCGCGTCGCGGCACTGCGGCTGGACCGTTCCCTCGCTCGAGGAGGTCGCCGGCAAGGGCGCCTCGCGCATCCCGTTTGGCGAAGTGGATCTCGCGCGCGCGACCCAGTACGCCGCGGGCGTCGCCGACTGCGCCCTCGCGCTTCACGAGGTGCTCCATCCGAGGATAGAAGAGAACGCACGGCTGCGCTTCGTCTACGAGGGAATCGAGATGGCGGCGCTGCCGGTGCTGCAGCGTATGGAGCGCAACGGCGTCCTCCTCGACAGCGCGCAGCTCGAGCGCCAGAGCCACGAGCTTGGGCGCGAGATCCTGGAGAAGGAGCAGCAGGCGTTCGCGCTCGCCGGCCAGCCCTTCAACCTCGGCTCGCCCAAGCAGATCCGGGAGATCCTGTTCGAGCGGCACAAGCTCCCGGTCAAGAAAAAGACGCCCACCGGCGAGCCTTCCACCGATGAGGACGTGCTCGCGGAGCTTGCGCTCGACCATCCGCTGCCGAAACTCATCCTCGAGCACCGGGCCATCACGAAGCTCAAGTCGACCTACACCGACAAGCTGCCCCGCAGGGTGAACCCGTTGACCGGGCGCGTGCATACGACCTACTCGCAGACGACGGCGGTCACGGGGCGGCTTTCCTCGAACGATCCCAACCTGCAGAACATCCCGATCCGCACGCCGCAAGGCCGGCGCATCCGCGAGGCGTTCATCGCGCCGCCCGGTCGGCGCATCGTATCGGCCGACTACTCGCAGATCGAGCTGCGCATCATGGCACACCTCTCCGGCGACGAAAGCCTGCGCCGCGCATTCCGCGACGGCGAGGACGTGCATCGAGCCACCGCCGCCGAAATCTTCGGCGTTCCCTTGGCCCAGGTGGATTCCGACCATCGCCGAGTGGCGAAGGTGATCAACTTCGGGCTGATTTACGGCATGTCGGCCTTCGGCGTGGCGCAGAACCTCGGCATCGACCGCGGCACCGCGCAGACCTATGTGGAGCGCTACTTTGCCCGCTTCCCCGGCGCGAAGCGCTACATGGACGAGACGCGCGAGCGCGCGCGGCGCGAGGGCTACGTCGAGACGGTGTTCGGCCGGCGCCTCTGGCTTCCGGAGATCAAGAGCGGCGCGCCGGTGCGCCGCCAGGCCGCCGAACGCGCCGCCATCAACGCGCCGATGCAGGGCACCGCCGCCGACCTGATCAAGCTCGCCATGGTTGCGGTGCAAAAATGGCTCGACGAGCAGAACCTGGAGAGCCTCCTCATCATGCAGGTGCACGACGAGCTGGTCTTCGAGGTTCCCGAGGAGGAACTTTCGCTCGTGAGGGACCACGTGCGCGAGCTCATGCAGTCCGTATACGAGCTCGACGTCCCCCTCGTCGTCGAAGTCGGCGACGGGCTCAACTGGGACAAGGCGCACTAGCAAGGTTGTTCGCCGGGCCGGTGCTGTGCTACGGTCCGGGGGCAAAGAGGGAGGCGATCCCCTAACCACCGAGGAGGAGGTTCAATGCAACGGGCACGCAAGTGCATCGCCGCGGCTCTCGTCGCCGCATTCGCTCTGCCGGGAAGCGCGGCGGCGCAGAAAATCGAGTGGAAGTTCTCCATGTGGGGCAAGCAGCGCGCCTTCACCAAGGGTATCGAGGTACTCGCCGAGCGCGTGGAGAAGGCAAGCAACGGCAACTTCACCATCCGCCTGGGCTACGCCGAGACATTCTCCAAGGACCGCGAGAACCTCGACAGCATCAAGCTGAAAGCGATCGACGGCGCGCATTTCTGCAACTTCTACCACCCCGGCAAGAACCCGGCGTTCATGGTGTTCTCGCTGCCGTTCCTGCCGCTGGGTGACTGGGACGTGTCGGTGAAGGCAAGGAACCAGCTCTTCAAGCACCCGGCGCTGGTCGCCGACCTGAACAACTGGGACGCCATGGCGTACGCCTCGACGCTGCTGCCGCAGTACGAGTTCATGGGCAAGGGCACGCCGCCGATGAAGCTCGCCGACTGGAAGGGCAAGCGCGTGCGCGCCGGCGGCGGCCTGGGCGATGCGATGGAAGTGCTGGGCGCCGTCAAGACCACGACCACCGCCACCGAGGTGTATACGGCCATGGAGCGCGGCACGATGGACGCCGCGTCCTTCCCGTACACCTACAGCCACGTGGCCTACCGCATCCACGAGATCGCCGACTGGTACACGACCAACATGTCGCCGGGCACGGCCGAATGCCCGATCGTTTTCAGCAAGAGCTCGTGGGCGAAGCTGCCGGCGCAGTACCAGAAGCTGATCACGGACGCGAAGGCCGAGGTCGACCGCGAGCAAGTGCGGGCCTACGTCGAGATCGACAAGAAAAACTTGCCGATGTTTCAGCAGCGACTCAAGCCCGTGACGTACACCAAGGCGCAGCTCCAGGAGTTCCAGCGCGTCGCCGGCAAGCCGGTCTGGGAGAAGTGGATCGAGGAGAACAAGGGCCGCTTCAACGGCCAGGAGCTCATCGACGTCATCCTGAAGGTCGCCCGCGAGGGCGGCTGAGCCGGTCTCCTTGCAGGAGCAGGCACCCTCCGCCGAAGCGGCGGCCGACGCGCCGCTGCTCTCGGCGTTCGATCGACGCCTCGCCGCGGTCGAGACCAGCTTCAACCTCATCTCCTCCTTCGCCATCTTCGCGTTGATGCTGCTCGGCGTGTGGCAGGTGCTGGGCCGCACGCTCTTCAACACGCCCGTGCGCGGCTACATCGACTTCGTCGAGCTTTCGATGGCGACCTTCGCGTTTCTCGGCATCGCCTACTGCCAACGGCTGGGCGGGCACGTGCGCATGGAGATGGTGCTCAAGGCCATGCGCGGGCGGCTGCTCTGGGGCAGCGAGGTGCTCGGCACGGTCGTGGCGCTCGCCGTCATCGCCGTGCTCATCTGGTACGGCTGGGGGCACTTCCTGCGCGCGTACCAGCTCGGCGACAGCACCATCGACGCGGAGCTTCCGGTGTGGCCGTCCAAGCTCGCGGTGCCGGTCGCCTTCGCGCTGCTCTGGCTGCGCCTCTGGGTTCAGTTCGCCGGCTATCTGCGCCTCGCGCTCGATCCGCAGCGGCGCGCGGTCGCCGTCGCGAGCGTGCTCTCGGTCGAGGAGCAGGCCGCGCACGAGATCGACGAGAGCCTCGGCGCCACCGAGCGCGGCAAGAGACGCTAGCCGTGGACCCGTTCAGCACGGGCATCGTCGGCGTGGTAGCGCTGGTCGTCATGGTGTTTGTCGGCGTGCGGGTGTACATCGCCGCTGCGGCGGTCGGCCTCGTGGGACTGGTCGCGCTGATCGGCTGGGACGCCGGCGCCGGAATGGCCGGTACCATCCCGCATTCCAAGACGGTGAGCTACACGCTGTCGGTGCTGCCGATGTTCATCCTCATCGGCTTCCTCGCCTTCCACGCCGGTCTCACGGAAAAGCTCTTCGACGCCGCTACGAAGTGGCTCGGCTGGGTACCCGGCGGCCTGGCGGTCGCGACGGTAATGGCCGCGACTGGCTTCGCGGCGGTTTCCGGGGCGAGCACGGCCACCGCCGCCGTCTTCAGCCGGGTCGCGGTGCCCAACATGCTCAAGGCGGGCTACGACAAGCGGCTTGCCGCCGGGGTCGTCGCAGCGGGCGGCACTCTCGCCACGTTGATTCCGCCTTCGGCGATCCTCGTCATCTACGCGATCATCGTGGAGGAATCGGTCGGGCGGCTGCTTGTCGCCGGCTTCCTCCCCGGCATCGTCTCGGCGCTCATCTACGGCGGGCTGATCGTGCTCATGGCGAGCTTCCGCCCCAACCTCGGTCGGCCGATTCGCGGCTTTACCTGGCGCCAGCGCTGGCGCTCGGTGCCCGGCACCTTCCCGATCGTCGCCGTGGTGGTGATCATCTTCTCAGCAATGTACTTCGGCTGGGCGACCCCGACCGAGGCCGGGGCGCTGGGCGCCTTCGTCGTGTTTGCTCTGGCGCTCCTTCACGGCATGCGATGGCTCGGGTTGAAGGAGGCGCTGCTCGAGAGCGCGAAGCTCACCGTGATGATCTTCTCGATCATCTGGGGCGTGCTGATCTTCGTACGCTTCCTCGGCTTCGCCGGGCTTCCTGAGGCCTTCGCGCGCTGGGTGGTATCCCTCGATGTGCCGCCCGTCGTGGTGATGATCTGCATCCTGCTCTTCTACGTGGTGCTCGGCATGTTCATGGACGCGATCGGCATGCTTCTGCTCACGCTGCCGGTGGTGTACCCGGCGGTGATCGCGCTCGGCTACGACCCGATTTGGTTCGGCATCGTGGTGGTGAAGATGGCGGAGATCTGCCTCATTACGCCGCCCATCGGGCTGAACTGCTTCGTGGTGAACGGCGTACGGCCGGACATCCCCCTCACCACCGTGTTCCGCGGGATCTTTCCCTTCTTCATCGCCGACGTAGTGACGGTCGGCGTGTTCCTCGCCTTCCCGGAGATCATCCTCTGGGTGCCGCGAATGATGCTCGGTTAGAGCGAAGGCTCAGCGGTTCGTGTCCTGCGCGCAGCCAGCGCACTCCCGCGCCCGAACGCCGAGCTACGACAACGGTCAGCGGAGCGCGCCGCGCCTCACCCGACGCCGGCCTCGTGCGCTTGCCGGTCGGCGTGGTACGAGGAGCGCACGAGCGCGCCGACGGCCGCATGCCGGAATCCCATCAGGCCTGCCTGTCGTTCGAACTCCTTGAACACATCCGGCTGGACATAGCGCTCGACCGGCAGGTGGTGCCGCGAGGGCTGCAGGTACTGGCCAATGGTCAGCATGTCGACCTGGTGCGCCCGCAGGTCGCCCATCACTGCGAGGATCTCCTCGTCGGTCTCCCCCAGGCCCACCATCAGCCCGGACTTGGTAGGTACTTCGGGATGCGCAACCCGGAAAGCCTTCAACAACTTCAATGAATGCGCATAGTCTCCGCCCGGCCGCGCGCGCTTGTAGAGACGCGGCACGGTCTCGAGGTTGTGGTTCAAAATATCCGGCGGCGCGGCGGCGAGGATCTCGAGCGCGTGATCGAGACGCCCGCGGAAGTCCGGGACGAGCACCTCGATCGTGGTTCGCGGCGACGCCTTTCTCACCGCGGCGATGCAATCCATGAAGTGCTGCGCACCGCCATCTTTCAGGTCGTCACGGTCTACGCTGGTAATGACGACGTAGCGGAGTCCGAGGCGGGCGATGGTATCGGCGAGATGCCGCGGCTCGGCGCCATCCGGCGGCAGCGGCCGCCCATGCGCCACGTCGCAGAACGGGCAGCGGCGCGTGCAGATGTCGCCCAGGATCATGAAGGTCGCCGTGCCCTTGCCGAAGCATTCAGCGATGTTCGGGCAGGACGCCTCCTCGCAGACCGTGTGCAGGCGCTGCTCGCGCAGGATTTGCTTGATCTCGTGGAAGCGCGAGCCCGGGGCAGCCGTGCGCACACGGATCCACGGCGGCTTGCGCAGCGGCTCGCGCGGCACGATGCGGATCGTCTTCGCCAGACCCTTGTGCTTTACGCCCGCCTCACGCATGCTCGAGCCGCCGGATGAGGTTCTGCGCGACGCGCTCTGCCGCCCCGAAAACGCTTTCGTCGAAGCCAAGATCCTTCAGCTGCGTGACCGCGAGACCGGGATAGCCGCAGGGGTCGATGGCGCCAAACGGAGAAAGGTCCATATCGACGTTGACGGCAAGCCCATGGTAGGCGCGGCCGCGCTTCACGCGGATGCCGAGCGCCGCGACCTTTGAGCCTCCGACGTATACGCCGGGCGCGCCGGGCCTGCGCTCGGCGCGCGGGCCGACGAGGTCGATCACCGCCTGCTCGAGAAGCCACACAAAGCGCTTCACGGTGACGCGCCGCCGTGCGAGGTCGATGAGCACATAGATGACCGCCTGGCCGGGTCCGTGGTACGTGATCTCCCCGCCCCGGTCGCTGTGCACCACGGGAATGAGGCTTTCCGCCTTGAGAAGCGAGGTAGCGCCCTGCCCGAGCGTGAAGACCGGAGGATGCTGGACGATCCAGATCTCGTCGGGGCTGGCGTCGCTCCTCGCGGTAGTGAACTCGCGCATCGCCTGCAGCGAGCGCTCGTAGGGCACCGTGCCCAGACGTCTCACGACGATCTCGTCGACCAGCGTCACAGCACCATCACGACCGATGGATGGTCGCAGAGCTCCTGGTAGAGCGCATCGAGCTGCTCGCGCGAGACGGCGCGCACCACGCAGGTGACGCTGAGGTAGCGGCCCTGCCGGCTCGGGCGCATCTCGACGCTCGCCGGATCGAAGTCGCTCACGTGCCGGCGCACGATCTCGGTGACCGCCTGCGCGAATCGCGGCGTCTTGCGCCCCATTACCTTGATCGGAAAGTCGCAGGGAAAATCGAGCCGCGATCCTTCGGCGAGGAGCGGTGGCATCAAGCCGATACTGCCTCTCGCTTGCCGGCGCGCATCACGTTCTGCTTGAACTCCTGGTAGAGCGCGTACATGCGCCGGAACACGGGGCCGGGGCGACCTTCGCCCACGGGCCTGCCATCGAGGGAAACGATCGCCAGTACTTCCTTGGAGGAGGACGTGACCCAGATCTCCTCGGAGGCGCGCGCCTCGCGCTCAGTGATTTCGCGAAATTCGAGCGGCATGGCGTTGGCGTGCGCGAGCTCCGCGACGACGTCGTAGGTGATGCCTGGCAGGATGAGGCAGCTCTTGGGCGGCGCGGCGATGACGCCGCGGCTCACGATGAACACGTTGGACGCGGACGCCTCGGTCAGCTTGCCGCCGCGGAACAGGATCGTCTCCGCCGCGCCCGCCTCCGCCGAGAGCTGGCGTAGCAGCACGTTGCCAATGAGCGAGATCGACTTGATATCGCAGCGGAGCCACCGGTAGTCCTCGGCGCTCACCGCGCTTGCGCCGTTCTCCACCTGCGAGCGCGGCGGGTTGACGAGGGGGTTGGACATCATGAACACCGTGGGCCGCGCATCGCCCGGGAAGGCATGGTCGCGCTTCGCCACGCCGCGCGTGACCTGGAAGTAGACGCCCTGGTCCTCGAAGGGCTGCGCGTCGACGACCGCGTAGACATACGCTCGCCACTGCGCCCGTGAATACGGGTTTTGGATTGACACTGCCGCGAGGCTGCGATCCAGACGCGCTAGGTGCTCCTCCAGCCGGAACGGCACGCGCGAATAAACGGGGACCAGCTCGTAGACGCCGTCGCCGAAGATGAATCCGCGGTCGAGCACCGGAACGCTCGCCTCGCCGATCGGCAGCATCCGGCCGTTCAGCAACACCTTGCTCATTTCGTCCATAGGCGCAGTGTATCCCAGGCGCGTCCGAGGAGTCCCGCTTCTCCGACCGGCTCGAGCGCGATGAGCGGCGCCTCGCCGTACGGCTTGCCCTCGAAGCTGACGCGCACCACGCCGACGCGCTGACCGCTCGCCAGCGGCGCGATGAGCGGCTGCTGCGACACGAGCTCCGCCCGGAGCTTGTCCGCCTCGCCGCGGGGGACGGTCACGAGGAGATCACTCGCCACGCCGACTTTCACGGCGCCGGCCGCACCCTTCCACACCTCGAGGGTCCTGACCGGATCGCCGGCGCTGAAGAGCTTCACGCTGTCGAAGAATTGAAAGCCCCAGTTGAGCAGCTTCTGCGATTCCTGCACGCGCGCCGACTCGCTGGTCGCGCCGATGAGCACCGAGAGCAGGCGCCGGCCACCGCGGCGCGAGGAGGCGATCAGGCAGTAGCCCGCCGCTCCGGTATGCCCGGTCTTGACGCCGTCGACGCTGGGATCGAGCCACAGCAGCCGGTTGCGATTGGCGTGGTTCACGTTGTTGTACCGGAACTCCTTCTGCGCGTAGTAGCGCGCATACTCCGCCGGGAAGTCCCGGATGAGCGCTTCGGCGAGCGTATACAGGCCCTGCGCGGTACTGTATTGCCTCGGGTCCGGAAGACCCGAGGCGTTCATGAACTGGGTGTCTTCCATGCCCAGGCGCGCTGCCTCGCGGTTCATCATGCGCACAAAAGCGACTTCCGAGCCCGCCACGGCTTCGGCGAGCACGATGCACGCGTCGTTCGCCGACTGCACCACCACGCCGCGGATCAGCTGCTCCACGGTCACTTGCCGACCTGGCTCTAGGTACATGCGCGAGCCCGGAACCCGCATGGCCCGCTCGGAGACCTCGATGACCTGCTCGAGCGAGAGCTTCCTTTCTCGCAGGGCCGCGAAGACGACGTACGCGGTCATCAGCTTGGTGAGCGACGCGGGCTCGACGCGCTCGGCGGGCTTCTCGGCGGCGAGCACCCGTCCGCTCGACAGATCGCCGACCATCCAGGACTTGCCGGTCACCGAAGGCGGCGACGGCGCGGAGGCGTGCGCTGCGGCCACGAAGAGCAGGAGCGCGATCGAAAGACGGGCCATCGGAAAAGGCTGCGAAAGCCGCGGATTATAGGTCGCGCGGGGAGCTGGGAACGATCGCCTCGACCTCGACCTGCGCACTGCCGGCGGTGATGTAGCCCAGCCGGTGCGCGGCAACGTACGAGAGGTCGATGACGCGACCGGCGTGGAACGGACCGCGGTCGTTGACCCGCACCACGACGCTGCGGCCGTTCGAGAGATTGGTGACGCGCGCATAGCTCGGGATGGGCAGCGTCGGGTGCGCGGCGGTCATCTTGTACATGTCATAGCTCTCGCCGCTCGACGTCGGCTTGCCATGGAATCGCTTTCCGTACCAGCTCGCCATGCCGCGCTGACGGAACGGCTGCACCGAAGGGAGCGGGCGGTAGTCCGTGCCGAACACCCGGTAGGGGCGATTCGCAAAGCGATGCAGCGGCTCGGCGCGCGGCTCGGCGTCCGGCACGCTGTCCAGATTGGCCGGCGGCCGCTCGTGCGGCCCGTCGTCCTTGTAGTAGCCACCTTTTTTCGGCGCGCTTGAGCAGGCGCTGAGGACAAGCGCGAGCAGGAGCGCGCCCGCCCGCCTCACGCCTCGTAAACCACGTTGCCGCCCACGAGGGTGGCGCGCACGCGTCCCGCGAGCTCGTAGCCGGTAAAGGGCGTGTTCTTTCCCTGGCTCTTCAGCGCGTCCGGGACGAGGCGCAGCCGCGCCTGGGGATCAAAGATGGCGAGATCGGCCGGGGCACCGGCCCCCAGATGACCCGCGTCCACCCCGAGGATGCGGGCGGGCAGCGCGGTGATGCGCGCGAGCGTCTGCGCGAGCGGCAGGTCCATCGCCCTGCCCCACTCGAGGGTGAGCGGCAGCAGGAGCTCGAGCCCGGTAGCACCCGGCTCGGCCTCGGCGAAGGGCAAGTGCTTGCCGTCTTCGTCGACGGGCGTATGGTCCGAGCACAGGCAGTCGATGATCCCGTCGGCGAGCGCGCGCGCGAGCGCATCGCGATCTCGTGCCGCGCGCAGCGGCGGCTCGAGCCGGCAGTTCGCGTCGAAGTAGCCAAGGTCCATCTCCGAGAGATGTACATGGTGCACGCCGACGTCGCAGGTGACCGGCAGACCCTCCGCCTTGGCACGGCGCATGAGCTCGACCCCGCCGGCGCTCGACAGGCGGCATACGTGCACGCGCGCGCCGGTTGCCCGCACCAGCTCGAGCAGCGTGGAGAGCGCGATGGTTTCGGCGAAGGCCGGAATGCCCGGCAGCCCCAGGCGCGTCGCCACCTCCCCGTCGTGCGCCACCCCGCCTTTCCCGAGCCACGCGTCCTCGGCCCGCAGCCACACCGGGAGGCCGAAAGTCGCCGCGTACTGCAGCGCCCGCCAAAGCATCTGCGTATCGGCGAGCGGGACATTCGCCTGCGAAAAGGCCACGCAGCCGGCCTCGGCCAGCTCGGCCATCTCCGTGAGCGCGGCTCCCTGCAGCTTGGCGGTCAGCGCGCCAATGGGGTAGACGCGCGCCCGCTCGAGCGCAACCGCGCGCCGGCGCAGCATGTCCACGAGGCCTGGCTCGTCGAGGGGGGGGTCGGTGTCCGGCGGGCAGGCGAGGCTCGTCACGCCGCCCGCGACCGCAGCGTCCATCTCGGACTCGAGGGTCGCCTTATATTCGAAGCCCGGCTCGCGCAGCCGCGCCGAGAGGTCGATGAAGCCCGGGCTCACCACCAGCCCCTTGGCGTCGATGGTCCGTTCCGCCTTCTGGAACGGAGCGGAGATCCTGCCGTCGGAGACATACAGGTCGCCCATGCGTTCCTTTCCGGTCGCGGGGTCGACCAGCCGCCCGTTCTTGATAAGCAGGCGCATCAGTGGCCTGCCACGATGCTCATCACCGCCATACGCACCGCAATGCCGAAGGTCACCTGCGGCAGGATGACCGAATGCGGACCGTCAGCTACGGTGGAGTCGATCTCGACGCCGCGATTCATCGGCCCGGGGTGCATCACGATCGCGTCGGGCTTGGCGAGCCGGAGCTTTTCCGCGGAGAGGCCGTAGTTCTTGAAATATTCCTGCGCCGAGGGCAGGAGCGCCCCGCCCATGCGCTCGTTTTGCAGCCTCAGCATGACCACCACGTCGCAGTCGCGCAAGCCCTCGCGCATGCCGTGGAACACGCGCACGCCGAGGGACTCGACGCCGGCGGGCAGCAGCGTCTTGGGACCAACCACGCGGACCTCCGGGGCGCCGAGCGTGGTCAGGCCGTGGATCAGCGAGCGCGCCACCCGCGAGTGCAAGACATCGCCGACGACCGCGACCACGAGGCGCGAGAAGTCCTTCTTGTAGTGGCGGATGGTGAAGAGATCGAGCAATCCCTGGGTGGGATGCGAGTGGCGGCCGTCGCCGGCGTTGATAACGTGCTCGTGCGACTTCACGTGTCGCGCGATGAGGAAGGGTGCGCCAGAGGAGGCGTGTCGCACCACGAAGATGTCGGCCTGCATCGCCGAGAGGTTCGCGACCGTGTCGAGCAGCGACTCGCCTTTGGTCTGCGAGGACAGCGCGATGTTCAGGTTGATGACGTCCGCGGACAGGCGCTTCGCGGCGATCTCGAAGGTCGTGCGCGTGCGCGTGGAGGGCTCGAAGAACAGGTTGAAGACGCTCTTGCCGCGCAAAATCGGCACTTTCTTCACCTCGCGCTCGGTAACCCCGGCGAACGACTCCGCCGTGTCGAGAATCTGCACCAGGATCTCGCGGGGCAGGCCTTCGATGGAAAGCAGGTGCTGCAGCGCGCCGACGGCGTTGAGCTGCGGGTTACGATGCACGCTCGGGCTCCAGCACGAGCGCGAGCCGGCCATGCTCGTCGCGCCTCAGGCGCAGCCGCATGCCCGCGGGCACATCGACGCGGGCGCCGCAATATTGAGCGCAGATCGGCAACTCGCGGCCGCCGCGGTCGGCGAGCACTACGAGCGAGATGCTGGCCGGCCGTCCGTAGTCGAACAGCTCGTTCATCGCCGCGCGCACCGTACGCCCGCTGTACAGCACGTCGTCGACCAAAAGCAGCGCCGAGCCGTTGACATCGAACGGGATCCTCGTGCGCTTGGGATCGTGCTTCAGGCCGCGCGCCCTGTAGTCGTCGCGGTAGAACGCGATGTCCATCAGCCCGAGCGGGCTGTGCATGCCGAGCATCGCGTGCAGGCGCTCGGCGAGCCAAGCACCACCGGTGTACAGGCCGACCATCGCGCTTTTCGGCCCTAGCCACGGCTTGAGCTCCGCGGCGAGCTGCGCGCAGAGCGCCTCGGCGTCAGGCAGAGCCACGCGTTTCTCCGAAATACTGCTCCAGAAGAAGCTGGGCGGCGACCGAGTCTACGGGTCGGTGCTTCGCGCCGCGCAGACGGCTTTCCGCCTCGACCGAGCTGTAGCGCTCGTCGACCCGTGTCACGGGCAGCTTGAAGCGTCGCTCGAGGCGCCGGGCGAAGTCCTCGGCGCGGCGCGTCATGTCGTGCGCGCGCCCGTCCGCGCGCGCCGGTCGCCCCACGACGAGCGCTGCCGGCCGCCATTGCTCGATCAAGGAAGGAATCTCCTCGAATCTCTCGATGCCGGCCAGCGGATGCGCGGTGCCGAGTTCCGGCTCGCCCACCGCCACGCCGATACGCTTGATGCCGAAGTCGAAGGCGAGGACCGTGCTGTTGACTCGCGCAGAGCGCTCGGCGCGCTCAGGCATGTCCCGCTTCGTCCTGCAGGCGCGCGAAATCGAGCCCCAGGAGCTCCATCGCCGCGGGCAGCCGCTCCTCGGCGGGCGTCTCGAAAATGATGCCGTCGGCGGCCTGCACGGTGAGCCAGGCGTTCTGCGAGAGCTCGTGCTCGAGCTGCCCCGGGGACCAGCCCGCGTAGCCCAGCGTGACGAGCACGCGCTTGGGCCCCTCGCCGCGCCCCACGGCCTCGAGGATGTCCTTCGACGTCGTGAGACCGATCGCATCACCGACGCGCAGGGTCGACTGCCATTGACCGGCAGGCGCGTGTAGCACGAACCCGCGGTCGGTTTGCACCGGGCCGCCGAAGTACACCGGCACGCCGGCGAGCTCGGCGTTCTTCAGGTTGAGCGAAAGGCGCTCGAAGAGCGCCTGCATCGTCATGTCGATCGGCCGATTTACCACCAGGCCGAGCGCGCCCTGATCGTTGTGCTCGCAGATGTAGGTGAGGGACCTCGCGAAGTACGGATCGGCCATATTGGGCATGGCGATCAGGAAGTGGTGCGTCAGGTTGATCGAGGACATGCTCTCCCTCCGGCATTCTACCGTAACGAAGTTAGAGCCCGCCCGCGGCGGAAAGTTTTGCCGCTAGATCTGCACCATCTCGAAATCCTCCTTACGCGCGCCGCACTCGGGGCAGGTCCAGTTCATCGGCACCTCTTCCCAGCGCGTTCCCGGCGCAATGCCCTCGTCGGGCAGGCCGGCCGCCTCGTCGTACACGAATCCGCAGATGAGGCACATCCACGTCCGGAAGTGCACTTGGCTTTCAGTCATGGGGCGAGCAGTAGAATGGGCACGGAGTTTAACTCATGTCGTCTGCGCCTCCGGTCGTGCTGACCTTCGCGGCGTCCGATCCCACCGGCGGCGCTGGCCTGCAGGCCGACGTCCTTACGCTCGCTGCGCTCGGCTGCCATCCGCTCTCGGTGCTCACCGGCTTCACCGTGCAGGACACGCGTGGCGTCGCGCGCCTCGAGGCGCTCGACGCGCGCGCGGTCGCCGAGCAGGCGCGTCTGGTTCTCGGCGACATCGCCGTCCGGGCGTTCAAGCTCGGCGTGCTGGCCTCGGCGCGCAACGCACATGCGGTGGCGGAAATTCTCGCCGCGCACCCGCACGTGCCGGTGGTGCTCGACCCGGTGCTCGCCTCCGGTCGCGGCGACGAGCTCGCCGGCGACGCGGTGATCGCGGCCCTGTGCGCATCCATCGTGCCGCGCACGACGGTCGCCACGCCGAACACCATCGAGGCGCGCCGCCTCGGCGGCACAGCGCGCCTGCTCGAGCTCGGGTGTCGATACGTGCTCGTCACCGGCACTCACGCGAAAGGCGAGGACGTAGTGAACGTGCTCCACGATCGTGGCGGCGTGGTGCGCGAGGACCGGTGGAGGCGGCTGCCGTCGAGTTACCACGGCTCGGGCTGCACGCTCGCCTCGGCGATCGCCGCTGCGCTGGCGCGCGGCCGGGAAGTGCCGGAAGCCGTTCGCGAGGCGCAGGCGTTCACCTGGCAAGCGCTGTCGGCGGCGTTCGCTCCGGGCGCGGGCCAGCGCATCCCACAGCGCTTCTTCGACCGATGATGCTGCGCGGTCTGTACGCCATTACGCCCGAGCAGCCCGATACGGAAGCGCTCGCGGCGAAGGTCGAGCAGGCGCTCGCCGCCGGCGCGGCCGTGCTCCAGTACCGCAGCAAGATGCTCTCGCGCGAGAAGCGCCTGGCGCAGGCGCGCCGGCTCGCCGGGCTTGCGCAGGGGTATGGCGTGCCTTTCATCGTCAACGACGACGTGGAGATCGCGCTCGCCGTGGGCGCGAACGGCGCGCACCTCGGCCGGGAGGACGTGGCGGTCGCCGCGGCACGCGCTCGGCTGAGCGGCCGCATCCTCGGCGTCTCCTGCTACGACAGCCTCGCGCTCGCCCGCACGGCGGTCGCGGCCGGGGCGGACTATGTTGCCTTCGGCAGCATGTTCGCCTCCCCGACGAAGCCTGGTGCGGTGCGCGCGCCCCTAGAGCTCTTTCGAGAGGCGGCTCCGCTGGGCGTACCTCTTGCCGCCATCGGCGGCATCACCGTGGAAAACGCTCCCCTGCTCATTGAAGCGGGCGCGCAGCTCCTCGCGGTCATCTCCGATCTCTTCGACGCGGCGGACATACGCGCGCGCGCCCGTCAGTACGCTAACCTCTTCCGATGACGACCAATCTCTCCCTTTTCGAGCGCGCCCAGCGGCGCATCCCGGGCGGCGTCAACTCGCCGGTACGCGCATTTCGCGCGGTGGGCGGCGTGCCACCCTTCTTCGTGCGCGCCTCGGGCGCCCGCCTGTGGGACGTCGAGGGCCGCCGCTACATCGACTACGTCGGCTCCTGGGGGCCGATGCTCGCCGGGCACACCCATCCGGCGGTGGTGAACGCGGTGCAGCAAGCGGCCTCTCGCGCGCTTTCCTTCGGGGCGCCGACCGAGTCCGAGATCGAGCTTGCCGAGCGGCTGTGCGCCTGCGTGCCCTCCATGGATCTCGTGCGCCTGGTGTCCTCGGGTACCGAGGCCACCATGACCGCCATTCGCCTCGCGCGCGGCTTCACCGGGCGCGACGTCGTCGTCAAGTTCGAAGGCTGCTACCACGGCCATGCGGATTCGCTGCTGGTGAAGGCCGGCTCGGGCGCCCTCACCTTCGGCAACCCGAGTTCCGCCGGCGTGCCTGCCGACACCGCGGCGCACACGATGGTGCTGGATTACAACGATCTTTCTCACCTGGAGAACGCGTTCTCGGAGAAAGGCGATCGGATCGCGGGCGTCATCGTCGAGCCCGTGGCCGGGAACATGAACCTGGTCCTGCCGAAGCCGGGGTTCCTCGAGTTACTACGCGAGCAATGCACGAAGCACGGCGCGGTACTCATCTTCGACGAGGTGATGACCGGCTTTCGCGTGGCGAGCGGCGGCGCGCAGGCGCGTTTCGGCATCCGCCCGGACCTGACGACGCTGGGTAAGGTGATCGGTGGTGGGCTTCCGCTCGGTGCGGTGGGCGGCCGGCGCGAGATCATGGAGAGACTGGCGCCACTCGGGCCGGTGTACCAGGCCGGCACGCTCTCGGGCAACCCGCTTGCCGTCGCCGCCGGTCTTGCAACGCTGGAGGTGATCCGTAAAGACGGGTTTTTCGAGAGGGTCGAATCCACGACGCGCCGGCTGGCGCAAGGCCTGGCGAGCGAGGCGAAGCAGGCGGGCGTCGCGTTCTCGTCGCAGTCGATCGGCAGCATGTTCGGGGTGTACTTCCGGGCCTCGCCGCCGGCGAACTTCGCCGAGGTGATGCAATGCGACCGCGAGCGCTTCAACCGGTTCTTCCACGCAATGCTAGCCCAGGGCGTTTACCTTGCGCCCTCGGCCTATGAGGCGGGCTTCGTTTCCGGTGCCCACGGGGCGGCAGAGATCGAGGAGACGCTGCAGGCGGCGCGCGAGGCCTTCAGACGAGCAACAGCGTAGCGAGCCCGAGGAAAATGAAGAACCCGCCGGAGTCGGTGCAGAATGTGAGCAGTACCGAGGCGCCCACGGCCGGGTCGCGTCCCATGCGCGCGCGCACGAGCGGAATCGCGACGCCGACGATCGCGGCGAGCAGCAGGTTCAGCGTCATGGCGAGCGCCATTACTCCGCCGAGCGCGACGTTGCCGTAGAAGGCGTACGCGATCACTCCGAGCAGCGTTCCCCAGACCGCGCCGTTGAGGAGCGCCACGCCGATCTCCTTCCCGAGCAGCTTCGGGAAGATGGATTCCGACACGTGGCCCAGCGCGAGTGCGCGCACGATCATGGTGGCCGTCTGGTTGCCAGAGTTACCGCCGACCCCGGCGACGATGGGCATGAGCGCCGCGAGGGCGACGAGCTGCGCGATCGAGTCCTCGAACAGGTCGATGACGCGCGAGGCGATGAACGCGGTGAGCAGGTTGGCGGCGAGCCACGTCCAGCGGTTGCGGAAGCTATTCAGCACCGGTGCGAAGATGTCTTCCGCCTCGCGCAGCCCCGCCTCGGCGAGCTGCGATTCCGCGCTCTTCTCGCGGATGTAGTCGACCACCGCGTCCACGGTCAGCCTCCCGAGTAGCCGCCCGGTATCGTCGACCACCGCCGCGGAGACGAGGTCGTAGCGCTCGAAGGAGCTTGCCGCGTCCTCGCCGGAGTCCTCAGGACGAAACGTGGCGCTTTGTGGCTGCATGACGCGCGACACCTCGAGTTCAAGGTCGGCCACGATCAGGCGGGCGAGCGGAAGCGCGCCGCGCAGACGCCGGTCGCGGTCCACGACGAAGAGCTGGTCGGTATGGTCGGGCAGCTCGTCCATGCGTCGTAAGTAGCGCGTGACCGCCTCGAGCGTGACGTCCTCGCGTACCGCGACGTGCTCGAAGTCCATGAGCGCCCCTACCGAGCCTTCCGGAAATGACAGCGCGGCGCGCAGCCGCTCGCGCTCCTCCACCGGCAGCGCCTGCGCGATCTCGGCCATGACCGCAGCCGGCAGGTCGCCGGCGATGTCGGCGAGCTGATCGGCCTCGAGCGTCTCGGCCGCGGCGACGAGCTCCCGGGAGTCCATCGCCTCAATGAGCGATTCGCGCACGGCGTCGGAGACCTCGACCAGGATTTCGCCGTCGCGGTCGGCCTTGACCAGATCCCACACCGCAAGGCGCTCCTCGAGCGGTAGCGCCTCGAGCAGGTGGGCGACGTCCGCCGGATGCAGCGCATCCAGCCTTGTGCGCAGCTCGGCGAGCTCTTGCCGGAGCAGCCGCTCCTGCAGGTCGCGCAGCTCGCGCTGCAGCTCCTCACTCTCGAGCCGGCGCTCAGGGGATATGGGCGCCTCCCATGCGGACAAGGATGGTCTCGGAGCGCCCGGCGATATAGGGCGTGGTGCGACCCCGTTCATAGCGGTGCGGGCTCGGCAGCACGGCCGCGAGCCATGCGGACTGCTCCGGCCCGAGCACGGCGGCGCTCGTGCCGAAGTGATGTCGCGCCGCGGCTTCGGCTCCGAACACCCCCTCGCCCCATTCGGCGACGTTGAGGTAGAGCTCGAGGATGCGGCGCTTGGACATCGTCCGCTCCATCATCCAGGTGATCGCCGCTTCCTGGGCTTTGCGCGCGTAGGAACGCTGCGAGGAAAGGAACAGGTTCTTCGCGAGCTGCTGCGTGATGGTCGAAGCACCGGCCACCACCTTGCCGCGCCGCTCGTTCTTGAGCATCGCCTCGTGGATCGCCTCCCAGTCGAACCCGTCGTGGGAGAGGAACTTGGCGTCCTCCGCCGCCACCACCGCGCGCTTCAGGTGCGGCGAAATCCCCTCGTAGGGCACCCAGGCGTGCCGCAGCCGCGTGCCGGGCTTCTCGAGGTAGCGGTTCATGAACGCGGTGGACGCGGGGTTGGTGAAGTTCCAGACCAGGATGTGCCCCAAGAACCAGAGCTGCACCGCCGCTACGAGCGCGACAATGCTGCCCAGTCCGTAGCAGAAGAGTCTCCACCCGCGCCCGAGCAGCCTCGCCCGACGCCTAGCCATTGCGCAGCCGCTCCAGGACAGCGCGCGTGCCGGGCCGCACGCCGCGCCAGAGGAGAAAAGACTCAGCCGCCTGCTCAACCAGCATGCCGAGGCCGTCGCTCGCTCGCGCGCCAGCCGCCCGCGCCGCGGCGAGGAATGGCGTGTCGCGACCATAGACCATCTCGTAGGCGAGCACGCCGGCGCGCAGCAGACCGGATGCGAGTAGCGGCGCCTCGTTCGCCAGCCCGGCTGAGGTCGCATTCACGACGATGTCGTAGTTGCCCTCCAGGCCTTCAAATCCGCGCGCCGCCACGCCGGGGAATCGTGCGGCGAGCACCTGCGCCCTCGATAAGGTGCGGTTGCCGATGACGAGCGCGCCGACGCCCGCCTCGAGCAGCGCTCCGACCACCCCCTGGGCCGCGCCGCCCGCCCCGAGCAGCAGCACGCGGGCACCCTTCACTTCCACGCGAAGATTCTGCACAAGGTCGCGCACGAGCCCCACGCCATCGGTGTTGTCGCCGAAGACCGCTTCGCGCAGAACCAGCGTGTTCACCGCGCGCGCGACACGGGCGCGCGGGCTGGCATCGGCGCAAAGCGCGAAGGCCTCCTCCTTGAACGGCAGGGTCACGTTGAGGCCCTTTCCCCCGGTCGCGTGAAACGCGAGCGCGGCTTCGGCGAAACCGCCGCGCGGCGCCTCGATGCGGCCATACTCGATGTCCTGTCCCGTGGCACGGGCGAACTCGGCGTGGATCCAGGGCGACTTCGAGTGCGCGACCGGATTGCCGATGACGGCGTATCGGTCAGCCACTATTCAGTCCAGATCTTGTCGCCTTGGCCGAAGAACCAGGTGCGGGTAATGACGAGCTGGTCGAAGTCTTTGCGAATGCTCGGCGGGAACTGGGCGAACGGGCTTGCCATGCGCACGATCTTGAACGCGGCCGCGTCGAGCACTTTCAGCCCCGAGGAGCGGTCGAGCTCGATTGACTCGACGCCGCCGTCGGCGCGCAGGGTAACGGTAAGCCGCAGATTGCCGTAGAACTTGCCGCGAGCTTCAGGCGGATAGTTGAGCGTGCCGATACGCTCGATCTTCCCCCGCCAGTCGTCCTCGTACTGCGCGAAGCGGTACTCAGCGGCGCTCGCGCCGATGAACTTCTTGCGCGGCCGCTTCTGGTACTCGCGGATGTTCCGGTTGATCTCCGCCTCGAGCCGCATCGTCGCGAGCGCCAGATCCGCGAGGTCCTGGCCGCTCGGCTGCGTGGCGGACTGCTCCGCGGGCCCCGCGTGAGGCAACTCCGGAGCCGCCCGCAGAGCCGACTCGCGCGCTTGCGCGAGGAGCCGCTGCTGCTGCTCCTCCAGCTCGCGTACGCGCCGCCGCGCATCGACGACATCCTTGCCCGGCTTGCGCGGCGCGGTGACCGGCAGCGGGGTACGCGCGCGCCGGTCGTCGTCGACGTTGCCGCCGCGGTCGAGATTCGCCTGCGCGAGGACTTGCGGGCGCGAGGGTCTCTCGCGCGTCCTCGCGTTGACCAGCACCACTTCCAGGCGCTGGAGCTCGGGCTTCGATGGCGACGCGTCCGGGAACTTGAACTTGACGGAGAGCAATGCCCCGTGCAGCAGGATCGAGACCCCGACTGCCAGAGCAAGCACGCGGTCGCTGCCCTGTATCATCAAGTGCCACCTCACGTCAATGTTACAAGCCTTTCATGTTTTGGGCCTTTTCGCTAGCCTCCCCGACATAGCGGCAGGCTAGCGTCCGCTCGAGCAGGTCAATGCTCTCGACAGCGAGCCTCACTCTCGCTCCCGGGTCGATGGCAGGCAGTGAGGGTACCCGCGTCGTTAGCGGCACGTCGTCGAGGCGCACGAGATTCTCCCGTAGGACAAGCCCATCGATCTCGCGGGCCTGCTCCTGCAGCAGCCAGCGCAAGCTCCAGTAGCTTTCCATGGCGCGCTGGTGCTCGTCGTATCGGGTGTACGTGACCTCGAACGCCTGGAGCGCGGAGAGCAGCGCATCCGAGTTGCGCGCGAAGGGCGGCTTGCGGCCCTCAAGCGCGGCGAGGAGTTGCCATTGGTTCACCAGGTCGACATAGCGCCGCAAGGGAGAACTCATCCAGGCGTAGCATGAAACCCCCAGCCCTTCGTGCGCCTCGGGATGCACCGAGAGGCGCACCTTGCCCGTCGACTGGACGCGGTAGATCGCCGCGACGTCGCGCTCGGCTAGCAGCTCGCCCCAGCTCGAGTTGGCGAGGATCATCAGCTCGGAGACGAGTTTGTCGAGCGGTGCGCCGCGCCGGCGCTGCACGATGCGCACACGCCCCTCCTCGACGAGGAAGGTGTACTCAGGGAGCGTCGTCCCGGCGCTGGGCTTTCCGCGCCTTGCTTCCAGCGCGGCGGAAAAGCGCCACAGTGCCCGAAGCTCCTCCTCGAAGGCGAGCCCCGCAGACGCGCCAGCCTCGAAAGCCTCGTTCAGCACGTCGTACTGTGCGTGGCGCAGGTTCGCCGCCACCGGGACCCTCTCGAGCCGGGTGTGCCGCGCGCGCACCGTGCCGTCTGCTTCCGACACGTCGAGGTAGAGCGATAGCGCAACCTGATCGCCGCCGTGGTCGAGCGAGAAACGTTCGATCACCTCCTCCGGCAGCATGGTGAACTTGCGCCCCGGCATGTAAGCCGTGGAGAGCCGCTCGCGCGCGATGGCGTCGAGCGCCGAGCCAGGCCGGAAGCCCGCGCCCGGGGCGGCGATATGGATGCCCACGCGAAGCTCGCCCGGCGTCCTGCGCTGCACCGAGAACGCGTCGTCGATCTCGCTCGTGCCCACGTCGTCCAGGCTGAACGCCGGGGCGTCGGCGCGCGGCAGGTCCTGCGGCGGCGCGGGCGGCTCGTACTTGCCGAAGCCAGCGCCCCGCGGGAAGAACTCGTGCACGAAGCGCTGCAGGTGGTACTCGTGGGGGTCGGGAAGCAGGCCGCAGCGCTCGAAGAGCCGCGCGGGCGCAAGACCGGTCTCGCGACAGGCCTGCTCGAGCGCCTTCGCCTCGGGCTTGTTGCGGTCCGGCGCGTAGAGGAGCTCGTCGCGATGGGCGCCGACCTCGGGCGGGCACTCGAAGCGCGCCAGCCCGGCCGCCCAGTCCGCCACCGTCTCCTGGACGCGCTTCTTGCGCTCGATGCTCTCGAGGGCGAGCCGCAGCGTCTCCGCAGGCGCCGGCTGGAAGCGGCCCTTTCCCCGCCGGTAGAAGTACATCGGCGCCGAATGCAGCTTGATCAGCACGCCGGCGGCTTCCGCGGGGGTCGGCTCGCGCCCGACGTAGTCGCGCGCCAGGTCCTGGAAGCCGAACTCGCGCGCCGCGCTGCATTCCCAGAGGAACGCCGCGTCGAGCCCTTCGGCGAAGCGCTGCGCCTCGGCGAGCACTTCCGCCCCCGAGGGTCGATCGAAGGAGAGCAGCACGTTGGCCGCCTTGACCTTCGAGCGCCGGCCGTGCGGGCTCTCGACCTGGAAAGAGCTCGGCGCCTGGGCGAGCACCGCGCCCACTTTCAGGTCGCCGTTTTCCTCATAGAGAAGCTGCACGGCAGAACTCGGCAATGCGGGACAGGTGCTGCGGGAAGCTCTGCAGGCTGTGGTCGCCTCCCTGCACCACGATCTGCTCGGCGCCGGCATAGCGTTCGACTGCCCGGCGATAGTCGAGTACTTCGTCCCCGGTCTCGACCACGAGCAGATACCGACCTGGCGTGATGCGGCGAACGTAAAGCCTCTCCCAGTCGCGCAGGTGAGCCTCGGTCAGCTCGTAAGGCTCGCCGGTGTTCAGGTTTTTCTGCCGGCCCAGGTAGGCACGCAGCCCAATATGCGGTTCGATCGCAGGATTAAGAAGGACGGCCTTCCTTCCGTGCGTCTCGGCGAGCCAGGTGGCGTAGAAGCCGCCAAGCGAGGAGCCGACGAACGCGCTCGCCCGTCCCAGGTGCCTCTCCGCTTCCCGGAGTGCGTCGCTGGCGAGCGGCGGGAGTGCGGGGCAGGCGTAGGGGACGCCCTGCTCCGCCAGATAACGGCCCAGGACCTGCGCCTTGTGCGATTGCGGAGAGGAGTTGAAGCCGTGCAGATAGACGATCACGCCGCCGCCTCTCGCGCGAGCCGCTCGAGGAATCGACTGTGCACGCCGCCGAAATCGCCGTTCGACATCACCAGCACATGGTCGCCGGGCCGAGCATCGGCGCCGACCGCCTCCACGAGCGCGTCGAGATCGCCCAAACAGCGCACCCTCGCTCCGAGCGTCGCTAGGGTCTCTTGCGCGTCCCAGCCGAGGCCTGCGGTGAAGACATAGATGCGGTCGGCGGCGGCGAGGCTCGCAGGCAGCGCGTCCTTCATGACCCCGCGCTTCATGGTGTTGGAGCGCGGCTCCAGAACCGCCAGGATCCGCGCGTTGCCCACCCGTTCCCGCAGGCCGTCCAGGGTAGTGCGGATAGCCGTCGGGTGGTGGGCAAAATCGTCGTAAACACTTACTCCCCTCGCCTCTCCCCTCAATTGCATACGCCGTCGCACCCCAGAGAACTCGGCAAGCGAGGCAATCGCCTCGGCCGGGTCCACTCCGGCGTGGCGCGCTGCGGCTATCGCGGCGAGCGCATTGAGTCGGCTATGAAGACCGCTAAGTGCCCAGCGTACGCACCCGAGCACCTTACCCTGCCACGCCACCTCGAAACTCCCGGTCGCATCAGGCACGCCGGCTTCCCAGCCCTGCGGCACGCCTAAGCGCTCCACGGGGGTCCAGCAGCCTTGTGTGAGCACTCGCTCCAACGACTGCTCCCGGCCGTTTGATACGATCAGTCCGGAGCTCGGCACAACCCGCACGAAATGGTGGAATTGCCGCTCGATAGAAGCAAGATCGTCGAAGATGTCAGCATGATCGAACTCGAGATTGTTAAGAATCGCCGTTCTGGGCCGGTAGTGCACAAACTTCGAGCGCTTGTCGAAGAAGGCGGTGTCGTACTCGTCGGCTTCGATCACGAAGAGGCGAGCACCGGTGTGCCGCGCCGACACGGGAAAGTCGAGCGGCACCCCCCCGATGAGGAAACCCGGATTACGTCCCGCCCGCTCGAGGATCCAGGCGAGCATCGCCGATACGGTGGTCTTCCCGTGGGTGCCGGCCACCGCCAGGACATGGCGCGTCGCGAGCACGTTTTCCGCCAGCCACTGGGGGCCGGAAACGTAGCGCTCGCCCCTGTCCAAGATCGCCTCCATGAGCGGATTGCCGCGTGTCACGACATTGCCGACCACCCAAAGGTCCGGCCGTTGCGTGATCTGCTCGGCGCTGAAGCCTTCGATGAGCTCGATGCCGAGGGCGGCGAGCTGCTCGCTCATGGGTGGGTAGACGTTGGCATCGCAGCCGGTGACGCGATATCCGGCCGCCTTGGCGATCGCCGCGATTCCCCCCATAAACGTGCCGCAGATGCCCAGGATGTGCAGGTGCGCGGCCATCGAGGGTCGAGATTCTATGATTGAATCGTCCCTATGAGCCGCAAGAGCCTACGCCAGTCGGGCACGCGTGCCCGCATTGCCGCGGCTGCAGCGCGGCTGATGGCCCAGGACGGGATCGACGATTTCGCCCTTGCCAAGCGCAAGGCGGCGCGGCAGCTCGGTGCGACCGACGCCCAGGCACTGCCCGCGAATGACGAAATCGAGGCGGAGCTGCGCGCCTACCGGGATCTGTACGAACCGGGCGAGCATGCCGAGCGCCTGGCCGAACTGCGGCGCATCGCGGTCGATGCGATGCGGACCTTTTCCGCATTCCGCCCGTACCTGACCGGCCCCGTGCTGCGCGGCACCGCCGGACCCCATGCGGCAATCGAGCTGCAACTGTTCCCCGAAAGCCCCAAAGACGTCGAGATCCATTTGCTCAACCGAAGCATCCCGTATGCGACTCAGGAGATCCGCCGATACGCGGGAGACCGCGCGCATGCCGTGAGCGTGCTCATGCTCGAGTGGCTGGGAGCGCCGCTGCGGCTCTCGGTCTTCGACCGGCGGGACGAGCGCGTTGCGCTGAAGTCCTCGCAAGCGGGACGCGTGGCCGAGCGCGCCGGCATCGCCGAGGTGAGCGCCCTGCTTCGCGATGCGGCCGGCTCGACGTAGCCTTATTGCGCTGGCCGGTATCGCCGCCACGGCAGCCGCCGCAGGAGCACTCGTCGGCGCGCTACTACGGCAGACGGGCAGCGGGGCTTCCAAGCTGCTCGACGCAACGTTCCCCGACCTTGAGGGCCGGACGCGTCGCCTCCTCGAGTGGCAGGGCCGTCCCTTGGTATGCAACTTCTGGGCGACGTGGTGCGCACCGTGCCGCGAAGAGATCCCTCTGCTTGCTGCTGCAAAGCAGCAGCACGCTGCGTACGGCCTGGAGGTAATTGGTATCGGCATCGATTCTGCTGACAAAATCCGCGATTTTGCCGCTAACTTCGGTATTAAGTACCCCATCCTTGTCGCAGGCGGGGAAGCAATCGGACTCATGCGGGAGTTGGGAAACAAATCCGGGGGTCTTCCCTTCAGCGTCCTCGTTGATCGCAGCGGCGCCATCTCCAGCAGCAAGCTTGGCGCCTATACTCATTCGGAGTTGCAGGCGGCTTTATCGGCCTTGCTCGGCTAAAATGCCGCGTTCTGCGGCGAACAAGCCGGGAACGACAAAAACTGCCATGGACCTGCGCAAGCTGAAGAAGCTGATAGATCTCGTCCAGGAATCGGGGATTGCCGAGCTGGAGATCACCGAGGGAGAAGAGAAGGTCAAGATCGTCAAGGGCGGTGGCGTCAGCGTCAGTCCCTTGCCCGGCGCGAGTCCCGGTGCGCCTGCGCCAACTGCGCCATTGCCGGCCGCAGCTTCGGCCGCAGCGTCGCCCATCGCCGAGACGGAAGCCGTTCCCGAAGGCAAGGTACTCAAGGCCCCCATGGTGGGCACCTTCTATCGATCCTCCTCTCCGGAAGCGAAGCCTTTCGTCGAGGTCGGCCAGGCGGTCAAGGAGGGCGAGACGGTCTGCATCATCGAGGCGATGAAGCTGATGAACGAAATTGAGGCCGACGCCGCGGGGACGGTCAAGGCGATCCTGGTCGAGAACGGGCAGCCCGTCGAATACGGCCAGCCGCTTTTCATCCTCGGCTGACATGTTCGAGAAGATCTTGATCGCCAACCGCGGCGAGATCGCCCTGCGGATTCAGCGGGCCTGTCGCGAGATGGGAATCCGGACCGTGGTGGTCCACTCGGAGGCCGACACCGAGGCCAAGTACGTCAAGCTCGCCGATGAGTCCGTTTGCATCGGGCCGCCGCCCGCCGCCTCAAGCTACCTCAACATCCCTGCGATTATCAGCGCGGCCGAGGTGACCGATGCGCAAGCCATCCACCCGGGGTACGGCTTCCTCTCCGAGAACGCTGACTTCGCGGAGAAGGTCGAGCGCTCGGGATTCGTGTTCATCGGGCCGCGGCCGGAAAATATCCGGCTCATGGGCGACAAGGTCAGCGCCAAGCAGGCAATGACCAAGGCTGGGGTGCCGACGGTCCCTGGTTCCGAAGGCGCGTTGCCCGACGACCCGAAGGAGATTGTGCGCATCGCGCGTAAGATCGGCTATCCGGTGATCATCAAGGCGGCCGGGGGAGGCGGCGGGCGCGGCATGCGCGTGGTGCACACCGAGGCCGCGCTGCTCAACGCCGTGCACATGACGCGAAGCGAGGCGCAGGCGGCCTTCGCCAATCCGGTGGTCTACATGGAGCGCTACCTCGAGCAGCCGCGCCACATCGAGGTGCAGGTGCTTGCGGACGCCCACAAGAACGCGGTGCACCTGGGAGAGCGCGATTGCTCGATGCAGCGCCGCCACCAAAAAGTGATGGAGGAGGCGCCCGCCCCGGAGCTCACGCCGAAGCTGCGCGAGCGCATTGGCGATCGCTGCGTGGATGCCTGCAGGCGGATCGGCTACCGCGGCGCCGGAACCTTCGAATTCCTGTTCGAGGATGGCGAGTTCTACTTCATCGAGATGAACACGCGCATCCAGGTCGAGCACCCGGTGACCGAGATGATCACCGGGATCGACCTGGTGCAGGAGCAGATCCGCGTCGCCGCCGGCGAGAAGCTGCGGTTCCGGCAGAAGGACATCCAGTTCCGCGGCCACGCCATCGAGTGCCGCATCAACGCGGAAGACCCCTACCGCTTCACGCCCTCGCCAGGCAGGATCACCTCCTACCATCCTCCCGGCGGACCGGGCATCCGCGTCGATTCCCATGTCTACCAGGGCTACAGCGTACCGCCGAACTACGATTCCATGGTCGGCAAGCTGATCGCGTACGGCGCCACGCGCGAGCAGGCGATCGCGCGCATGCGCATCGCGCTCTCCGAGATGGTGGTCGAGGGCATTCAGACCAACATCCCACTGCACCGGGACCTGATAAACGACACCCGCTACCTCCGCGGCGGCGTGTCGATCCACTACCTGGAGCAGAAGCTCGCGCAGGAAAGCGCCAAGAAGAAGTGAATGCCCTGGCTCGCGGTCAGCCTCGCGATTGACGAGGCGCTTGCCGAGCCGCTCGGCGACGCGCTGCTCGAAAGCGGCGCGGATTCAATCTCCCTCGATGGACTCGATGTGGGGCGTCCAACCTTGACGGCGCTGCTCGCCGTGCACACCGACGCGGCCGCCGTTGTCTCTGCCGCTGCGCAGGCCTGCGGCCTCGCGCAGGAGCCGCCCTACACGCTCTCGCCGGTCGCGGATGAGGACTGGGTGCGCCGCTCGCAGGCTCAGTTCACGCCGGTCGCGATCGGCGAGCGGCTCTGGATCGGGCCGAGCTGGCATGAGCCGCCGCCCGGGCGCGCTGCGGTGCGCCTGGATCCGGGGCTCGCCTTCGGCACCGGCAGTCATCCTTCAACGCGCCTCGTCTTGAGGTTCCTCGAAAGGACGATCCGCGGCGGGGAGAGCGTGCTCGATTATGGGTGCGGCTCCGGTATATTGGCGATCTCTGCCGCGCGCCTCGGCGCGGCGAGGGTCGACGCGGTCGACGTCGATCCGCAAGCCGTGCGGTCGACGGAAGGCAACGCCCGCGCCAATTCCGTGGCGGTGCGCGCCCTGGCGCCCGAGGCGCTCGCCGACGCGACTTATGACATCGTGGTGGCCAACATCCTCGCCCAGCCGTTGATTGTGCTTGGCCCGATGCTCGGCGCGCGTACCGCGCCTGGGGGGAGGATCGCGCTCTCCGGCATACTGCAATCGCAGGCCGGCGAGGTGGCGCGCGCCTACGCGCCCTGGTTCAGCCTGCACGTCAGCGAGGAGGAGGGCTGGGCGCTCGTGGAAGGAAAGCGCGAGTGAGCCTCGTCACACGCTGCCCGGTCTGCGCGACGGCATTTCGCATTCATCGCGAACAGCTCGTCGCGCGCGGCGGTAAGGTGCGTTGCGGCAAGTGCACCGCGGTGTTCGACGGCGTCGCCGGGTTGGTGGAGGAGGGAGCCGAGCGCGTTGCGCTGGAGCCTTCGCCGCAGCTGGGCCTGTTCGATCCCTCGCGACGGCCCGCGTCCCAACCTCCCGCCGCGAGACAGAACGCGCCGGTACCGGAGTTCATGGCGCGAGACGAGCGGAGGCGGCGTTCGCCTTGGGCGTGGGGGCTGCTGGCGCTGCTTGCGGCGGTCGCTTTCGCGGCGCAAGGCGCCTATCGGTTTCGCGCCGAACTCGCCGCCTATTTCCCCGAGACCCGAGGAGCGCTCGAGGCCGGCTGCGAAATCATCGGCTGCGCGGTTCGGCTGCCGCGACGGCCCGACCTCATGAGCATCGATTCGTCCGATCTGCAGGCTGATCCGCGCCGCGAGGGCGTCATTGTGCTTAATGCGATGATCCGAAATCGCGCCAGGTTTCCGCAAGACTATCCCGCGCTCGAGCTGACGCTCACCGACGACGCCCAGCGCCCGGTCGTGCGGCGCGTACTCGCGCCCCGGGATTACCTGCAAGGCGCGCGTGCGAGCACGCTGTCCCAGGGCATTCCTGCGGGAGGCGAAGCCGCGCTGCGCGTCTACCTCGAATCGAGCGCGAGCGCGGCCACGGGCTATCGCCTTTACCTCTTCTATCCCTCGTGAAGATCCTCGTTACCGGCTCGATCGCCTACGACACCATCATGGTGTTCCAGGACCGCTTCCGCAATCATCTGCTCGCCGATCAGTTGCACATCCTGAACGTCTGCTTCCTCACGCCGGAGATGCGCCGGGAGTATGGCGGCACCGCGGGCAATATCGGCTACAACCTGCGGCTGCTGGGGGAGGCGCCGCTCGTCATGGCCACGGTAGGCGAGGACATTGCGCCTTACCTCGCGCGGCTGGAGAAGCTTGGCCTCGGCACCGACCTCCTGCGCCGCATTCCCGGGCAGTTCACGGCGCAAGCCTTCATCACCACCGACCTGGACGACAACCAGATAACAGCGTTCCATCCCGGGGCGATGAACTACGCCCATGAGAACCGGGTCGCGCGCGCCCTTGGCGCGGGACTCGCCATCGTCGCGCCCGACGGGCGCGAGGGCATGCTGCAGCACGCGCGCGAATGCGTGGAAGCGGGCGTGCCCTTCGTGTTCGATCCTGGGCAGGGTTTACCGATGTTCTCCCGCGCCGAGCTCGCCGAGTTCGTGCGCCAGGCGGACTACCTCGCGGTAAACGACTACGAGGGCCGCATGCTAGAGGAGAAGACGGGGCGCAGCCTGGAGGCGCTCGCGCGGGAGCTCAAGGCGCTGGTCGTCACGCTGGGCGCGAAGGGCTCGCTCGTCTTTGCGGGCGGCGAGCGCCACGAGATCCCCTGCGTTGCGGCCGATGCGGTGGCGGACCCCACCGGGTGCGGCGACGCCTACCGCGCCGGCCTGCTCTACGGCATCGCCCAGGGGTGGGATTGGCCCTCCACCGGCAGGCTCGGCGCCGTGATGGGCGCGATCAAGATCGCGCACCGCGGGGCGCAGAACCACGCGCCCGGCCGCGAGGACATCGAGGCGCGCTTCCGGCGCGCCTTCGGCTACTCGCCCTGGAAGGCCTGACGCCCTAGCTCGCCCCGACGGGCGCGGGTGGCGGCACCAGGGCGAGCTTGCGCAACGCGAGGACCGCGCCGAGCATCGCCAGGCCTACCGTGGTGGTGATCAGGTTCGGGAAACCGATCAGCAGGCCGGCGACGAAGAGCACCGGCCGCGCCCAGGTGCGCAGCCGCCCGAACCCGGTCATGTAGCCCTCGGAGGCGCCGGCGATCATCACGATCGCCGCGATGTTGAGCACCGTCCACACCGCCGTGCGCCACAGCGGCCCCTGGAAGATGAGCGACGGCTCGAAAAGGAAGAAGACCGGAATGAAATAGATGACGATTCCCAGGCGCGCCGCAGTCATGCTCGTCTTGATGGGATCGGAGCCGCTGATGCGCGAGGCGAGGAAGGCGGCCAGGGCGATCGGCGGGGTGATCGCCGCGAGCACCGAGTAGTAGGCGATGAAAAGATGCACGGCCAGGGTGTTCAGGCCGCCGACCTGCTCGAGCGCCGGGGCGAGGGTGAGCGCGAGCATGAGGTACGCGGCGACGATCAAGCCGAGCATGCCGAAAATGATGCACACCGCCATACCGATGAGCAGGATGGGCACCACGCTCGAGCCGCCCATTTGCACCAGCGCGGCCGTGAGGGAAGGGGCCACGCCGGTCGCCATCAGACCGCCGAGAATGAAGCTCGCGGGAAGCAGCAGCGCGGTGGTCTCGGCGAGCAGCTTCCCCGTCTCGAACACGATCTCGCGCAGGCGATTCCGGGTCAAGCGCAGCTCGCGCTTGAAGAAGGTGATGGCGATGAGCAGGCCGGCCGCGTAGAAAGGCGTGAGGCGTTCCCACTGCATCACCACCAGCCCCCAGACGAGGAAGGCGAGCACCATGAGGAAGGGCCATCCTTCCTTGAGCGTCTGGCGGATCGAAGGCAGGTCCTCCTGCCGCGTTCCGACCATCCCGGTGCGCGCCGCGTAGCCGTCGACGTGGCAATACAGGCCGAAGTAGAAGAGCAGGCTCGGGATCAGCGCGGCGAGCACGATGACGCCGTACTGCGTGTTGGTGAAGTCCGCCATGATGAAGGCGACCGCGCCCATGACCGGCGGCATGAGCATGCCCCCGGTGGAGGCGCAGGCCTCCAGTGCTCCGGCATAGTGCGGGGGGAAGCCCGCGCGCTTCATCGCCGGGATGGTGACGGCCCCGGTGCTCACGACGTTGCCGAAGATGCTGCCGCTCAGGCTGCCGAAGAAGCCGCTCGCGAGGACGCTCACCTTGGCCGGGCCTCCGCGCGCCCTGCCCATGAGCGCCATGGCGAGCTTAAGGAAGAAGTCGGCCGCCCCCGTCGCCACCATGAGCGCGGCGAGGATCAGGAAGCCGATGATCACTTCGCCCACGACGCGCGTCACCACGCCGAGCAGCGCATCGCTCGAGTAGACGTTGAAGGCGAGCGTGCGCGCCAGCGTCGTCGGCGGGCCCCACAGGAGGTCGGGCATGCGATCGGCGAAGACCGGGTATAGGCCGAGGATCGCCACGATGCCGAGAAAGATATTCCCGCCCGAGCGCCGAGCAGCCTCGAGGATCACGAGCGAGAGCGCGGCGGCGACGACCAGCTGCCAGGTATGCGCTGCGGGGACCCAGGTCTGGTAGACGAGATCCCGCGACTTCCAGGCGAGGAACAGCGTGAGCCCGAGCGTCGCCGCCGCGGGCAGGTAGCTCAGCCAGCCCACGAGCTTCTCGTTCTTGTGCGCGGGCAGGAAGAGGAACGCGATGGGCAGGTAGCACGCCATCAGCAGGAAGTAGTAGGTGACATCCAGCAGCGGCGCGAGGCCGAAGATGTACACCACCGCGAGGGCGACGCCCGCGAACGACATGCCCAGGACCAGCCAGCGCAGCGGAGCCGGCAGGCCCTCGTAGCGCTGGCTCGCCCGGTCGACGAACTTCTCGGGGATGGCGCCCGGCGCTACTGCAGAGACAGGACCTCCTCGCCGAAGGGCTGGCCCATCCCGTTACGCTGCCGGTAGTCCTTCCAGAAGGCCACCCACTTCTCGTTGCCGGGGTCGACCGCGATGCCCTGCTTCTCCGCGGCCTGCATGGCCGCCTTGTAGCCGCTTTCGCGCTTCTTCGCGAGCGCGACGAGCTGGTCCTGGCGCTTCTGGTACGTGGGCTTCCAGCGGCCCTTCTCCTTAAGGTACCGGATCGCACCGTCATGCAGGGGCTGCAGCGCACCGCTCTCCAAGAAAAGCACCAAGTTGTCGAGGGTCATCATGGCCGCATGCGTGAAATCGCCCTTGTAGCTGGCATGGTTCTCGTCGAGCCATCTGATAAGTTGGTAGACAAACTCTGGATCCTCGTCCGCGCGCACGTGGTTTGCCTGGAACGCATGATCCATGTTCAGGCCGATCGCGGAGCGCACCCCCGCCGTCGTCTTCTGCGGGACGTACCCCGACTGGATCTTGCGATAGCGCGCGTAAGCCGCGCGATCCTTCTCGGGTGCTGGTAACTCGAGCCACCGCAGACCGTTGGGACCCGCTTCCGCCTGGTACGAAGGCCCGGAAAGCGGCGAAGTGAAGATCACGTCGACCCGGCCTTCCGCAAGCACCGCGGTGTTCGCGCCATAGTTCCCGACTTCGACGAGGTTGACATCCTCCGGTCCTAGGCCGCGATAGGCGAGCAGCGCATCCACGCCTGCCACAAGAAAAGACGAGCTCTTGGCAAGCGAGATGCGCGTCCCGGGCTTCACGTCGGCGATCGACTTGATGCGCGAGTCGCCGCGCACCGCATAGCCCCATGCAGTCACCATATTCATGTTCAGCATTCGGGTGTCAGCAGGCCCTCCCGTCTTGGACGCATAGCCTTGGACTGCATCCATCTGGTCGAAATAGTCCGAGGCCTGCACAAGTGCAATGCGTCCCTCGCCAGTGTTGAGCCACGAGGCACGCGCGAAGCCGTTCGGCGCGGGCAGCACCGCGGTGCGCACGCCGGTCGCCTTGCTGAACTTTGCCGTCCAAGCGACGGCGAGCGAGTGGTTCGCGGTGCCGACGACCGGCGTCACGACCGAAAAGTGCTTGGGCCACTGGTAGCCTTGGGCGAGCGCCTGGGGCGCGGCCGCCATGGCCAGTACTACCGCCGTACTCAGGAAGCGGCGTCGGTTGATGCCCATGTTTCCTCCTCGTTGAGTTTGTCGTTCCAGCGTCAGGCGGGCTGCGGCTCGGCCCTCCGCTCCGTTTCCACGTCGAGCGTCGTGCTGCGGCGCAGCTCGCGGCGCTGAGTCAGGTCGTAGGCGCGGCCCCGGTGCAGCACACAGCGGTTATCCCAGATGACGAGATCCCCGGCCTGCCAGCGGTGCCGGTACACGAACTCGCGCTGCGTCGCGTGCTCGAGCAGATCCATGAGCAGCATGCGCGCCTCGGCGAGCGTCATGCCGTCGATGGCGCGCGCGTGCGCGCCGATGTAGAGGTGCCGGCGTCCCGAGCCGGCGTGCGTCTGCACGATCGGCCAGCGCACCGGCTGAATGGCCTGCACCTGCGCCTCGTTAAAGTCGGTATCGCCGAGAAGGAAGCGCGAATGCAGCGCGAAGTGCTCGGCCACGAGCCCTTGCAGCCGCGCCTTCGTCTCCTCGTCGAGCCGATCGTAGGCATCGCGCTCGTCGCAAAACTCGGTTTCCCCGCCCTTGGACGGAACGACCACCGCGTGCAGCATGGAAAAGCGCGCGCGCGGGCTCTGGAACGAGCTGTCGGCGTGCCAGAGCTGGTTGGCGATGTTCGATACGATCCTGCGGGATTCGCGCGCCGCCACCTCGCCGTCGATGGCGACGTTGGAGATGTCGGCGAGCTCCTGGTAGGCGAAGCGGTGCGGCGGAAGCGGGCCGCCCGCGCTCGTCACGCGGCGAAACCCGATGTCGAGCTCGCCGAACTGACGGGTAAAGGCGATCTGCTCGTCCTGGGTGAGCGACTGGCCGCGAAACACGAGCACCGCAAAACGGTTCATCCCGTCCTCGATCTCGCGCACCGCGTCCGGACCCAGCGGCCGACGGATGTCCGCGCCCCGCGCCTCGGCGGCGAACACCGGGTGCAGCGAGACGAAGGTGAGGGCCATCGCCGAACTATTCTAGCGGAGCGCCGCGCGAATCTTCGCCGCGCTCTCTTCGAGCTTCTCGCGCGGCGGGTTCTTAACCGGCCAGGCGAGTGCCATGCCATCGCCTTCGTGCCGTGGCACGAGGTGCAGATGGAAGTGGAAAACCGTCTGGCCCGCCGGCTTGCCGTTCGCCTGGTACACCGACAGGCCGGCCGGCGCGAACGCCGCGCGGATCGCCTTCGCCACGCGCGCGGCCGCGCGGAACGCCGCGGCGGCCTGGGCCTCGTCAAGCGCATAGATATTCTCCGCGTGCGCCTTGACCGCCACCAGCACGTGGCCGGGATTGACCTGGCCGATGTCCATGAAGGACACCGTGTGCTCGTCCTCGTGCACGCGGGTGGACGGGATCGAGCCCGCCACGATCCTGCAGAACACGCAATCGCTCATGCCTCGCCTCCGGGCGCCTGATAGCCCGCGCATGGTACTTGAAAGACCGCCCGGTCCTCGAGCCGCAGGGCGGTGAGCTTTCCCCCCCACACGCAGCCGCTGTCGAGCAGCGCCACGGTGCGCGCGAGCTTCAGACCGAGCGCCGACCAGTGGCCGCACACGATCGACTCGCCGCGCGGGCGGAACTCGTACCAGGGCCGGGTGCCGCGCGGGGGCTTGGTGCCCTTTGCCGCGAACTCCATGCGTCCCGCCCGGGTGCAGAAGCGCATGCGCGTCATGGCGTTCACGATCACGCGCAGCCGGTCCCAGCCCTCGAGGCTCTCGCGCCAGGTGTCAGGCTTGCTGCCGTACATGCGGGCGAGAAAGTCTCGATAGCCCGGGCCGGCGAGCGCGGCCTCGACTTCCCCGCCAAGCGCGAGCGCTTTGGGCACGTCCCACTTCGGCGAGAGGCCGGCGTGGACCATCGCATGCCCGTCTTCGGCGTGCATCATCGGTCGCAGGCGCAGCCAGTCGACGAGCTCGCGCGCATCGCGCGCCTCGAGCACGTCCTGAAAGGTGTCATCGCCGCGCAGCTTGGCGAAGCCCTCGAATAGCGACACGAGGTGCAAGTCGTGGTTCCCCAGCACCGTAACCGCGCGCTCTCCGAGGTCGCGCACGAAGCGCAGCACCTCGAGCGACTTCGGGCCGCGGTTGACCAGATCGCCGACGAGCCACAGGCGGTCGCGCTTACCGAACCCGAGCTCCCCGAGGAGTCGCCTGAGCTCCTCGAAGCAGCCCTGCACGTCGCCGATCGCGTAGGTGCTCATGCGCCGGCGACTATAGCAACCGCACTTCGGTGTAGGGTACCGGCATGGACATCCAGCCCGAGGACACCGCGCTGCGCGAAGCGCAGGCGCGCCGGGCGCGCCTGCGGCTCGGGCTCGCGCTCGCCGCCATCGCGAGCACTGCCGTGCTTACGGCAATCGGCACGTGGACGTACCTCGCGGTGGAGCGCTCGCTGCGCGAGCTGCGCACGCAGACGTTGAAGGCGGCGCTCGATGCCCAGGCGAAGACGGTCGACGTGTGGATCGAGGACCAGAAGTTCGCCATCCGCCGCCTGGCGCGCGACCGCCTGGTGCGCGAGCACGTCGCGCAACTCGCGGCAATCGCCACGCGCGCCGGCGCGGCCCCTGAGCAGTACTGCGCCGCGCCCACCCGGCGCCCTCTCGTCGCGCAGCTCGACGATGCGCTGGCTGGCAGCGGCGCGGTGGCCTTCCACGTCATCGGCCGCTCGGGCCTCATCCTCGCCTCCAAGTTCCGCGAGTACTGCGGCCTGAGAGTGGCCCCCGTCGTGCGCGAGCAGAGCCTGGAGCCGGTGTTCCAGGGGGAAACGCTTTTCGTTCCTCCCTCCTCGGACGCCGAGCGGCTCGAGCGCGCCGGAGCCGGCCTGCCGCTTGCGCGACCCGTGGTGTGGATCGAGACTCCGGTGACCGACAACGCCGGCAACGTGATCGCCGCGCTCGGGGTCGGGCAATTCGCGGACGAGCAGTTCGGCGCGATCGTCTCAGCCGCGCGCGCCGGGCGCACGGGCGAAAGCTATGCGTTCGACCGCCGGGGCATGATGCTCTCCGAGAGCCGCTTCAAGGGCACCCTCGCGGACGCGGGTCGCGTCGCGCCAGGCACGGGCACGACACTTTCGCTCGTGCTCGCGCCGCCGGGCGCGCCGAGCGGCACCCTCACGCGCCTCGCCGCTTCAGCGCAGGCGGGGATCGGCGCCGGCGAGCACGAGGGGCAGCTTCTCTCGCCCTACACGGGTTACTACGGCGGCGAGGTCATCGGCGCATGGCGGTGGCTCGCGGCGCATCGCCTCGCCATCGCGGTGGAGGTCGGCTCGGACGAGGCCTACGCCCCGCTACTCGTGCTGCGCACGGTGTTTGCCGTAGTGTTCGGCGCGCTCTTGGTCGCGGTGCTGGTCGCGCTCTACGCGTGGTTCGCGGCGGCGAAGCTGCGCATCGGCGAGCCGCGGCGCCTCGGGCCGTACGTGCTCGGCGAGCGCATCGGCGAAGGCGGCCACGCCAATGTCTACCTGGCGACGCATGATCTCCTCAAGCGGCCCACCGCCATCAAGCTGCTCAAGCCGATCAAGGCTACGGACGAGATCACGGCGCGCTTCCAGCGCGAGGTGCAGCTCGCGAGCCGCCTGTCGCATCCGAACATGGTCGAGATCTTCGACTACGGCCGCGCCGCCGGCGGCGTGCTGTACTACGCCATGGAGTATCTAGAGGGCACGACCGTCAACGACCTCGTGCAGCGAGGCGGCGCCCTGCCGGTCGCCCGCGCGGTGCACCTGGTGCGCCAAGTCTGCGCCGGCCTGGCCGAGGCCCACGGCAAGGGAATGGTTCACCGCGACATCAGCGCGACCAACATCATGGTGTGTCACTACGGCGGCGAGTACGACTTCGCCAAGATCCTTGACTTCGGGCTGGTCAAGCGAGTATCCGAGCCGGACAGCCACACGATCACGCGCACGCTGCGCATCCTCGGCACGCCGCTCTATATGGCCCCCGAGCGATTGCGCGATCCGGCCGACGTCGATGCCCGTGCCGACATCTATGCCGTAGGCGCGGTCGCGTTCTTCATGATCACCGGGCGCAAGGTGTTCGACGCGACGGACGAGCTCGCGCTCACCACCAAGATCCTGAACGAGCCTGCGCCGCGCGCCGCCGCGCTCGCCGGGCAGGGGGTGCCTCCGGCTCTCGACGCGCTCATCGCGGCTTGCCTGGAGAAGCGGCGCGAGGACCGGCCGCAGCGCATCGCCGAGCTGCAGGAAGTGCTAGAAAGGCTCTCGCGCGAGCTGCCGTGGACGCAAGCCGATGCGCAAGCCGCCTGGACCGGGGGGCGCGCGGCCGTCGGCGCGGCCGCCTAGAAGCTCGCGTCGAGCCGCCGGTACTGGATCGCTTCGGCGATGTGCTCCGCGCCGAGCGTCGCCGCGTTCGCGAGATCGGCGATGGTGCGCGCCACGCGCAGCACGCGGTGGTAGGCGCGCGCCGAGAGCAGCAGGCGGGCCAGCGCGTGGCGCAGCAGCCGGTCGCCTTCGCGATCGGTGGTGCAATGCCGGTCGATCGCGCCAGGCTCGAGGAGCGCGTTGGGCTGGCCCTGGCGCGCTAGCTGGGTGCCGCGCGCGCGCTCCACCCGCGCGCGAATGGCGGCGGAAGGCTCGCCTGACTGGGGTCCGAGGAGCTCCGCTTCCCGCGGTGCCGGAACCTCCAGCTTGAGATCGATGCGGTCGGCCAGCGGGCCGGAGATGCGGCCGCGGTAGCGCGCGATACGCTCGGGCGTGCAGCGGCAGCGGCCGCCGCGATCGCCGCAATGGCCGCACGGACAGGGGTTCATGGCGGCGACGAGCTGGAAGCGGGCGGGGAACTGCGCCTGGCGCGCCGCGCGCACGATCGAGATGCGCCCGGACTCGAGCGGCTCGCGCAGCGCCTCGAGCACGTCCCGGTCGAACTCCGGCAGCTCGTCGAGGAAGAGCACGCCGTGGTGCGCGAGCGAGATTTCCCCCGGCCGGGGCAGGTTGCCGCCGCCGACCAACGCCGCCGCGGAGGCGCTGTGGTGCGGGGCGCGAAAAGGGCGCTCGCCCCAACGCGTCGCGTCGAAGCCCGCCGAGGACACGGAATGGATCGCGGCCACCTCGAGCGCCTCGCCCTCGGCGAGCGAGGGCAGGATGCCGGGGAAGCGTGAGGCGAGCATGGACTTACCGGTGCCGGGCGGCCCGAGCATCAGGACGCTGTGCGCGCCGGCGGCCGCGACCTCCAACGCGCGCTTCACCTGCTGCTGCCCGCGCACATCGCTGAAATCCGCGTAGACGGGGGCGGCGCCCGGGCCTTCCCGGCAGTATTCCGCGAGTGGCGCGTCGCCCGCCAGATGCGCGACTACCTCGAGCAGCGTGCGGGCGGGCAGGATGCGCGCCCCGTCGGCGAGGGCCGCCTGCGGCGCGTTGCCTTCCGGCAGCACGAAGGAGCGCCGCGCCTGCCTGGCCGAGAGCGCCATCGCCAGCGCCCCGCGCACCGGCCGCAGTTCGCCGGTGAGGGAAAGCTCTCCGGCGAACTCCTGGCCGACAAGGGAGTCGGGGGCGAGCTGCCCGCTCGCCGCCAGGATGGAGAGCGCGATCGGCAGGTCGAAGCGCGTCGAATCCTTCGGCAGCTCCGCCGGCGCGAGGTTGACGGTGATGCGCCGCGCGGGGAACTCGAAGCGTGAGTGGTTGAGCGCGGCGCGCACGCGGTCACGCGCCTCGCGTACCTCCGTGTCAGGCAGGCCGACGATATGGAAGGCGGGTAGCCCGGGCCCCAGGTGCACCTCCACCGTGACCTCGGGCGCGTCGATCCCCGCGAGCGCGCGGCTCGCTACCGTGGCGACCGTCATGGATCCTCCTAGGCCGAGAAACGCGCTGCCGGGTATCTGGTTTACCGGGGCGGCGCGGATCCGGCCTTCGCCTCAAGCTCGGCGATACGGGCTTCGAGCTCGGCGAGCCGCGCCTGGGCGCGCTCAAGCAGCTTTCTCTGCACATCGAAATCCTCGCGCACCACAAGGTCCAGGCGATCGAACCACGCGAGGAGCAGGGCGCGGAGATTCTTCTCGAGGTCGGCCGCCGGCGAATCGCGCAGTGCTTCGTTGATGCGCTCACCCAAGTCTTCGATAAGTCTCCGTTCGTTCATTCGCTAAGGGTAGCCGAGCGGGGCGCACCAAACTGGTGCAACCCCCATAGCGATCGCACGCTCGTGGGGCATCCACTAATGTGTTCCGCTCTAAGTGATTAATTTATATGGCAAATAGATCTGGCACGGGTGGTGCTAACAAACCACGCGTCCATTTACCCCCGAGGGAGAGATTCATGCGCAAGTCAGTCCTTACGGCCGCGGTCGCTGCGGCACTCGCAACGCCGATGCTCGCGTCCGCGCAGGTAACCGGGAACATGTCGCTCGTCTCGGACTACCGGTTCCGCGGGCTCACGCAGACTTTCGAGGAGCCTGCGCTGCAGGGCGGCTTCGACTACGCGCATGCGAGCGGCATCTATCTCGGCAACTGGAACTCGTCGATCTCCGACACGTTCTACGCCGGCGCGCCGCTCGAGATGGATTTCTACGGAGGCTACAAGGGGAGCTACGGCGACTTCGGCTTCGATGTCGGCGCCCTTTACTACTACTATCCGGGTTCTGACGCGCCGTCGATCGGGACCATCGACAACCTCGAGATCTACGCCGGGGTGTCCTGGAAGTTCCTAAACCTGAAGTACTTCTACGCCGTCAGCGATTTCTTCGGCTTGCCGGATTCCGACGGCTCGGACTACATCGACCTCACCGGCACCTGGGACGTGGGTAATGGCTGGGCCCTGGTTGGCCATATTGGGCACCAGCGAGTGAAGAACCTCACGAACGGCGACTACACCGACTACAAGATCGGGGTCACCAAGGACCTCGGCGGCTGGGTGTTCGGCGCGGCGTTCATCGACACCGACGCCGACGCGAGCGTCTACACCACCACAAGCGGGGGCGGCAAGACCAAGAACCTCGGCGACTCGACGGTTGTGCTCTCGATCAGCAAGACCTTCTAGAGGCGAGGAGGCCCCATGAAATTGCTTACCGCAATCATCAAGCCGTTCAAGCTCGACGAGGTGCGCGAGGCGCTCTCGGCGATCGGCGTGCAGGGCATTACGGTTACGGAGGTGAAGGGCTTCGGGCGCCAGAAAGGTCATACCGAGCTCTACCGCGGCGCAGAGTACGTCGTGGACTTCCTGCCCAAGGTGAAGGTCGAGGCCGCGGTCAAGTCGGATCTCGTCGAGCAGGCGATCGAGGCGATCGAGCGCTCGGCCAATACCGGCAAGATCGGCGACGGCAAGATCTTCGTATTCGATCTGGAGAAAGTCATCCGCATCCGCACCGGCGAGACCGATGCGGCGGCGCTGTGAGGAGAATCCCATGAAGAAACTGATCGCACTGCTTGCGCTGCTCCTCTCGGTCTCGTTCGGCGCCGCGGCGCTCGCGCAGGACAAGCCCGCCTCCGCGCCCGACAAGCCGGCCGCCGAGATGGCGCAGCCCGCCGCCCAACCTGCCAAGCCTACCGTCGACAAGGCCGATACGGCGTGGATGCTGGTTTCGACCACGCTCGTCATCCTGATGACCATCCCGGGACTCGCGCTGTTCTACGGCGGCATGGTGCGCGCGAAGAACACGCTCTCGGTGCTCATGCAAGTGTTCGTCACCTTCTGCCTGATCGCCGTGGTCTGGGTGGTGTACGGTTACTCGATCACGTTCACCGGCGGCGGCGCCTTCTACGGCGGGTTCTCCAAGCTCTTCCTGTCGGGAGTGACCGCCGACTCGCTGGGCGCGACATTCTCGAAGGGGGTGGCGATTCCCGAGCTCACGTTCGTCGCGTTCCAGCTCACCTTCGCCGCCATCACCTGCGGCCTGATCGTCGGGTCGTTCGCCGAGCGCATCAAGTTCTCGGCCGCGCTCGCGTTCGCCGTAATCTGGTTCACCTTCGCCTACGCGCCGATCGCCCACATGGTGTGGTACTGGGACGGGCCCGATGCCGTCACCGACGCGAAGAGCCTGGAAGCGGTGACCGCGGCCGCCGGCTGGCTGTGGCAGAAAGGCGCGCTCGATTTCGCAGGCGGCACGGTGGTTCATATCAATGCTGGCGTCGCCGGCCTGGTCGGCGCCTACCTGATCGGCAAGCGCATCGGCTACGGCAAGGAGTCCATGCAACCGCACAACCTGCCGCTCACCATGATCGGCGCGTGCCTTCTCTGGGTCGGGTGGTTCGGCTTCAACGCCGGCTCGAACCTGGAGATCGCCGGCGCGGCGACCGTGGCCTACCTCAACACCATCGTGGCGACGGCCGCAGCGGTTCTCGCGTGGCTGCTGGTCGAGTCGTTCGCCCGCGGCAAGGCGTCCGCGCTCGGCGCCGCCTCCGGCGCGGTTGCGGGACTGGTGGCGATTACGCCGGCCTGCGGCTTCGTCGGCCTGGCCGGCGCGCTCGTCATCGGCCTCGTCGCCGGCGCGGGCGGGTTCTGGGGCGTTAGCGGCCTGAAGCGCCTGCTCGGTGCTGACGACTCGCTCGACGTCTTCGGTGTGCACGGCGTGTGCGGCATCCTGGGCGCGCTGCTGACGGGCGTGTTTGCCTCGCCCGCGCTCGGCGGGACGGGCATTTACGACTACGTCGCCAACGCGGCATCTCCCGATTACTCGATCTGGGGCCAAGTCCTGACGCAGGCGACCGCCGTGCTCACCACCGTGATCTGGTCGGGCATCGTGGCGTTCGTCGCCTACAAGCTCATCGACCTGGTGATCGGCCTGCGCGTCACGGAGGAAGACGAGCGCGAGGGCCTCGATACCACCGCGCACGGCGAAGCTGCTTACCGCATTTGATCGCCCTCGGCGGCCGGACAAAAGGGCGCTGCGGCGCCCTTTTTCTTTCTCAGCCGGCCAGCTTCTCGAGGAGCGCGAGCAACTGGCGGCGCTCCGCCGCGCTCAGGCGGGCCGCGACGCGGCACTCGTGGACCTCGATGCCGCGTTTGAGCCGCGAGACGAGCGCGCGCCCGGCGCGCGTCAGCCACAGCCCGTTCGTGCGTCGGTCCTCGCCGCGGCGTCTCTCGATGAGGCCGCGCGCCTCCAGAGCGTCGACCACGCCTACCATGGTAGAGCGCTCGAGCCGCACGGCGCCCGCGAGGCGGCCCTGGGTGACCCCCGGGTTGGCGTCGATGAGCAGCAGCATCCCGGCCTGCCCGGGAGATACCTCGCGGATGGTTGCCGCGAAGTCGCGAAACACTGCCTGCTGCGCGAGGCGCAGGCGGTAGCCGAGCAACCCGGGCAGCATGCCGCCCCGCAGCGGAGCGCGCTCCCGCGTCATGTTTGTTTGGTGACCAAACAATCCCCGTTCCATCGTAGACTCTGCCTTCGGCCCGCGCAAATGCGATAACACTCGATGAACGGAGCGCTGCTGCTGCTCGGAGAGGAGGCGCTCGCGCGCCGCGGGCGGCACGCGGCTCTTCTCTGCGGTGAGGAGCACGTGACCTACGAGGCGCTGGCCGCGCACGTGCGCCGCGCGGCCGGCGCGCTGCAGGGCAGGGGCATCGTCCGCGGCGAGCGCGTCGTGCTGCTGATGCGCGACTGCCCGGCCTTCGCCGCGGCGTGGCTCGGCATCGTGCACGCCG
>DASRKB010000094.1:0-12687 GCA_035649175.1 Burkholderiales bacterium | reverse complement strand
CCGGTGGTCGGGCTCCTGGTCCCGCCGCTCGAGCTCGTGACCGACCGGCGGGAGGTCGAGGACGTGTTCGAGGTGCCGCTCGCCTTCCTGCTCGACCCGAGAAATCACGAGCGTCAGACGCGCGAGCACCAGGGGCAGCAGGTGGGCTTCTACGTCATCCAGTACGGCGAGCGGCGCATCTGGGGCGCGACCGCGGGGATGGTGGTGAACCTTTATAGAATGCTGTTGCCATGAGCGTCATCGCCATCATCGCCGCGCTGGTCATCGAGCAGTGGCAGCCCCTCGGGGAAAGGAAGGGGGTACATGCCGCGCTGTCCGCCTGGGCGGGCTGGCTCGAGCACTCCTTCAATGGCGGCGAGCGCCGCCACGGCATGGTGGCGTGGCTCGTCGGCGTACTGCCGGTCGCGGTGGCGGTCGCGGCGCTGCACCTGCTGCTCGCCGCAGCGAGCCCATTGCTCGCGCTTCTTCTCAACATCGTGGTGCTCTACCTGACCCTTGGCTTCCGCCAGTTCAGCCACTACTTCACCGACATCCAGCTCGCCGTGAAATCCGGCGACATCGACCGCGCGCGCGTCCTCCTCGACGAGTGGCGGGGCGCCTCCGGGGTGCTGCGGACGCGGGAGGAGGTGATCCGGTTGTCGATCGAGGAGGCGCTCGTCGCGTCTCACCGGCACGTGTTCGGCGTGCTCCTCTGGTACCTACTCCTTCCGGGCCCGAGCGGCGCGGTCCTCTACCGTCTCGCCTCCTACTTCGCCTGGCGCTGGCGAACGATGGGCGGCTTCGGGCAATTCGCCCAGCGTGCGTTTCACCTGCTCGACTGGCCGGCGGTGCGCCTCACGGCAGCGGCTTTCGCGGTCGTGGGCGACTTCGAGGATTCGGTCTACTGCTGGCGCACCCAAGCGCGCAATTGGCCCGAGTCGAACGCGGGTATCGTGCTCGCCGCCGGCGCGGGCGCGATGGGCGTGCGCCTAGGCATGCCGGTGCAGGAGATCGACGGCATGCAGCCGCGCCCGGAAATCGGCGTGGGGGACACCGCTGACGGCCCGCTCCTCGACAGCGCGGTGGGCCTGCTGTGGCGGGCGCTGGTCGTATGGGTTTTCGCGCTGCTCGTGCTCACGGTCGCGCGCCTCCTTTAGTGCGCCATCCCGGCGGGATATTCCATCACGGCCCATAGCACCTTGGTCCAATAGCCACGGAAGGTCGGGCGTGGCGCAATCTGGCCATGAGAACGTCCATACTGCTCGTTGGCTTGGTGGCGGGCTGCGCCGCGGGCACATTCGAGTACCGCGAGCCGCCCAACGAAGCCCAGATGGCGGCCGTCAAGGTCGGCATGGCACCGGCCGAGGTTGCTCAGGCCCTCGGCGGGCAGCCCGACGGGGGTGTGTCCACCTTCCGCTCCGGTGAGACCGTGGAAAGCTGGATGCTGCCGGTGCGCTTCGGCGGTATCCGCGCCGCCTACTTCAACGTGCACTACCGCAACGGTAAAGTGGTGCGCACGAGCGAGAGCTACGACTACCTCAGCAGTCCCTAGGAGCCTTCATGAGAACCGTCCTCCGATCTGCGCTGGTCGCCGTCGTGCTGCTCGGCTTGCTGCCGGGTTGCGGCACCGCGCCAGCACCCCAGCGGGCGCCGAGCGGCGAAGCGATGGCGAGCGTGCGCGAGGGAATGACGATGGAGCAGGTCAAGGCCGCCCTCGGAAACCCGAGCGACGTCAACACCTACGGCGGTGGGGTGGAGACCGTGTGGTCGTGGCGCATGGGAGGTGCCGGGGCCTCGGGGGTGTGGTTCAACGTCCACTTCCGCGATGAGCGCGTCACCCGCACCAGCCGCAGCGTCGACTATATCGGCTGAGAATCCGCATCGCGATAGGCACCGCAGCGCCAGCACTGGGTGAACTGCGGGTCCGAGCGCTCGCCGCATCGGGAGCAGGCCCATGGCGGGCCCTCGGTGGTCCGTCCCCCAAGAAGGATCTTTTCCGCCCTGTCGGCTTCCGTGGCTCGTACCCAGAGCTCCGCCTGGCATTCCGCCGGCGGCAGCTCACCCATGGCCGAGGACAGGATCTCGTTCTTCACCACCGTTCGGATGCCCTCGGCCTCCAGCAGGTTCCTCGCATGGTGCACCGCCAACCGGTCGTGCGAGCTGTAGATCCTTCTCAAAGGTCACGCATCACAAGTCGAACATCGCGTCGCACTTGGCGGCGCAGATGAAATCGTTCTCCGATAGGCCATCGATGGCGTGCGTCCAGTACTCGACGCGGCATTTGTTGTATCCGACCAGCAGGTCCGGGTGGTGGTCCTCGCGGTGCGAGATCCAGGCGAGCGCGTTCACGAACGCCATGGTCTGGTAGTAGTTCTGGAAGGGGTAGAGCTTGACGAGCTTCCCGTCCTCCACGCTCCAGCCGTTGAGCCCTTTCAGCAACGGCTTGATCTGCGTGTCGGTGAGGGGCGCCACGCCGCCTTCACACGGTTTGCATTTCTTCCTTGCCAGATCGTTCATGTCGCTTCCTTGAGTCGGGCGATGCGAACCGCGGCGGGCGGGTGCGAGTCGTAGAAGGCGGAGTGCAGCGGGTCGGGTGTGAGCGTAGCAGCATTGTCCCGATAGAGCTTGACGAGGGCCTGCTCGAGTTCCGCTCGGTCCGCATGGGCTACGGCATAGGCGTCGGCCTCGAACTCATGCTTGCGCGAGAGCCGGCTCGCGAGGGGATCGAGGAAGAACAGAAACTCCGGCACGACCAGGAGGAACAGCGCCAGCGCGGCGGCCGTTCCCGGCGTCCACACGCCGAGGCCCTGGTAGAACCAGGGCTCGCCGATGAGCTCGCCGAGGAGCCACAGCCCGGCAAGGCTCACCGCCGCGCTGATGGCGAGATTCTTCACGATGTGGTGCAGCTTGTAGTGCCCGAGCTCATGGGCGAGCACGGCCTCGACCTCGGGCGGCTCGAGGCGCTCGATCAGCGTGTCGAAGAGCACGATGCGCTTCGCCGCGCCGAAGCCCGCGAAGAAGGCGTTGCCATGGCTCGAGCGCTTGGAGCCGTCCATCAGGAACACGCCGCGCGCCTTGAAGCCGCAGCGCGCGAGCAGGGCACGTACCCGCCCCGATATTTCGCCCTCGGTGATCGGCGTGAGCTTGTTGAAAAGAGGCAGAATCAACGTCGGCGCGATCATGTTTACCACCAGCATGAAGCCGTTCCACACCAGCCAGACCCAGGCCCACCAATACTCGCCCATGCGCTCCATCAGCCAGAGCACCGCGAGGATGAGCGGCACGCCGAGCGCGAGGCCGATCAGCACCTGCTTGACGAGGTCGGCCACGAAGAGCCGCGGCGTGATCCGGTTGAAGCCGAAGCGCGCCTCCACCACGAAGATGCGATAGAGCGCGAGGGGCAGGTTGACGAGCGCGAGTATGAGCGCGAGGCTTACGAGGAAGCTGGTCCCGTGGGCGAGCGAGCCGCGCGCGAACGCCGAGGCCCAGGCGTCGAGCAGCAGCTGGATTCCGCCGCCGAGCGTGAAAGCGAGGAGCACCGCGACGTGCACGAAGACGCCGACCATGGCAAGCCGGCTCTTCGCCACCGTGTAATCGGCGGCCTTCTGATGCGCGGCGAGCGGAATCGCGCCGGCGAAGCTCGCGGGCACCGCGTCGCGGTGCGCGAGTACGTGGCGCATCTGGCGACGCGCGAGCCACAGACGTGTGGCACCGGCTGCCGCTAGCGCGAAGAGAAAGAGCCAGGTCAGAGCGTTTTCCATGCCATGAGAGAATAAGCCATGGCGGCGGACGCGAACAACCTCGTATGGATCGACATGGAGATGACCGGGTTGCAGCCCGACGCCGACCGCATCATCGAGATCGCGGTTCTCGTCACCGACTGGGAGCTTACGCTGGTCGCTGAAGGACCGGTGCTGGCAATCCACCAGCCCGAGTCGGTGCTCGACGCCATGGATTCCTGGAACAAGAGCGTGCACGGCAAGACCGGCCTCGTCGAGCGCGTGCGCGCCTCGCGCCTCGTCGAGGCCGAGGCCGAGAAGCAGGCGCTCGCGTTCCTCGAGCAGTACCTTCCGGCCGGCGTGTCGCCGATGTGCGGCAACTCGATCTGCCAGGACCGACGCTTTCTCGCGCGGTGGATGCCGCGGCTCGAGAGTTTTTTCCACTACCGCAACCTCGACGTCTCCACCCTGAAGGAGCTCGTGCGCCGCTGGAAGCCCGACGCGGCGAAGGGCTTCGCCAAGGAGGGCAAGCACGAGGCGCTCGCCGACATCCTAGAGTCGATCGAGGAGCTGAAGTACTATCGCCGCACGGTGATGACGATCTAGGCGGCAGGCGGCGGAGCCACATTGCCGTTGCCATGAGCCGCCGTCCCGACAAGGCGCTGCGGGAGCGCTACCTGGATTCGCTGCGCGTGGCGGGACTGCCGGACTAGAAAGGGGGTCGGGCCTTTTCTTTCTAGCGGCGCTTCTTCTTCGCTGCTTTCCTGGCGGGCCTGCGCGAGATCGGGGTCTGACCCCGATCTCCGACCTCGACGATGCACTCGATCTCGACGGGGATGCCCATCGGGAGCGACCCCATGCCGACCGCGGAGCGCGCGTGCTTGCCGCGCTCGCCGAGCACCTCGACGAAGAGGTCGGAGCAGCCGTTGATGACCCTCGGGTGGTCGGTGAACTCCGGCGCGGCGTTCACCATGCCGAGGACCTTCACGACGCGCTTCACCTTGTCCAGACTGCCCAGCTCGGACTTCATTACCGCAAGGAGGTCTAGGCCCACGGTGCGCGCGTGCTCGTAGGCCTGCTCGGCGGTGTAGTCGCGGCCGACCTTGCCGGCGGGACGCCTGCCGTCCGTGCCCGGGCGCGGGCCCTTGCCGGCGAGGAAAAGGAGATTGCCGGTGCGGACCGCGTTGACGTAGTTCGCGATCGGCGCCGACACGCTGCCCAGGTCGAGCCCGAGATGCTTCAGCTTCTGCTCAGGCGTCAAAGGGGACGACCTTGCCGGGGTTCATCAGGTTGTGCGGGTCGAACACCTTCTTGATGTCGCGCATCACGTCGATGACCTCGTCGCCGAGCTCCATGCGCATCGAGCCCATCTTGCCCATGCCGATGCCGTGCTCGCCGGTGCAGGTGCCTTCCAAGCGCAGCGCGCGCTCGACGAGGCGCCGGTTGAACTGCTTGGCAGTCTCGGTCTCCTCGGGCTTAGCCGGGTCGACGAGCAGCATGAGGTGGAAGTTGCCGTCGCCGATGTGCCCGAGCAGCGGCACCGGCGCGAAGTAGCTGTTCACGTCCTCCATCGTCTCGCGCACGCACTCGGCGAGGCGCGAGATCGGCACGCATACGTCGGTCGACACCGCGCGCGAGCCGGGCCGGATCTGCAGGCAAGCGAAGTAGGCGTCGTGCCGCGCCTGCCAGAGCTGGGAGCGCTCCTCGGGTTTCGTCGCCCACACGAAGTCCTTGCCGCCGTGCTCCTTGGCGATCGCCTGGACCGCCTCCGCCTGTTCCACAACCGATGTATTTGTTCCATGAAACTCAAAAAACACGGTGGGCGCCACCCGGTAGCTCGTCTTCTTGAACTTGTTGATCGCGGCGATCGTCTTGTCGCACACGATATCGCACCGCGCCACCGGGATGCCGGACTGGATGGTCTCGATGACGGTCTTGGTGCACCCGTCCACCGAATCGAAGGCACACACCGCGGCCGACATCGCCTCCTGCACCGGGTACAAGCGCACCGTCACCTCGGTGATGATGCCCAGCGTGCCTTCCGAGCCGACGAAGAGCCGCGTCAGGTCGTAGCCCGCGGCCGACTTCTTCGCTCTCCGCGAGGTCTGGATGACGCGCCCGTCGGCGAGCACCACCTTGAGCGAGAGCACGTTCTCGCGCATCGTGCCGTAGCGCACGGCGTTCGTGCCGGAGGCGCGCGTCGCCGCCATGCCGCCGAGGGTGGCGTCGGCCCCGGGATCGACCGGGAAGAAGAGCCCCGTGTGCTTGATGTGCTCGTTGAGCTGCTTCCTCGTCACCCCCGCCTCGACCACCGCGTCGAGGTCCTCCTCGTGCACCGCGAGCACCCGGTTCATCTGCGAGAGGTCGATGCACACGCCGCCCTCGACCGCGAGGATGTGGCCCTCGAGCGAGGTGCCCACGCCGAAGGGAATCATCGGCACGCCATGGCGGCGGCAGATGTTCACCACGTCGCGCACCTCTTCGGTCGTCCTCGGAAACACCACCGCGTCGGGCGGGGCGTAGGGAAAGTAGGACTCGTCCTTGCCGTGGTGCTCGCGAACCGCGGCGGAGGTGGACACCCGGTCGCCGAGAAGCGCCTTCAGCTCTTCGAGCGCCGAGCGGTCGAACTCGCGGACCTTGTTCATGAGGTCATTTTAGTTTGATTTCGCCGTTGAACGGCACCTTTACGCCCAAGGACGGAATCTCCAGCGTCACGACCGCGGGAATAGTCTCGCTGCCGGTGAGCTTCTTCTCCTGAAGGGATTTCTGGACGGCCTGCTCGATCTCGCGCTGCGAGTTCACGCCCACCATCTTCAGAAACTTGCGGATGCTGAGGTTGAAGGTCTCCTGGTCCATGTCATCTCCTGGTAAGCAGTTTTCTGGCCATCTCCTTCCCGAGCTCGACGCCCCACTGGTCGAAGCTGTTGATGTTCCAGACGACGCCCTGCACAAACACCTTGTGCTCGTAGAGGGCGATGAGCCGCCCGAGGTTCCTTGCAGTGATCCCCTGGAACGAGAGGATGCTCGAGGGGCGGTTGCCGGGGTACTGGCGGTGGGGCGGCAGCTTCGGGTCTTCGGTGCCGAAGGCGAGCGCGTCGGCCTGCGCTCGCGCGTTCGCCGAAAGGTCATCCTCGATCCCTGCGTCGATGAAGTCGACAGGGACGGCCTGCGTGCCCTGGTGCAGGAGCTGGTGGAACGAGTGCTGGCTCACGGTGCCTTCGAGTCCCCAGAGCACCGGCGCGGTCGCATAGTCCACGACGCGGCCCTCGCGATCGGTGCGCTTGCCGTTCGACTCCATCTCGAGCTGCTGCAGGTACGGAGGAAAAAGGCGCAGCGCGTTCGAGTAAGGCAGCACGGCATGCGTCGCCGCGCCGAGGAAGTTCGTGTTCCATACGCCGAGCATCGCCATAAGGACGGGCAGGTTCCTCTCGAGCGGCGCCTCGCGGAAATGCCGGTCGATGTCCGCGGCGCCATCCAGGAACTCCTGGAAAGCCACCGCGCCGATCGCGCACATGGCCGCGAGCCCGACCGCCGACCACACCGAGAAGCGCCCGCCGACCCAGTCCCACATCGGCAGCACTTCCATCGCGCCGAAGCTCTTCGCCAGCTCGACGTTCGAGCTCACCGCGATGAAGTGCTTCCCGCCCCAGGCTTTCGCCCGTTCGGCGTTGGCCATGGTCTCCTGCGTGGTGAAGGTCTTGGAGACGACGATGAAGAGCGTGGTCTCCGCCTCCGCACCCTCGAGGGCGCGCTCGAGGTCCTTCGGGTCGACGTTCGCCGCGAAGCGCACGTCCAGCGTTCCATCGGCGAGGGCGTCGGCGACCAGGCGTGGTCCAAGGTCCGACCCGCCCGTGCCGAGGTTGACGATTCGCCTGAAAGTTTTTTCTGTGCGGATCTTGCTCGCCAGGGTTTTGACTTGCGAAAGTACTTCTCGTACCTCGGGATGCGAGCCGGAGCGCAGGGCCGTGTGCCACGCCGCGCGGTCCTCGGTCACGTTGATCTTCTTGCCGCCGAAGAGCGCCTCGCGCCATTCCGCAAGCCCGCGCTGCTCGGCGAGTTGCGAGAGCAGCCGCAGGGTGATCGCGCCAACTCGCTGGCGGGAGATGTCAAGGCGCACGCCTGGTGCGTCCGCGCCGAGCTGCACCGCGCGCGTTACGTCGTTCGCGAAAAGCTCCCGCAGGTGCACGGCGTTCCAGCTTTCGGCGTGGGCGGCGAGCTGGGCCCAGGCTCGGCATTCGGTGGGGGGCGTGGTATTCAGGTTCACTCCATCACGTACAGGCGATAGCGCTCCGACCTGTCGCCGGGACGCCCGACGTCGACGAGCTTGGTCCAGCCGGCGCTCGGCCCGTCAAACTCGTTTCCCGGCGCACCCTGAACCAGCATCAGCGGGCACGCCGTCGGGTGCAGCGGATCAAAACGTTCGGTGCGTATACCGGCGTAGTAGTCGAGCGCGGCCGCCTGGGACACGCCGATCTGCCTTCCGGTCACGCACGGGGCCCCGATCGGCATGTTCGAGCGCAGCTGGAGCGCGACGCCGCGGTAGCTCTTCTGGTAGTCGGCCCAGGGAATGAAAAGCACGGCGAACAGCCCCCACAGCAGCACGATGCCCGTTCCCCAGCGCGTCACGCTGCGAAGCGGCGAGGACGCGGCGCACACCACGACGTAAAGCCAGCCCAGGGTCAGCGCGAGCGCGAAGAGCATCGGCAGGAGCTCGAACTGCCCCGTCCAGCCGGGGGCGGTCTTGACGAGATTGTTGGCGATCCGCGGAGGCACGCCGGTCATCATCGCCACGTAGCCCAGCCACAGCAGCCCGGCCAAGAACGCCGCGCCGAGCACGCCGAACCAGTCGAATGCCGCGGCGGCACCGCGTCGCAGAAGCAGGATGCCCTGCGCGCCGAGTAGCGCAAGCGGCGCGATCAGCGGAATCAGGTTGACCTCCCGCGGCGGCTCCCAGAACGTGAGCCCGGCAATCGTCAGCAGGATCGCGACGCCTGGCACGAATAGGCGAGGCTCGCTCCAGCGCCGGCGCAGCGACCACGCCGTCCAGAGCGCCACCAGCCAGGCGGGGAAAAGCAGCCAGCTCATGGTCTCGAGCAGGTAGCCGAGCTTGGCGAGCGGCGCGTCGTCCGGACGGAATGCGATCGTCCACCATTCGAGGAAGGCGTGCGGCGAGTTGAGCGCGAGCGCGAGCGGCCAGGAGAGCGAGACCAGAATCCCGGCGACGAGAGCGGCGGCGAGGAATGCCGTGCCGCGGCGCTGCCGCCACTGCGGCGTGACGATTCCCGCGGCGAGCGCGGCGAGCGCCAGGGCCGCAGGCACCGCCCAGGTGGAGGACAGGAACGCCAGCCCGAGCGCCGCGCCGAAGCCCACGCCCGCCGCAAGCGGGCGGTGGATCGCGTAGGGAAGCGCAGCCAGCGCGGCGGCGATCGCCGCGAGCTGCGCGAGCTCCGGCAGCGCCGTGTGTGCGTGCACCATCAAGCCGACGCAGCCCAGCGCCAGCAGCACCGCTGCAGAGGCGGTGGCGCGCCCTTCGTCGGCGGGAGGCCAGCGCCGCGCTGCCGCGTAGAGCGAGCAGAAGGCGACGAGCAGGAATAGCCCCGATGCGAGGCGCGCCGCCGTGGCGAACTCCAGCAGGTGCGCGAGCGCCGTGCCGAAGCCGAGCGCCACCCAGTGAAACAGCGGCGGGTCGTGCATCCAGGGCAGACCGGCGATGCCCGGCACGAGGAGCTCCCCGTCCTGCGCCATGCCGTGGACGATGCCCAGCGCGATCGCGTCCTCGGTCTTCCACAGGTCATGCGCGGCGAGGCCGGGCAGCACGAAGAGCACCGCGAGGAGCGCAAGTGCCCAAGGCGGCAGCGGCAGCGCGAGGCGCGGGAGCGGCAGACGGGGCGGCATGCCCCGCGGACTACTTAGACTTCTTGGTGTAGCGGCGCCTGAACTTCTCGACCCGGCCCGCGGTGTCGACGATCTTCTGCTTGCCGGTGTAGTAGGAGTGCGACTCGGAGGACACCTCGACCTTCACGACGGGGTACTCCTTGCCGTCGGACCACTTCATGGTCTCGCGGCCCTTGGTATCGATGGCCGAGCGCGTGAGGAAAGAATGGTTCGAGCTGGTGTCGAGGAAGATCACCGGCTTGTACTCGGGATGGATGCCAGTTTTCATGAACGGCGCCTCTTCGGGAAGGCGCGGATTATACAGGCATTTTCAGCCCCGACGCATGGAGTCGAAGAACTCCGCGTTCGACTTGGTGGCGCGCAGTTTGTCGATGAGGAATTCCGCCGCCTCGAGCTCGTCCATCGGGAACAGAAGCTTGCGCAGCACCCAGATCTTCTGCAGCACGGGGGCGTCGATCAGCAATTCCTCGCGCCGCGTGCCGGACCGGTTCACGTTGATGGCGGGATAGATGCGCTTCTCGTGCATCCGGCGGTCGAGGTGCACCTCGAGGTTGCCGGTGCCCTTGAACTCCTCGTAGATCACGTCGTCCATCCGGCTGCCGGTGTCGATGAGCGCCGTGGCGATGATGGTGAGGGAGCCGCCCTCTTCCACGTTCCTCGCCGCACCGAAGAAGCGCTTGGGCTTCTGCAGCGCGTTGGCGTCGACGCCGCCGGTCAGGACCTTCCCGGACGCGGGAACGACGGTGTTGTAGGCGCGCGCCAGGCGGGTGATGGAGTCGAGCAGGATGACCACGTCCTTCTTGTGCTCGACCAGGCGCTTCGCCTTCTCGATTACCATCTCGGCGACCTGCACGTGGCGGCTCGCCGGCTCGTCGAAGGTCGAGGCGACCACCTCGCCGCGCACGGTGCGCGACATCTCGGTGACTTCCTCGGGTCGCTCGTCGATGAGCAGCACGATGAGCGAGATATCGGGATGGTTGGCGATGAGCGCGTGGGCGATGTGCTGGAGCATCACCGTCTTGCCGGCCTTGGGCGGGCTGACGATGAGGCCGCGCTGGCCCTTGCCGATCGGCGCGACGATGTCGAGCACGCGCCCGGTAAGGTTCTCCTCGGCCTTGATGTCGCGCTCGAGCTTGAATTGCTCGTCGGGGTGGAGCGGCGTCAGGTTCTCGAAGAGGATCTTGTTCTTCGCCGCCTCGGGGGTCTGGCCGTTGACCTTGTCCACCTTGACGAGCGCGAAGTAGCGCTCGCCGTCCTTCGGGGTGCGGATCTCGCCCTCGATCGAGTCGCCGGTGTGCAGGTTGAAGCGGCGGATCTGCGAGGGGGAGACGTAGATGTCGTCGGTGCTCGCGAGGTACGAGGTCTCCGGCGAGCGCAGGAAGCCGAAGCCGTCGGGCAGCACCTCCAGGGTGCCGTCGCCGAAGATCGAGGCGCCCTTCTTCGCCTGGTTCTTCAGCAGCGCGAAGATGAGGTCCTGCTTCCTCATCCGGTTTGCGCCCTCGATGCCGTTCGCGACGGCCATCTCGACTAGCTGCGTGACGTGGTGGGCTTTCAGCTCCGAGAGGTGGAGCGGCACGGCGACCGGGGCGCCGTTGTTGCCGGGGGCCGCTTCGGGCCGTTGCGCCGCGGCAGGCGCTGTCGTGTCAGGCGGGACCGCTTGAGGTCTGGGCATAACTCGGGAAAGTGCGCCGGAACTCCTCCAGGGCGCGACAACCTTGCTAGGGATTTTTGGCTGGAACCCCGCCCATCCTCGCGGAGGGGCGGGGAGCTTGACTACGGCTCAGAGCCTAAAAGCTTCAGATGTTGCTGTCAAGGAAAGCGGTGAGCTGGGACTTCGACAGCGCACCCACGCGGGTCGCCTCGACATTGCCGTTCTTGAAGAGCATCAGCGTGGGGATGCCGCGGATCCCGAACTTCGCGGGTACCGCCTGGTTCTCGTCGACGTTGATCTTCGCGATCTTCAGCCGGCCTTCATACTCGCGCGCGACCTCGTCGAGGATCGGCGCGATGGACTTGCAGGGGCCGCACCACTCCGCCCAGTAGTCGACCAGCACAGGGGTGTCGGACTTCAGGACTTCGGGATCAAAGCTCTCGTCAGTGACGTGGCGGATGTCGGGACTGCTCATGGCTCCTTCCGGGGATGAGGCGGAGCTCTGATTATGGGGTCGAATCTCGGCAATCCCAAGTCGCCGATGCTAAACTCTTGATTCAAATGACATACGTCGTCACCGAAAGCTGCATCAAATGCAAGTACACGGACTGCGTCGACGTTTGCCCGGTCGACTGCTTTCGCGAGGGGCCGAACATGCTGGTGATCGACCCTGACGAATGCATCGACTGCACCCTGTGCGTTCCCGAGTGCCCGGTGGAGGCGATCTTCGCCGAGGACGACGTGCCTGACGCGCAGCGCGAGTTCGTCGCGCTCAATGCCGAGCTGTCCAAGAAATGGCCTGCGATCATCGAGCGAAAGTCGGCGCCGCCCGACGCGGACCAGTGGGCCAAGGTTCAAGAGAAGAAATCGCTTCTCGAGAAGTGAACGGCGCACCGCAGCATCGACGCTTCTAAAGCGGCGCACAAATTGTGGCGTCGCAAAATTTTTGTCGTGTGCTTCGCGACATGCGTTTTGCATTTTGAATTTTCTTTTCGAGCAGTCATGTATCTGTAAGCTGAGAGGCGTAACCTTCCCTCTGTTGTTCGAGAAAGGAAGGAGAGAAGCATGGAACAGGGTCGCCTGGCGTTCACCGCCGTCTACCTCAAGTCGAATCACGGCTACATCGGCTTCATCGAGGAGCTACCTGGAGTGAACTCGCACGGACGCACCCTGGACGAGGCCCGCGAGACGCTGCAGAAGCTCGCCGCTGTCGTCTTCGACGAAGAGCGGCGCGAGGCCGAGGAGCTGATCGCCGGCAAGGACGTGGTGCGCGAGTCCTTCTTCGTCCCGATCCCGCGTCCGTTCTAGATAGACGATAGACGGCGCGCACCGCGCGCGCCGTACTCCCTGAGTACTAGGCATCGCCGGCCTTATGTCGGCATAGGCGATTGCTATTCGCTCGCACCGGCACTGTGAGCAAGGAAAAAGGGGTCAGGACCCTTT